>CAZJPA010000062.1:0-13482 GCA_964547755.1 uncultured Sphingomonadales bacterium
CCCGGGGTTTACGGGTAAACTTTATATTATTGATAAAACCTTTGATCTTTTAAACCCTCCGCTTCGGCGAGCGGGGGTTCGTCGGTCTCTTCGGCCAGCACCCGGCCCTGCTCGTCCACGATCGCCGGTTTCACGCCGAGGAAAGGCTTGCCGGCGCGTCCCGGCTTCATCGGCACCGCGCCCGGAATACCGGTGATCATGATGCCGCCGGTCTCGGTCTGCCACCAGGTGTCCACCACATAGCAGCGCGCACCGCCCACCACGCGGTAATACCACAGCCAGGCTTCCGGATTGATGGGCTCGCCGACCGTGCCGATGATCCGCAGCGAAGAGAGGTCATGGCGCCTGACCGGCTCGTCGCCATGACGCATGAGAGCGCGGATCGCGGTCGGCGCGGTGTAGAAGATGTTGACCTTGTGGCGTTCTACGACGTCCCAGAAGCGATCGACATCGGGATAGGTGGGCACGCCTTCGAACAGAAGAATGGTGGCGCCATTCGCAAGCGGGCCGTAGACGATATAGCTGTGGCCCGTCACCCAGCCGACGTCGGCGGTGCACCAGAAGATCTCGCCCGGCCGGTAAGAGAACACGAGATCGAATGTGAGCGCCGCATAGAGCAGATAGCCGCCGGTTGTGTGCAGCAGCCCCTTCGGCTTGCCGGTGGAGCCGGAGGTGTAGAGGATGAACAGCGGGTCTTCCGCGCCCATGTCTTCGGCGGGACAGTCCGCAGAGACTTTTTCGCGCCACTCATGCCACCAGTGATCACGCCCATTGGTCCAAGGCACATCGGCGCCGGTGCGACGGACGACGAGGACCGCCTGCACCGTCGGACAGCTTTCCAGCGCCTTGTCGGCATGGCGTTTCAAGGGCACCCGCCGGCCGCCGCGCACGCCTTCGTCTGCGGTGATCAGGCAGACGGCGCCGGCGTCATGCAGGCGCTCGGCAAGGCTCGCCGGCGAGAACCCGCCGAAGACGACCGAATGCACGGCACCGATGCGCGCACAGGCGAGCATCGCCACCACGGCCTCGGGGATCATCGGCATATAGATGCCGACCCGGTCGCCACGCGTAACACCGAGCGCTTTCAGCACATTCGCCATCCGGCAGACGTCGGCATGCAGCGCGCCATAGGTGATGCGCCGGCTTTCGCCCGGTTCGTCGGCCTCGAAGATGATGGCCGTCTCTTGCGCGCGCGCCGGCAGATGGCGGTCGAGGCAGTTGACGCAGGCATTGAGCCGGCCGTCCGCGAACCAGCGGATCCCGACGTCTCCCGAAAAATCGGTCTCCTTGATGCGGGTCGGGAAACGGGACCATGTGAGGCGCCGGGCCTCATCGCGCCAGAAGCCGTCAGGGTCGGCGATCGAGCGGCGATAGAGAGCCGCGAAGGCCGTCGCATCCAGCTTGCCGCCGTGTGCGCTGCCCGTTGGGAACAGGCGGTCTTCATCGCGCAGAGCCGTCTCCTCCACCATATCTGCCTCCTCTTGGCTCCCCGTGACCGGATTGCGCTCGCCCTGGCTTTATGCAAGCTATCGCCTTCTTCGATCAAGACGCCCGTCCCACGGATGATGGGAGGCGGCACCCGATGACACGAGCGACCAGCCATGGCCGAGCGAACAGGACGAGAAATGGCGGCCGAACAGAGCCGGAATCGACAGGCGACCATCGCTTTTGCGGCCCTGTTGCTGGGGGCGACCGGGATCGGCTTTGCACCGATCTTCGTGCGTATCGCCGACGTCGGCCCGATTTCCAGCGCCTTCTGGCGGATGGCCCTGGCGCTGCCGCCGCTGCTCCTGTGGCGGATGGTCATGCCCAGGCATGGCGACGAGGACGACCGCCCGTTCCTGCGTCTCGCGCCACCTTGGGACCGGCGCGCCGCCCTGCTTTTATTCGCGGCCGGGGTCTTCTTTGCCGCCGACCTCGGCCTCTGGCACTGGTCGATCAAGTTGACCTCGGTGGCCAATGCGACGCTGCTGGCCAATCTCAACCCGGTCTTCGTTGCGCTCGCCGGGTTTCTTTTCCTCGGCCATCGCTTCCGCCCGCCGTTCCTGCTGGCGATGGCGCTCGCCCTGGGTGGAGCCGTGGTGTTGATGGGCCGCAGCGTCGAGATCGCGCCCGGACGCATGCTCGGTGACCTGCTTGGGGTGGCGACGGCGATGATGTATGCGGGATATTTCCTGGCGACCGCAGCCCTGCGCAACCGGCACGACACCTGGACGGTGCTGTTCTATTCAGTGCTGGTGACGGCGCTGGTACTGGGCCCGCTGGCGGTGGTGAGCGAATCCGACATCCTGCCGGCAAACGCGACCGGCTGGGCGGTGGTGGCGGCATTGGCCCTCGTCTGTCAGATCGCCGGCCAAGGATTGATCGTCCACGCGCTGGCTCATCTGCCACCGGCTTTTTCGGCCTTGACGCTGTTGCTGCAGCCGGTGGTCGCGGCGCTGGCGGCCTGGGCGCTTTTCGGGGAGGCGTTGGGCGGCATGGAGTTCCTGGGCGCGTTGCTCATCTTTGCGGGCATTCTGCTGGCCCGGCGGACATTCGCATGATGAGATGAGAGCGCGTCCGGCCCAAGCCGGCCCGGCGGGATGCGCGGTGCGGGGCACCCGTCATCGATGGTTGGGATCGTCGGGGGCGGCCTGCTCGCAGCGGCGTTCGGCGGTGCGCAGCGCCTGATCGGTGGCGGTGAGGATGTTCTGGAGACGCTCGGCCGAAAGCCGGTGGCGGGTGACGAGCCGGCGGAAGGCCTCGCCGTCACCACGCATGGCCGCCGCCGCAAGGCTCGTGGCGAGCGCGTAGTCCTTTTTGGGGAGAAGACGACGCAGCGCGTCGAGATAGCAGCCGCAGGCGGCCGGGTTGGTGCCGGATTCCGCGAGGCAGGCGTCCAGAATTTGACGCTCTGCGGTGGACAGATCGGCCGGTTTCCTGTTCTGGTCGGGCCGTTGCGGCGCGGCGCCGCCCATCGCGGGGGGTGTTGTGGAAAGCAGCAGCAGGCCTGCGATCACGCCGAGCGCTGAGATCCTTCTCATCGGTCGGCCGATCCGGCTGCGTCGGCGGCGGCTTCCCCGGTCTCGCCTGTCTCCTCACGGGTCGTGCGGCAGGGGATGAAGGCGTTGCCGATGAAGCTCATCACCTCCTCGCCCTTCTGGTTGAAGACACGATAGCGATTGCGGATGATTCCGATGCCGGGTCGCGACCGCGAGCGACGCTTGCCGATAATCTCGACCTCTAGCGAAAGCACGTCTCCCGGATAGACCGGTCGCTTCCAGCGCACCTCGTCCACGCCCGGTGAGCCGAGGGAATAGGTGCCGGTTTCTTTCATCCGGTCCACCATCATACGCATCGCCATCGCGCAGGTGTGCCAGCCGGAGGCGCACAAGCCGCCGAACAGCGACCGCTTCGCCGCCTCGGGGTCGATGTGGAAAGGCTGCGGGTCGTATTTCTGCGCGAATGCGATGATCTCCTCGGCCGTCACGGCATAGCGGCCGAAGCGCTCACGTCCCCCCAGTTCGATATCCTCGAAATACATGCCGGTCATGTATCCGCGTCCTTACCCAGCCGTTCGCAACCCACCCTTGGTGTTGAGCACAAGGGAGGGCCGGCTGGCAAGCGCCGGGAGCGCCTTCCTGCCCGAAGCGCAAGTCGAACTCACACGGCAAAACGAAAGTGGATCACGTCGCCGTCTTGAACGACGTAGTCCTTGCCCTCGAGCCGCAATCGCCCGGCCTCGCGTGCGCCCTGCTCGCCACCGAGCGAGACGTAATCGTCATAAGCGACGACTTCCGCGCGGATGAAGCCGCGGGCGAAATCACTGTGGATGACACCGGCCGCCTCCACCGCGCGTGCGCCCCGCCGCACCGTCCAGGCGCGGGCCTCCTTCTCGCCGGCGGTGAAGAAGGTGATGAGATCGAGCAACGCATAGCCGGCGCGGATCACGCGTTCGAGCCCCGATTCGCGCAAACCCAGGCTTTCAAGGAAGGCGGCGCGCTCCTGCCGGTCCGTGATCTGGGCGAGCTCGGCCTCGATCGCCGCCGAGATCACCACCACGCCGGCCTGACGCTCCTGCGCGAACGCCTCCACGGCTCGGGTATGGGCATTGCCGGTGGCGGCCGCTCCCTCCTCGACATTCGCGACATAGAGCACGGGCTTTGTGGTGAGCAGTTGCAGTTGCCGGAGCAGATGGGCCTCCTCCTCCCCTTCGGGCTGCAGAAGCCTGGCCGGGCGGCCGTCTTCGAGCAAAGGGATCAGGCGGCGGACGAGGGCAAGGGTGGCCGCCGCTTCCTTGTCGCCGCCGCGGACTTTGCGTTCCAGCCCTGCAATCCGGCGTTCGAGCGACTGGAGATCGGCCAACATCAGCTCGGTCTCGACCACCTCGGCGTCGGCCACCGGATCGACCCGGCCGGCGACATGGGTGATGTCCGCATCCTCAAAGCAACGCAGGACATGGATGATGGCATCCACCTCGCGGATATGAGCGAGAAACTGATTGCCGAGACCTTCGCCCCGTGAGGCGCCACGCACGAGCCCGGCGATGTCCACGAAATTCAGACGCGTCGGCACAATCTGTCGCGAGCGCGCAAGCCGCGCCAGTTCGTCAAGGCGCGGATCCGGCACCGGCACATCGCCGACATTGGGCTCGATGGTGCAGAAAGGGTAGTTGGCGGCCTCGGCCGCTGCGGTTTCGGTGAGCGCGTTGAACAGCGTCGATTTGCCAACATTGGGCAGCCCGACAATACCGCAGGAAAACCCCATTTCTCGTCCGTTCGTTTCTTCGGTTTCTGTTCCTTCAAGAAGACGAGCCGCCTTGTGCCCGCTCCGGCCGGGGGGGTGGTGCGAGCCGCGCCACCTCGCTCATCACCCGCTCCGGTCCTTCGGTGAAGAACAGCGGCATGGCGCGGGTGATCGCGGGCAGCCAGGCCGTCGTAATGAAGTCTTCCTCGGCGGCGGTGAAATCGGAGAGCACGTGGCCGGTCACCCGTTCCTTGTCACCGGGATGTCCGATCCCCAGCCGCACGCGCCAGAAATCGGGTCCGATGGCCGCGATGATGGAACGCAGGCCGTTGTGACCCGCAGCGCCGCCACCGCGCTTGATCCGCAGCTTGCCGAAGGAAAGATCGAGCTCGTCATGGAAGACCACGAGTTGCGAAGGTGCCAGCTTGTAGAAGCGCAAGGCCTGTCCGACCGCCCGTCCCGATTCGTTCATGTATGTCTGGGGCAGGAGCGCGATGGCGCGCGTATCCGCAATCCGGCCGCTGCGCAGGATCGCGGCAAAGCGTGTGCGCGGACCCGAAAAGCCCTGCGCATCCGCGAGTGCGCTCACCACCCGCGCACCGATGTTGTGCCGATGCGCGGCATATCGTGGCCCGGGATTGCCGAGCCCGGCCAGAATCCACATGAATCGCCGGCTGCCTCAGTCTTCCTCGCGCGCTTCGCCTGCGCCCGGCGCGCCTTCCGCCTCGGCCTCGCCTTCCGCCTCGCCTTCGCCCGTCTCGACCTGCATGCCGGAAGGCGCCGTGATCGTCGCGATCGTGAAATCGCGATCCGTGATCGTCGGCCGCGCCCCCTCGGGCAGTTTCACCGAGCTGATCTTGACGGCATCGCCGATATCGAGTCCGGTGAGATCCACCTCGATGAACTCGGGGATGTTGTCCGCCGGGACGGAAAGCTCGATCTCGTGCCGGACGATCGTCAGCACGCCACCGCGGCGAATGCCCGGCGCTTCGCGTTCATTGACGAACTGGACCGGCACCTCCACCTCGACCCGCGTGCCTTTGGAAAGCCGCAGGAAGTCCACATGGATCGGCATGTCGGTGACGGGATGGAACTGCACGTCGCGCGGCAGCACCCGCTCGCTCTTGCCGTCGGGCAGCTTGATCTCGAATTGGTGGGAGAGAAAGCCGCCACGGTTCAAGATGGCGATCAAGGCATTGCGGCGCAGATTGATGAGGCGCGGCGGTTCCTTGGCGCCGTAGATCACGGCGGGCACCAGGCCGTTCCGGCGTGCGGCGCGGGCGGATCCCTTTCCGGCCTTCTCGCGCGGCAACGCCTCGAGCTCCAGGATCTGATGAGCCATCGAGTCGTCTCCTTGTTCACTTCTGGGTGTTCGGCGCGGCCAGGCCGTCCTTCGCGCGATACGAAATATGGCCTGCCCACCTAGCGCGCATGCGCGGCCTCCAGGGATGCCAGGCATGCGCCACAACCACATACGCCGCGCAGGCCGAATGCGCCGGAGCTGCGCGGTCGCGGCGCGGTGTAGACGGTTCCCGCCGCCTTTGCAAGGCCACAGGCCCCTTGAGCGCGTGGCCACGGCTGCGCTAGGGCAAGATCGCGGTGGCTGTGGCGGCGGTTACTGGAAGACCGGGACCGGCAAGAAGGCGAAACCCGCAAGCAAGGAAGGCACCGATGCGCGCTCTCGTCCTGCCTCTTCTGATCGCGGCAGGCAGTGGTCTCGGCGGGCTGCTGCGGTTCTGGTGTTCGGGTCTGGTCGCCCGTCTCGTCGGCGAGACCTTTCCTTTTGGCACGCTGGCCGTCAATGTGTTGGGTTCCTTCCTGATCGGTTTCATGGCCGTTGTCACCGGGCCGGAGGGGCGGGTGCTGATGGCCTCGCATTGGCGGCTGTTCTGGATGCTGGGAGTCTTCGGCGGTTTTACGACCTTTTCTTCCTTCAGTCTCCAGACGCTGGCGCTGATCCAGGACGGGGAATGGTGGCGGGCGGCGGCCAATGTCGTAGGCTCGCTGGCGCTGTGTCTTATAGCCGTGTGGCTGGGCTGGTCGGCCGGTGCGGTGCTCAACCGCTGACGGCAGTGGGAGGAGGCGATGAAGACAACGGAACAGGCCGTGCTCTGCCGGATCTTCCTCGGCGAAGACGATCGGGCGGACGGACGGCCCCTTTATGAGGCGATCGTGCTGAAAGCCCGCGAGATGGGGCTGGCGGGCGCAACGGTGCTCAGGGGTCCGATGGGATTCGGCCATTCCAGTCGTTTGCACACCGCCAAGATTCTGCGGCTGTCGGAAGATCTGCCGATCGTCGTGGAGATCGTCGATCGCAAAGAGAAGATCGACGCTCTGCTGGCGGCGCTCGATCCGGTTCTCTCCTCCGGTCTCGTGACGCTCGAGAAGGTGCAGGTGCTGCGCTACGGCAAGGACTGAAGAGCGGTGTGAAGACGCCGGCCGATTTCACCGAAGGCGCGCGAAGAGAGCCATTCAGAAGGCGCCACCCAGCTGCCGCCGACCGCAAGCACCGAGTCCAGCGCCAGCCAGTCGCCGGCCGCATCGGGGCCGATCCCGCCATTGGCCAGGAAGCGCAGATCGGGAAGCGGCCCGCGCACCGCCTCCAGCACCGACCGGCCCATGGCGGCGGCCGGAAAGAACTTGAGCACCCGGAAACCCGCTTCGGCCACGGTCATCATCTCGGAAGGGGTGGCGGCCGCCGGAACGAAGGGCAACGGGCTTTCGGCGGCGGCCGCAAGCAGTTCCGCCGTCGTGCCCGGGGCGATCGCAAAGGCGGCGCCTTGCGCGCGGGCGCGGGCGAGATCCTCGCCCCGGCGCACGGTTCCCACGCCGACGGTGAAATCACCTTCGGCCAGAAAGGCGCGGACCGCCTCCCAGGCCGCCGGTGTGCGCAGTGTCACCTCGACGGCCGTCAGCCCATGGCGCCGCAGCACCTCGGCCAGCGCCGGAACCACACCGGCATCGGCGATGGTGAGCACGGGCAGGATTCGCTGCCGGGCGAATGTCCGGACAAGATCGGATTCGGGGTCGATCGCCGCCATCATCGCTCCTCCTGCAACAGGTCGCCCAGCAGGTGGGCCGAGCCGACAAGACCGGGGTCGGCATGGTCGATACTGGCAAGCATGGTGCGCGCGAGCAATGGTCGATACCGCCCTTTGGCTGCGAACAGACGCCGAAAGCGCGCGGGATCGACCAGCGGCGACAATCCCTGCCAGACGCCGCCGGTCAACAGCACGCCACCCCAGGCGCCGTGGGCGAGCACCATGTCGCCGGCGAAGCGGGCGAGGATGTCGAGAAACCACAGTGCCGCGGCCTGCGCGGGTTCCGCGCCGCGGCGGGCGTCCTCGGCGACGGCCTCGGGGGTCTGCGCCTGCTTGCCGCCCAGTCGGCGATAGAGCGTCAGGAGGCCGGAGCCGGAGAGAATACGCTCGGCCGAAACGCGGCCGAAACGCGCGGCAAGATCCTCGGCGAGCGCCCATTCTTCCACCGATTCGGGTGCGAAGCTGACATGTCCGGCTTCGGTGGCTTGGACGAAGACACCCCCTTGCGGCGTCTTTCTCTCCTGCACGACGGCCACGCCCAGCCCCGTGCCGGGTCCGAGCACGAGACGGGTGTGTTCGTGTCGCCACGGGGCTTCGGGGGCGTCCAGCGGGGTGAGCAGGCCGTCCGCGGCGAGCCGGGGGATGGCATGGGCGATCGCGGCGAAGTCATTGATCACCCGGCAACTCCGCCAACCGAAACGGGCGGCGAGCGCCGTACGATCCACTTCCCAACTGCCGTTGGTCATCCGCGCCGTGCACCCGACGATGGGCGCGGCGATCGCGATCACCGCGGCTGTGGGAGGCGTGTGCGGTGCCAGTCGGGCGAGCGCCGCATCCACGGCGTCGGCCAGGGAGGGGAAGGCGGCGGTCGCAAGCTTGACGGAATCCCGGACCCTACCCCTCTCGTCAGCGAGGGCAAAACGCGCATTCGTGCCGCCGATATCGGCGATCAGGCCGATCATGACTTTCCCTCTTTCCTCCTCCCACACCTCTCCTGTGTCACGACGGTCCGCCGTTCCATGGCCAGCGGAAGACGCCGGCGCCCTCCTCGGCCGGGCCGAGCGTTTCCCGCAGCGGCGCAAACAGCAGCCGCGGCAGCTGAGGCGGCGCGGTCCGCTTCGGCGGCGCGGCGGGGGTGCGCTTGGCGAGGACGGCCGGATCACAGACGACGGTGAGCTCGTGGCGTGCACAGTCGAGTCTTATGATGTCGCCGTCGCGCAGGCGGGCGAGCGGTCCGCCCTCAGCGGCCTCCGGCGAGACATGGATGGCTGCGGCAATACCCCCCGAGGCGCCCGACAGTCGCCCGTCCGTCACCAGGGCCAGCTTCACGCCGCGGGCCTGAAGGGCCTGGAGCGCCGGGATCAGGCCGTGCAGCTCCGGCATCCCATTGGCGCGCGGTCCCTGGAATCGCAGAACGATGACACTGTCCTCACTGATGCGGCGAGCCCGCAAGGCGGCCAGGAGTGCGTCGGCCTCCTCGAAGACGCGGGCCGGTGCTTCGATCCGCCGTCTGTCTGGGGAAATAGCCGAAACCTTGACGACCGCCCGGCCGAGATTGCCCTTGAGAACGACCAGGCCGCCAGTCTGGTCGAAGGGATCGGCCAAGCTGCGCAGGACGTCCGGATCCTGCGAGTGATTGCCGACGGGCCGATAGACGAGCGCTCCGTCCGCCAGCGCCGGCCGGCAGACGTAGGCGGAGGCGAAAGGCGTGGACCAGACGGTGGGAATGTCCGCATGAAGCAGGCCGCCTGCGAGCAGCTCCCGGATGAGAAAGGCGGTTCCGCCGGCGGCGTGGAAGGCGTTGATGTCTTTTTCGCCATTGGGATAGATCCGCGCCAGCAGCGGCGTGACGGCGGACAGACGGTCGAAATCCGCCCAGTCGAGCCGAATGCCGGCGGCCGCCGCAATCGCCGGCAGGTGGATCACATGATTGGTTGAGCCGCCCGTGGCCAGCAGGGTCACGATGGCATTCACGAAATGCCGCTCGTCCAGCAGCAGGCCGAGGGCTTGGCGCCGGCGATCCGCCTTGGCCAGAACCACGGCGCGGTGGACCGCAGCGCGGGTGAGCGCCGTGCGTAACGGGGTTTCCGGCGGCACGAAGGAAGCGCCGGGCAGATGCAGGCCCATCGCCTCCATCAGCATCTGGTTGGAATTGGCCGTGCCGTAGAAAGTGCAGGTGCCGGGCGCGTGATAGGACCGGCTTTCGGCCGCCAGCAACTCGGCGTGAGAGGCCTCGCCGGCGGCGTAACGACGCCGCACCGCGGCCTTCTCGCGATTGGGCAGGCCGGAGGGCATGGGTCCTGCCGGCAGGAACACGCCCGGCAAGTGACCGAAGGCCAGCGCGGCGATCAGCAGCCCCGGCACGATCTTGTCGCATACCCCGAGATACAAGGCGGCGTCGAAGACGTCGTGAGCAAGCGCGATGCCTGCAGCCAACGCGATCACGTCCCGTGAGATCAGCGAGAATTCCATGCCGAAACGGCCCTGGGTGACGCCGTCGCACATGGCCGGCACGCCGCCGGCCACCTCGGCGGTCGCCCCATGGGCGCGTGCGGCCTCCTTGATCAGCGAGGGAAAAGCTGCAAAGGGCGCATGCGCGGAAAGCATGTCGTTATAGGCCGTTACGATGCCGAGATGGGGCGCATCAGCGGCCAGCCCCCGGCGCTTGTCCTCTTGCGGGCAGGCGGCGAAGGCATGGGCGAGGTTACCGCAGGAGACGTGCCGGCGCGCCGGTCCGGCGCGTATGGCCGCTTCCACCAACGCCCGATACTGCGCGCGCGACTTAGCGCTGCGGGCGCGGATGGCCTCGGTGACTTCCTCGACCACCGGATGAAGAGAAGATGCGCTCATGACCGGTCTCCTTCCAGCCGATCCGCCGTCTCCGGTGCCCAGAAGACGGTGAGCCGATCCACCGCCTCGGCCAGCAACCGCACCGGCAGGAGCGAATCCGTCGTTTCCGCGAGCGCCCCTTCGAGGACGCGGCGCTTGCGGTGGCCCGTGATCAGCAGACCGATGCGGCGTGCGGCGCACAGGCTCTGCAACCCAAGCGAGATTCGCGCCTCCGTCATACCAGCTGGGCGCGGAGCCGGTGGTGCGGCCACCAGATCATCCGCGGCCACCGCCGGCACGATCCCCGGAAACAGTGAGGCGATATGGCCGTCCGTCCCCATACCGAGGATCACCCAGTCATGAGGGCGCGGACAGGTGGAAAGCCGCTTGCGGATGGTCGCGAACGCGTCTTCCGGCGCGCTGGCCGCCGGGTCGTAAAGGCTGATGAGGTGCGCCTTCGCCGCCGCGGTTCCGGCGAACGCCGTCGCGATGGCGCCGAGATTGGAACGGGGATCGTCGCTCGGAACCCAGCGTTCGTCGCTCGGAATCACGGTCACGGCTTCCCAGGGGACAGCGGCGCGGGTCAGCGCCCGATAGAGCATCCGCGGCGTGCGGCCGCCCGGGAGCACCACAGCCGCAGTCCCACGCGCGGCCACGGCCCGGGCGAGATCGGCGGCCACCTCCGTCGCCAGTTCATCGGCCAACACCGCCGGCGAATCGCATTCCCGCCAGCGGATGCGGCTGCAGGCACGCCGATCCGCATGACGAAACTCGGGAGATCCGCTTTCCGTCGTCATCGTCATTCGTGCCAGGAATGGCCATGGCGCTCCGTCAGCGCGATGGCGGCCGCCGGCCCCCAGGAGCCGGCCGGATAGGGTTTCGGGGTCATGCCGACGGCCCGCCAGCCAGCGTGAATACCGTCGATCCACTGCCAGGCGGCCTCCACCTCGTCCCGGCGCACGAACAGCGTCGCATCGCCGGCGATGAGATCCAGGAGCAGGCGCTCATAGGCGATTCGCCGCCGATAGCTTCGAAAAGCCTCGGTCAGGGACAGGTCGAGAGACACCTCGCGCAGATGGACTCCTTCATGGGCGAGTCCCGGCACCTTGCTCATCACCTGCAAGGTGACCCGCTCTTCCGGTTGGAGGCGGATGACGAGGGCGTTCGGCCGGATGCCCGCACTCGTCTGGGGCGGAAAGATCGAATGGGGCAGCGGCCGGAAGGCGATGAAAATCTCCGTGTACCGATAGGCGAGCCGCTTACCGGTGCGCAGATAAAACGGCACGCCACGCCAGCGCCAGTTGAGGATTTCGGCGCGAATCGCAACGAATGTCTCGGTATCCGGACTGCGATCGGGCGCCTCTTCGAGATAGCCGGGCACCCGCTCGCCGGCCACGACACCGGCGGTGTATTGGCCGCGCACCGTCTCCTTGAGCACGCGATCGCTCTCCAGCGGCCGCAGAGCTTCCAGCACCTTGACCTTTTCGGCCCGCACCGCATCCGGATCAAGCCGGCTGGGGGGCTCCATTGCCACGAGACACAGCAGCTGAAGGAGGTGGTTCTGCACCATGTCTTTGAGCGCCCCCGTGCGGTCGTAATAAGGCGCCCGCTCGCCCACGCCCAGCTGCTCGGCGATGGTGATCTGCACCTGCTCGATATGAGCCCGCGACCACAGCGGCTCGAACAGGCTGTTCGCAAAGCGCAGCACGAGGAGATTCTGGACCGTCTCCTTGCCGAGATAGTGATCGACGCGAAAGACCCGCTCCTCGCCGAACACCCGCGCCAGCACCGCGTTGAGCCGGCAGGCGCTCGCCCGATCCTCGCCGATGGGCTTTTCCAGTGCAAGCCGGGTCCCATGGCCGGCCAACCCCGCCGCGCCCAGGGCTTCCACGATCGGCGCATACAGTTGCGGCGCGACGGCCAGGTAATGAATCAGCGTCTCCTTCTCGCTCAACCCGCTCTCGTCCTTCAGCCGGGCGAGGGCGGCTGCATCGGTGGCGTCGGCCGGGTGGTAACGCAGCCGCTTGGCGAGCCGGGCCCAGACGGTCTCGTCCGCGGACTCGGCTCCATGATGCTCCGCAAAACGCGCGCGCGCCGTCTCCAGATACGCCTCGTTTTCGAGATCGGAACGAGCGAGGGCGAGAATGCGCAGATCCTCCGGCAGCAGATTGTCGCGCTCGAGGAAGTAGAGTGAAGGCAGCAGCATGCGCTGCGCCAGATCGCCGGTCGCGCCATGGATGAGGAGCGTGGTGCCCGATCGCGCCTTGTCGCCCATCTTGCCGCTGTCTCCTCCTGCTCAGGGTTCGTGCGGGGTCGGACGAAGAGCCGGCGCATTCTCCGTCCCCTCTTTCGGCCGCAGGACGAGACGCAAGCCGCCCTTCGGCTCGACGCAACCCATCCTATCGCCAAATTGACACCGCTGTCAATCAAGAGGCAGACATGGTCGAACCAGCGGGAAAGGGATGGTCGGGATCGGCCAAGCGGCGGCCAAGCGGCGCCCAAGCAGCGGCCAAGGAGCGTTCAAGGAGCGTTTTGTCGGGCACGCGGTTTCCTGTGGGGTGAGGGGTGCGCCGCTCACGGCCGGTCCTGGTCGTCACCTGCCGGCGGATTTCATCTTGTTATTCGGCGGGGGAGGAGAGGTGTTGCGCGATGTTCTTTGTTCCTCATGGGGAATGGGCGGCGATCCGGCTCATCCTTTGTCATCCCTTATCTTTTCTCCTGGATCCGGGGCGTCCCTTCTAGATCCGGGGCGCCCTCGTGCTTAGCGCGCGATCTGGTTCATTCTTGCTTGGGCCTCCACCATCTTCCACCCATCCGCCCGGTCGTCTCGTCTCGCGCCGTCGTTTCCTGTCCGTCACCCGCCGGCCCCACCGGTAGAGCCATGCCC
>CAZJPA010000063.1:0-13461 GCA_964547755.1 uncultured Sphingomonadales bacterium
TTTCTCGACATGAAGGTGCATGCCAAGGTGGCGATGGTCGTGCGTCGTGAAGGGGGGCGACTCCAGACATATGTGCATTTCGGCACCGGCAACTATCATCCGATCACCGCCCGGACCTATGCGGATCTATCCTTCTTTACGGCCGACCCTGTTCTCGGGCGCGATGCCGCCAAGCTCTTCAACTTCCTGACCGGCTATGCGCATCCCAAGGCGATGGAGAAGCTGGCGATCTCCCCCTTCGATCTGAAGGATCGGGTGCTTCGGCTCATCGACGAGGAGATCGCCCATGCCCGCGCTGGTCGGCCGGCGGCGATCTGGGCCAAACTCAATGCGTTGATCGATCCCGAGGTCATCGACAAACTCTATGAGGCTTCGATGGCCGGGGTGCAGATCGATCTTGTTGTCCGCGGTCTGTGCTGTTTAAGGCCGGGCTTGCCAGACATTTCCCGCAATATCCGCGTCAAAAGCATTGTGGGACGGTTCCTCGAACATGCGCGCGTTCTCTGCTTTGGCGCCGGCCATGGGTTGCCACATGACAAGGCGAAGGTGTTCATATCTTCGGCCGACTGGATGCAGCGCAATTTCCATCGCCGCGTGGAGCATTTCGTGCCGATCGAAAATCCCACGGTGCACGAGCAGATTCTGCGACAGGTGATGGTCGCCAATCTCAAAGACAATCTGCAATCCTGGCGCCTCGAACCGGACGGAACCTATCGGCGTCTCGATCCCGGCGACAAGCCGTTCAGCGCCCATGAGTATTTCATGGCCAATCCATCGCTCTCGGGGCGGGGCAGCGGGCTGAAGACCCATCGGCCCCAGCCGCTCGACATTTCGCTTGCCGGGACCAACAGAGCAACGCGTGACGAGGCGGACTAGGAGTCGCCCCATGGGCATGGAAGGGGAGGCGGTCGCACGGGACATGACGCACCAAAGCGGCCCCGGATCCGCTTTGGGCCAGGGTGAGGACAATACCCGACGCGAGCCGATCGCGATCATCGATGTCGGATCGAACTCGGTGCGGCTCGTGGTCTTCGAGGGGCTCGATCGGCATCCCAGAGTGCTCTTCAACGAGAAGGTCCTGTGTGGTCTGGGGCGTGGTGTGGGCGAAAAGGGACGGCTGGAGGAAAAGGCCGTTGCCCGCGCACTTGCCACCTTGCGCCGTTTCGCCCTGCTGTGCCGCGAGATGGGAGTCCATGCGATCGAGGCCGTGGCCACGGCGGCGGTACGGGAGGCGGAAAACGGCGAAGAGTTCGTGGCCGCCGTGGCCCGTGAGACGGGGATTGCGCTGAGCGTGCTGCCCGGCGCCCGCGAGGCGGAACTGTCGGCATATGGCGTGATCTCCGCCTTTCCCCATGGGCGCGGCGTGATGGGTGATCTGGGCGGCGGGAGTCTTGAACTCGCCCGCATCGGATCCGGCGAGGTCGTCTCTCAGCTTTCCCTGCCGATCGGATCCTTGCGTCTGATGGGCGCCTTCGGCGGCGAGATCCGCCCTGTACGTCAGGCGACCCGTGCGGCCCTGGCGCCGTATGGCGAGTGGAGGAGCGCCGCTGCCGGCGGCGATTTCTATCTCGTCGGGGGCGCCTGGCGGGCGCTCAGCCGGGTGATGATGGTGCAAGAGCGCGCTGTGTTGCCGATTCTTCACGGTTTTGCCGTGGATGCCGGGCGGGCGCGGGAACTGGCTGACCTCATCGCCCGTCAGGAACCGGCGAGTTTGGCGCAGATCCGCGGCGTGCCCGCGGCTCGGGCGCTGGTGTTGCCACAGGCGGCGGCGGTCCTGGACGAGCTCGTTGGCTGGCTTGCTCCCCGCCGTGTGGTGGTTTCGGCCTATGGACTGCGCGAGGGGTTGATCTATGCCCAACTGCCGCGCCGGCTCAAACGCAAAGATCCGCTGATCGCCGCTTGCCAGGTGTTGGCCCAGGCCAATCGTCGCTTCGGCATGCCGCCGGATCTCCTGCGTCAGTGGATCGATCCTCTGTTCGCTCCCCGCGGACCCATCGCTCTGGCACCCCAGGAGCCGCGTCTCGTGGGAGCGGCCGCAATTCTCGCCGATGTCGCCTGGCATGCTCATCCCGATTTTCGGGCTGAGCGTGCGACGCTGGAAGTGCTTTCCGGTCATTTTGTGGGTGTGGATCACCAGGAACGGGCCTGGTTGGCGCTGGTGATGAACGCCCTTTACGGAGGAGAGGAGGACACGGTTTTCGCACGTCGCTGCCGGCGGCTGCTGCAAGATGAAGCGGCCGAGCGAGCCGTTCTTGTCGGCATGGCGCTCCGACTCGCGCAGCGGCTGGCTGCCGGAACCCCTGGTCCCTTGCGGGAAACGACTCTGCTGGCCGAGTCGGACAAGCTGGTGCTCAAAGTCGAACCGACGGCGGCGGCGCTGGTGGGTGAGGTGGTGCTGCGCCGGCTGACCCGCTTGGCCGAGCGTCTGGGACTGACCTTCACGGTCGTGACCCGCGTCGATTCATGACGCCTTCTCGTTTGCCCGGATGGTGCATGCGGCTTGCCAGTCACGGGTTGAGCTTGGCAGAATGGCGGATGTGGAGGGGCGCGCTCTTCGGGCGCGCAGGATTGGATGGCGGTTCAAGGGAGACGGAGTATGGCGCAAACCCATGGAACACGCGTCGCGGTAGTGCTGGGGCCGGGCGGTGTCGGCAAGACGACGCTCGCCGAATCCCTGGCCAGACTCGAAAATCCCCATATCAAGCGTGAAGAAAGCGGACCGCTTGGCATCTATGCCTTCCATCATCTGGGGGATCCTTGGGTGCTACTCGACACACCCGGCCTTGTGGATCTCGCCCAGCACAGCCTCGATGCTCTCCAGTTCGCCGATATCGCCTTGATTGTCGCGCCCCCCGACCCGGAGGCGGCCGTCCTGGTGGCCCCCATGATCCGAATGGTTGAGGACGCGCATGTGCCCACCGTGCTCTTTATCAACCGCATCACCGAATCAGAGGACCGGCTTGCCGATCTGATCGCCGCCCTTCAGCATTTCTCGAAGCGTCCTTTGCTGCTGCGTCAGATTCCCGTTCGGGACGGGGAGAAGGTTGTGGGTGCTGTCGATCTCGTTTCCGAACGGGCTTGGCGCTATCGTCCGGGACAACCTTCCCAGCTCGTCGAGGTGCCGTCCGAGCTGAAGCCGCAAGAGGAACAGGCGCGCGAGGAACTGCTCGAGACATTGGCGGATTTCGACGACGCTCTGCTCGAACAGCTGATCGAGGATCAGGCGCCGCCATCGGATGCGCTCTATGCGCTTTGCGCGCGGGTGCTGAAGGAAGAACGCGCATTGCCCGTTCTCTTCGGTGCGGCGGCCGAAGGCAATGGCCTCAGACGCCTGATGAAGGCCTTGCGGCATGAAGCGCCCGAGGTCGGTGAGAGTCGGGCTCAGCGTTGGAACGAGGAGGCCGTCCTCGGTGTCATGCACGCGCATCAGGAGCGCCATCTCGGCAAGGTTCTGCTGGTGCGGGCCTTGAAGGGTGTGGTTGAGACGGGGCGTGAGATCGCGGATACCAAGATTGGGCAGATCACGGCGATCGACGGCAAGGGTGTCGTGCCCAAACTTGCGGAAGGCGAGGTGGGGCGATTGGTCAAGACCGATGCCTTTCTCGCCGGCACCGCTTATGGCCCCGAAGGGGCGGTGGCACTCTCTCATCCCGTGCCGGTGCTGGAACCGCTCGCGCGTGTCACGGTGGCTGCCAACCATGCCAAGGACGAGGTGCGTCTCGGCGAGGCGCTCAACCGGCTGGCCGCGGACGATCGCTCGCTCAGACTTGTGCATGACGAGGAAACCGGCCATCTCATCCTTGAAGGCCAAGGCGATCTCCATTTCCGGCGTGTGGCCGAGATCCTGGAGCAGGACTTTGGGATCACCGTTGATCTCGGCTCGGCGCAGCCCAGCTATCGCGAGACCATCGCGCGCGAGGTGGACAAGCATTATCGACACAAAAAACAGACCGGTGGCGCCGGTCAGTTCGCCGACATCAAATTCCGCCTGCGTCCGGCTCCGCGGGGCAGCGGCTTTGCGTTCGAAGAAACGATCCACGGGGGCGCGGTGCCGCGCCAATATATCCCAGCGGTGGAGGCCGGGATGCAGGAAGGACTGAAACAGGGGCCGCTGGGCTTCCCCGTCGTTGATGTCGCCGTCACGCTGTATGACGGTCAGCACCATTCGGTGGACAGCTCTGACATGGCCTTCAAGATCGCAGGATCCATGGGTATCCGCGAAGCCGTCAAGGAGGCGGGGTCTGTGTTGCTCGAGCCGATCTATGCGATTGAGTTTGCGATTCCAGACAGTTTTTCCGGCGCGCTCAATCCGCGGATTTCCCAACTCCACGGCCAGATTCAAGGGTTCGCTCGTGACCCCGAACACGAAGGCTGGGAGATTCTGAAGGCTGAGCTGCCCGGTCGCGCGCTGCAAGCCCTGGTTGGCGAGGTGCGCAGCGCCACCCAAGGCACCGGTCGCTTCACAGTGCGGTTTCTACGCTATCAGGAGGTCTACGGCCGAGATGCCGAAACCATCCTGAGCGAGGCGGCCCACGCCTGACGACTGTTTCGTTATCGAAACGAATCGGGGGCGGATGATATATGGCCGTTACGACGGGTGATCGGGAGAGCATCGGTGCACACTGACCGGGGTGTGCGCCCGTGGCGTGGTGCAGGCGGAGCGGTCGCCGATGTCCGTGCGCTTGGGGCGTTCTTTGCGTTGCTGTTCCTTCATGCGGGGCTGACCGTTCTGATTCAGGCCGCCATCGGAGTAGGCTGGTTGCCCGCCCCCCGACTCGCCTTGTGGCATGGTCACGAGCTGCTGTTCGGGTTCGCATCCGGGATGATGGGGGGCTATCTCATGGGGCTGCGGAATCCCGGAAGACTGCGTGTGCTTCTTGCTCCGTGGCTGGCCGGGCGTGTCGGTATCCTGCTGGCGATGACGGAAGGAAGCGCGTTTTGGGTAGGATTTGCACTTTTCTACCCTTTTGTTCTCGTTTTTTGTGCCGCGCGGCCGTTTCTGAAAGGGGGCTTGCGACTGCGCAATCGGATGTTCGCTCTGCCGCCCATGCTTCTCTTGTTGGCGGAATGTTTATTCGTATGGAACAGTCTGACGGCGGGGGATGGGGTAACCGCCCTTCTGATCGCGGCGACGGCCGTGATCGGCATGATGCTGCTCGTCGGCGGACGACTGGCCATGGCCGCTATCAATGGCCAGCGGCAGAAGCGGGGGCTTGTCCGCCTGTCGACATCATGGGATGCGCGCTTGGAATATGCGCTGGCGCTGTGTCTATCGGGCTGGCTGGCCGCCGAGCTGGTGGGAGCGGGGAACATCGCTCGTGCGGCGGTCGCGATACTCGTGCTTCTCGCTGTCTTGCGGCTACTCCTTTGGCGTCCTGGTCCGGCACTGGCTGCAAGACGCGTGCGGCTGTATCTGCTTGGGTTGGGATGGGTGCTCACCGGTCTTGCTTGGCGTGCCGTCACGGTTCCATCGGACTTGCATGCGATGCTGGTGGTGCTGCATCCTGCCTTCGTGGGTGGCCTGGCCATCTTGGCGGGCAGTGTCAGCCTTCAAGCGCGCCTCCAGCGCATCGTTCCGCTTGCGGAATTGGATGCGGCCGTCGAAGGCGCGGCGGCGCTGTTTTCAGTGGCCGCCCTTGCCCGGATCGTGGGAACGGTGAACGGGTCATGGCCGTGGATGATGGTTGCCGCCTTCACCTGGACGGCGGGAGCCCTCATCATCATCTCCCGTCACCTGAGCGGCCCGCGACCGGCAGCGGACGGCCGACAGGACAAAATGATCACCGACGCTGGTGGGCTCTGAGACGCTTGTCGGCATACATCGCTTCATCCGCCCGGGCGAGGAGCTCATCGAGCGAGCTGTCACCGTCAAAGGCGACGATGCCCAGGCTCGCCCGCGCCGGGATCAGGGTGTCGCCGTCTTGAAGGGGGCGCGCTGCCAAGGTGGACCGCAGGCGCTGCAGGCGTCGTGTGCCGGCGCGCAGACTGCAGCGGGCGAGCACGACGACGAACTCGTCTCCCCCCACACGCGCTGCGGCATCCTCAAGTCGGGTCTGCATGCGGATCAAACGGCCAACATGCCGCAACAGCTTGTCGCCCGTCTGGTGACCATATGTGTCGTTCACGCTCTTGAATTCGTCGAGATCCAGATAACCGATTACGCCGCACTCGCGATGGCGCCGCGCGGACGCCAACACACGTTGCAAGAACTGCAGCAGACCGCGGCGATTGAGCAGGCCGGTCAGCTCGTCGGTCTGTGCCAAGGATTCAAGGCGACGGATCCGCGCCTCCCGCTCTGCCAATGCCTGCTCGGCCGCGGATGCATAGGCAAGGAAACGGGCGACGAGTTCCGGCGGCACCGGAATACGGGCCGTGGGATTTTCGGCCGCCGGGATCGCAAGCCCGGTCAGGTCCGGATGGGGGAGGGCCGTCGCCATCTCGGTTGTGACCCGCGAGAGCATATTCATTTGTCCGTCTCCTTGGTGTCTTTCATCTTTTTGCCGACCCTGCACATGGCGCGCCTGATATCGGCGGCTTTCTCGTCACGGTAAGCAAGACTCATGCCGAGTGCCTGGGGGCTTTGTTCCGTCTATGGCCTCGGCTTCCTGTTGGTCAGGACTAAGAAGCGGAACAGTCCCTTCCTCTTCATGGGAAGAGGGATGCTGCGGGAAATATTCGCCTGCTCCGGCAAGAATTTCCGGCTTCGAAGATCCTGCGTTTCGTTTTCGCAACCACGCAGAAGGATTCTTGCATTCTCCCGAAGAAAGGGAGATAACTATTCGTTAGGATAAAGGGACTAGGGTATCGGCCGTGGGCGTGGTGGAATTTCCGGTCCCGCGGACGGTTTTCATGGATGGGCGGTGCGTATGCGCCATGTTTTGGTGCGTCTGCGACCAAGGGTGCACCGCTGTGGGAAGACCCGATGACCAAGAAGATCCTGATCGTTGAGGACAACGAGCTGAACATGAAACTGTTCAGCGATCTTCTCGAGGCGCACTCCTATGAGACGATCCAAACCCGTGACGGGCTGGAGGCGTTGGACCTCGCTCGCGAGCACAAGCCCGATCTCATTCTCATGGACATCCAGCTGCCCGAGGTTTCCGGGCTGGAGGTCACCAAGTGGATCAAGGAGGATGAGGAACTGCGCCACATTCCCGTAGTTGCGGTCACGGCTTTTGCCATGAAGGGGGATGAGGAGAAGATTCGCGAGGGTGGGTGTGAGGCCTATATCGCCAAGCCCATTTCGGTGACTGATTTTTTGGACACGGTGCGTCGCTTTCTGGGCGAAGGTGAGGAATGACCGCACGGGTACTCGTCGTCGATGACGTTCTGCCCAACGTCAAGCTGCTGGAGGCCAAGCTGTCCAGCGAGTATTTCGATGTGCTGACAGCGACCAACGGGCCGGCGGCTCTGGAGATCGTTCAGCGGGAACATCCCGATATCGTGCTTCTCGATGTCATGATGCCGGGGATGAACGGCTATGAGGTCTGCCGGCGCATCAAGGCGGATTCGGCGACGGCGCATATTCCCGTTGTGATGGTTACTGCCCTGGATCAGCGTTCGGATCGGATCGCAGGTCTGGAAGCCGGCGCCGATGATTTTCTCACCAAGCCTGTCGATGACACGGCTTTGTTCGCCCGGGTGCGGTCGCTCGTGCGGCTCAAGGTGATGGTCGATGAGCTGAAAAACCGCGAGCGCACAAGTCAGGCATTTGGACTGGATACGGACAACCGTGCCGAGGAGGTGTTCGAACCTGGAAACACCCAGATTCTCATTGTGGACGATCAACCGAAATCAGCCGCACGCATCGCCCGCGCCCTTCAGGAAATCGCGACCGTTCATCTGTCCTCCGGCGGCGAGGATGTCGCCGAACGGGCTCGGGAGAAGAATTTCGACCTTATCATCGTCTCGCTGGGAATGGTCGAGACGGACGGGCTGTGGATCTGCTCGCGGCTGCGCTCGTTCGAGGAAACGCGGCGTGTGCCTATTCTCGTGATCGTGGACGATGACGAGCAGGGGCGCCGCCAGCTGGTGCGTGCCTTCGAGATGGGCGTGAACGACTATCTGATTCGCCCGGTGGATCAGCTGGAGCTGTTGGCCCGTGTGCGCACGAACCTGAAGCGCAAACGCTACGCAGACAGGCTGTGGGAGAACTTCCATCTCTCCATGCAGCTGGCGACTACCGATGCCGTCACGGGCCTCTACAACCGCCATTACATGACCAGCCATCTCGACAATCAGCTGCGTATCGCCCGCGCGCGCGGCAAGCCGCTGTCGCTGATCATGATGGATCTCGATCACTTCAAGCAGATCAACGACCGCTATGGTCATGCGGCCGGTGACGAGGTGCTGCATGAATTCGCCCAGCGCATCAGCCGTAACATTCGCGGTGTCGATCTTGCGGCTCGCTACGGGGGCGAGGAGTTCGTGGTCATCCTGCCCGACACCCGTCTCGATGAAGCCGGCCGCATCGCCGAGCGTTTGCGGGAGGTGGTGGCCGAGGAGCCTTTCCGCTTGAGCTCGGGAGACCGCATTTCTGTAACGGCCAGCCTGGGACTGGCGACTTTGACCGACGAGATCACCACCAGTAACGAGCTCATCGATCAAGCCGATATGGCTCTCTACGAAGCCAAGAGCCGCGGCCGCAATCGCGTGGTCACAGCGGCTGCGTGAGATGGATGGGCCGTGCAGCCTGAAGAAACGGAAAAAAAGAAAAGCAAGACCGGCTTATCCCGTTGATTGTTTAGGCGGTCTGCGAACGCTTCAGGCGCGTTGTGCTTGTGCCGGCCATGGCTTCAGCCGCGCAAGCGGGCGCCCACGGCTTTGGTGGCGGCCGCGACGATAGCGCTTGCGATCTCGTCGATCTCGGCCTCTGTCAAGGTATGATCGACGGGGGTGAGACGCACACGCAGTGCAAGCGAGACTTCGTCTTCGGCCAACGGAGGTCCCTGGTAGCGGTCGAAGACGAGGACTTCAGCGATCAAGGGCGAGGCCTTGCGGACAGCCCCCAACAAATCGGCGGCCCGCACCTTCTCGTTCACGACAAAAGCAAAGTCACGTTCGACCGAAGGCAGACGGTTGGGGCGCCAGGCCGCCCGGGCCCGCCGGCGGCCGGTCTTTTCAGGTGGGAGGCGATCGAGAAAGAGCTCGGCCGCCACCACAGGCACCGCGATGTCCTGCTGCTTGCGCAGCTTGGGGTGAATCTCGCCGAATTCCGCAATCACGCGCCCCTTGCCCATCATCAGCCGCCCCGATCGCCCGGGATGATACCAGGACGAGGCCGGTTCGACGGTCTGGAGGCGCTCGGGCGCAAATCCGAGACTCGCGAGCAAGGCGAACAGATCGGCCTTGATGTCGAAAATGTCGACCGCATGTTCGCCGTCCCGCCAATGGGGGGGATGACGCCGGCCTGCGCGCAGGAAACCGGCCACCTCCTCCTGATCAGTCGCATCGAGCCCCCGGTAGACAGGCCCCAGTTCGAAGAGCGCCACCTCCTTTACGCCGCGCGCCAGATTGCTCGCGGCCGCTTGCAGCAGGCCGGGCAGGATGGAAGGACGCATACAGGCCAGTTGCCGGGCGATCGGATTGGCGAGTGCCAAGGGCGGTTCGGCGCCGAAAGCGGTTGCGGCCTTTTCGTCGATGAAGGACCAGGTGACCGCTTCGTTCAGCCCCCGGCTCGCCAGCAGGCGTCGGGCCAGCCGCACGCGCTTTTGGGCTGCGGTGAGGATCGGGCGCGCGACCGGTGTCGGTCGGGGCAGCGGCGCGCTGGGAATCCGGTCATAACCTGCGATGCGCAGCACCTCTTCCACGAGATCGGCTTCCCCCTCTACATCCGGACGCCAGCTTGGCACCGTGATGAACACCCGGCCGTCTTCCGTCCGATTTGCCGTTTTCTCCGCTTGCTGCCAGCCGAAGCCAAGGCGCTCCAGAATCGTCCGTTGTTCGGATTCCGGCACGGCAAGCCCACCGAGCCGGGTGGTCATGCCGGGATTGAAGGCAATTTGTCGGCGGGTGTCCGGAATCCGGCCGGCAAGCACAACCTCGCCTGCCTCGCCCCCCGCGAGATCCAAGATCATGCGGGTGGCAAGCTCCAGTCCCGGCAAGGTCGATTCGGGATCCACACCCCGCTCGAAACGGTAGCGCGCATCCGATTCGATCCCGTGACGGCGGCCGGTCTCGGCGGTCAGCACGGGGTCGAACAAGGCGGATTCGACGATGACATCGGTGGTCTGTGCCGTCACCCCCGATTCCTCGCCACCCATCACGCCGCCGAATCCCAGGGGCCCACGGGCGTCTGCGATCAAGCACTCGCCGCCCTGACAAGTGTAGTGTCGGCCGTCCAACGCCAGCAGCGTTTCGCCGGGCCGGGCACGCCGCGCCGTGATTGCGCCTGTCACCTTGGCTGCGTCATAGACATGCAGCGGGCGTGCGCGATCGAGCATGATGAAGTTGGTGATATCGACCAACACCGATATCGGCCGCAGGCCCACGGCTTCCAGCAGGCGCTTGAGCCAGGCCGGACTTTCGCCGTTTGTCACCCCCCGGATAAGGCGGCCGGCGAAGGCGGGGCAGGCCGTTTCATCCTCAATCCGGATGGCGAGCTCGGACGGAAAGGCGGCCGGCACGGATGCAATCGGCACATCCTTGAGCGTGCCCAGGCCGGCGGCGGCCAGGTCACGGGCAACGCCGCGCACCCCCAGCGCATCGGGCCGGTTGGGGGTGACCGCAATATCGATCACCGGGTCGTCGAGTCCCGCATATTCCATGAAGGAGGCGCCGACGGGGGCATCCTCCGGCAGTTCGATGATGCCCTCATGGTCGTCGGAAAGCATCATTTCGCGCTCGGAACAAAGCATACCACGCGACTCGACGCCGCGGATCTTCGTCGGCTTGAGGTGAAGATCCGTGCCCGGGACATAGGCTCCCGGTGGGGCGAAGACACCCTTCATGCCGGCCCTGGCGTTGGGCGCGCCGCAGACCACCTGAACCGGTCCTTCCCCCGCATCGACCAGGCAGACCTTCAATCGGTCGGCATTGGGATGAGGCTTGGCCTCCAAAACCCGCGCGATCCGGAAAGGGGCAAGCAGCTCGCGGGGATCGACGATCTCTTCGACCTCGAGGCCGATACGGGTGAGCGTGTCGGCCACCAGCCGGACATCGGCATCGGTTTCCAGGTGACGTTTGAGCCAGGCAAGCGTGAATTTCATGGTCTCTCACAGCCCCCCTGCCAGGCTCGGCACATCCAGCGGCGAGAAGCCGTAATGGCGGATCCAGTCGAGATCGCCTTCGAAGAAAGGGCGCAGGTCCGTCATGCCGTATTTGAGCATGGCCAACCGATCGATGCCCGCACCAAAGGCAAAGCCCTGCCATTCGGCCGGATTCAGCCCGCAATTGGCGAGGACCTTGGGGTGCACCATCCCACACCCCATCACCTCCAGCCAGTCATCGCCTTCGCCGACGATCAGCCGGCCTTCCTTGCGCTGACACCGGACATCCACTTCCGCAGACGGTTCGGTGAAGGGAAAGTAACTGGGCCTGAGCCGCATCTCGATATCCTCGACGCCAAAAAAGGCGGACAGCCACGCCTCGATCGTGCCCTTCATATGCCCCATGTGGATACCGCGATCGACGACGAGGCCTTCGATTTGATGAAACATCGGCGTATGCGTGGCATCCGAATCCGCGCGGAAGGTGCGGCCGGGCGCGATGATCCGGATGGGCGGCTTGTGGGCCAGCATCGTGCGGATCTGGACAGGGCTCGTGTGGGTGCGCAGCAGCTTGCGGTCGCCGGTGTCGGGATCCGGCGGGAAGTAGAAGGTGTCGTGCATCTGGCGGGCGGGGTGATGCTCGGGGATGTTGAGGGCCGTGAAATTGTGAAAGTCGTCTTCGATATGCGGCCCCTCCGCTACAGAGAACCCGAGATCGGCGAAGATCTCGACCAGCTCGTCCAGCACGCGGCTGATGGGATGGATGCGTCCATCGGGCACCGGTGGCGGCGGCAAAGTCGCATCCAGCCGCTCACGGGCAAGCCGTTCACTCAGCGCCTCTTCCTCAAGCGCAGCCCGCCGCTGTGCGATGGCCTCCGCGATTTCCTGCTTCAGGGCATTGAGAGCCGCTCCCATCTCCCGGCGTTGCTCCGGTGGAAGCTGACCGAGCCCCTTGAGGCGCTGAGAGATGACTCCCTTGCGCCCCAAGGCCTGCACCCGCACCTCCTCCAACGCCGTCAGATCGGCAGCGCTGCGAACCGCTCCCAGAATTTCGGCACGCAGACTTTTCAGCTCCTCCGCCACCGCTCAGCTCTCCCCTCCGACAGGCGCATGTGTCCGGATATTCCAGGATTGGGCGCCGCCGTCACACCTTCTTCTCTTCGGCCTTATTTTTCTTCGGCTTTGGCGAGAGCCGCTTTGACCTGATCGACCACCGCCGCAAAGCCTTTGGGATCGCGTACGGCAAGATCCGCCAGCACTTTGCGGTCGAGCGCGATATCGGCAAGCTTGAGGCCGTGAATCAACCGCGCATAGGTGAGCCCCAGTTCGCGGGCCGCCGCATTGATGCGCTGGATCCACAAGGCGCGCATGCGCCGCTTGCGCTGCCGGCGGTCGCGGTAGGCGTACTGCCAGGCGCGTTCAACGGCC
Organism: uncultured Sphingomonadales bacterium; assembly: GCA_964547755.1. Taxonomy (GTDB): domain Bacteria; phylum Pseudomonadota; class Alphaproteobacteria; order Sphingomonadales; family Rhodothalassiaceae; genus J084. The sequence continues at coordinate 12,636 of CAZJPA010000063.1, forward strand.
TGAACGGCGGTGCGATAGGTATTCTTGCGCCGGCCGTAATAGCCTTTGGCGAGCCGGAGCACCTTCTTGTGGCGGGCATGGGTCGTGACACCTCTTTTGACACGGGCCATGAGTCTTCTCCTTGTCGACGATGCTGTGTTGTACGAAGATCAGAGCGCTTTGCGCCGCGAATTCCGCTCGGGATGGGGCTTGGGCAATCGGCCATGGAGACGGGTGGCGGCTTCGAACGTCTTTGCGCTCTTGCCCCGCTCCCCGTCCGGACCGGCGGCTCCGAATGCCGATCCCCGCTTACCCGTAGGGCAGGAATTTCTTGACGATCCGCGCATCCGAATCCGAGAGCACCTTCGTGCCGCGCAGATTGCGGATCTGCTTGTTCGAGCGCTTGATCATGTTGTGGCGCTTGCCCGCCTGCTGCGCCTTGACCTTGCCGGATGCGGTCAGTTTGAACCGCTTCTTGGCGCCGCTTTTGGTTTTGAGCTTGGGCATTTTGAGTCTCCTGTCCATTGCGGTGGTGCTATCGTGAGCCCACCCTTCTTCTCTCGTGAGGCCGCCGCGGCATGCCCTTGGAACGTCTGCGCTTTCTTGACGTTTCGGCCGGGCCACCCCTTGTCTGTGCGATCCTGCCCATGGCCACGCAGACCACGGCAAGCAGCATGAGCGCCGCGCTTATACCCGCCACCCCGCCGGCTGACAAGGGGGATGAGACGGAGATGGGAAACGGAACGAGAGAGGAAGGCGGAGATATCGCTATTCCGCGGCCAGCAGCCGTTCGCGAAGGCGGGGCGCAAGCCCGTTTCGGCAAGCCCGAGGCCGAACGCCGGCACCG
>CAZJPA010000064.1:0-13351 GCA_964547755.1 uncultured Sphingomonadales bacterium
GGTAGCGCAGATTCTGCTCCACCGTCAGATCCAGATCCAGCGTCGGTTGCTGGAATACCACCCCCATATGAGCCAGGGCTTGCCGCGAGTGGCCTCTGTTGTCGAAGCCGGCGATGCGGATGTGGCCGCTACGGCTGTCGAACAGGCGGGTAATGAGGTTGAAGAGGGTACTCTTGCCGGCCCCGTTGGGGCCCAGGAGAATGGCGCAGCAGCCCTGGGGGACGATGAACGAGACATCGTCCAGGGCTTTTTTTCGGCCGTAGGCGAAGCTGACATGGGCGACTTCCAGTGCGGCTGTGATCATGGAGATGATGAAACGATGCAGATTGGCGGATTGGACTATATTTTCTCATGAGAAAACGATCACAGATCCTTGTGATGCCGGAAAAACATCATACACCATATTCAGCCTTTGCCGGATTGTCTGTACTGAAATGAACCCGTTTCTTCAAAATATTGCCTCCTTTCCCACCGCCGTCTTCACCGTCCTGCTCGCTGTCTGCACTCTGTACTGGCTGATCGCCGTCCTGGGACTGGTGGAGATCGACTTGCTCGACGGTGATGGCGAAGGTGCCTCGGAGGTCTTGGCCGGTCTGTTGATGAAGGTGGGAGGGGGAGAAGTACCGCTCACCGTAGTGATGTCTTTCGTTTCCCTGTTCGGTTGGTTGATCTGCTATTACTTGGTGCATTTTTTGTTGCCGTTCGTAGCGCCGGGGCTGTGGCGTTACCTGGCCGGCGCGGCGGTGTTTGCATTGGCCTGGACAATGGGCACAGGGATCACCGCTGTGGTGGTCAAACCGTTGCGATTCCTATTTCGTAGGCCCTGCCAGGATAGCGCCCACCGCCTTTTGGGACGAACGGCGATAGTGCGCACCAGCCGGGTGACGGAGAATTTCGGCGAGGCCGAGCTGCACGATGGCGGGGTGCATCTGATTCTGAAAGTACGGGCACTGCCGGGCCGGCGTTTTAGCTGGGGCGATCGGGTCGTGTTGATTGAGTACCGGCAGCGAGACAATTGCTGGCGCGTAACGCTGGAAGAGGAATTGATAGGCGGTCCCGGGAAGGGCATCGTTTGAACTGGTAAAACTTGGGGGGAAGCACGATGGTTGATCTATCCACTTTGATGCCGGTGGTCACCGGCATCGGCATTCTCTTCGCTCTATTGTTGGGCATCGCCGCTTTGTTCAAGGCATTCTACATCAAGGTGCCCCAGGGTTGGGCATTGATCGTCAACGATATGACCTCTCGACCCAAGGTGTACTTCACCGGTGCGCTGGTCTACCCGATCATCTACAAGAAGGAGTTCATGCGCATTTCCTTGATCACCCTGGAGGTGGACCGGCGCGGTACCGACGGATTGATTTGCGCCGACAACATGCGTGCCGATATCACTGTGGCCTTCTATCTGCGGGTCAACGAAACGCCGGAGGACGTGCTGCGGGTAGCCAAGGCCATCGGTGCCGATCGCGCTTCGGACAAGGTGGCGGTGGAACAATTATTCGCCGCCAAGTTCTCCGAGGCCCTCAAGACGGTGGGAAAGCAGTTCCCCTTTGTGCGCCTGTTCGAGGACCGCCAGGAGTTTCGCGACAAGATCATCGAAGTAATCGGCAACGACCTCAACGGTTACGTGCTCGAGGACGTAGCCATCGATTACCTGGAGCAAACTCCCAAGTCATCCCTTGACCCGGACAACATCCTGGACGCTGAGGGCATCCGCAAGATCACTGAACTGACCGCGGCCCAGAACGTGCGCACCAACGAACTGGAGCGGGACAAGGAACTGGCGGTCAAGAAGAAGAACGTGGAGACCGCCGAGGCCATGCTGGAACTGGAACGGCAAAAAGCCGAAGCCGAGGCGCGGCAGGCACGGGAAATCGCCGCCATCCAAGCACGGGAGGAGGCGGAAACCCGCAAGGTTCAGGAGGAAGCGCGGCGTCGGGCCGAGCTGACCGCTATCGAGGTGGAACAGGAATTGGCGGTGCAGCGGGAAAACCAGCGGCGTGAAGTCGAGGTGGCGCAGCAGAACCGTGAGCGGGTGGTGGCGATCGAGAAAGAACGGGTTGAGGGCAGCCGGCAACTGGAGATCGTCGCCCGTGAGCGTGACGTGGAATTGCAGCGCATCGAGGCGGAAAAGGCTCTGGAAATCGAGCGTAAGGCGATCGCCGATGTGGTGCGCGAACGGGTGATGGTGGACAAGACCGTGGCCATTGAAGAAGAACGCATCAAGGAAGTGCGGGCGGTTTCGGAGGCTGAACGCCAAAAGCAGGTGCAGGTGCTTGCCGCCGAAGCCCGGGCCGAGGAAGAAAAGATTTGCAGGATCAAAGAGGCCGAAGCCGAAAAAACCGCAGCCGAACACCGTGCGGCAGAAATTGCCACCCTGGCCCAGGCACAACTGGAGGAGGCGGCCAAACAGGCCGAGGCCAAGAAGAAGCTGGCCGAAGGCATACAGGCGGAACAAGCCGCTGCAGGGCTGGCGGAAGCCAAAGTATTGGCGGCCAAAGCCGACGCCTGCGAGAAAGAAGGAGTGATGGAGGCTCGCGTCATCGTCGCCAAGGGCGAAGCCGAAGCCAAGGCGCAGCGGGAAATCGGTTTGGCGGCTGCCGATGTCACTCGCGCCCAGTTCAAGGCCGAGGCCGAGGGTTTGGACGAGAAGTTTGCCGCCATGGACGCTCTCAGCGACCAGACGAGGGAGCACGAGGAATTCCGCATGGCGCTGGATGCCGCCCTCAAGGAGGCGATGGCCGCCATCGAAGCAGGCAAGGCGGTGGCGCACGACAATGCCGAGGTGCTGGGTACGGCCCTGGAGAGGGCCCACATCGACATCGTCGGCGGCGAAGGGGAATTCTTCGATGCCTTCGCCAAGTCCCTGGCTTTGGGCAAAGCCATCGACGGTGTTGCCGCCAAGAGCGGGGTGGTCGCTTCTTTGCTGGAGAAGGTGCTGTCCCGTCAGACCGCTGAGGGAACCCCGAGAGCGTCGTGAGCGAACCGGTCGAGAAAGCGCTCGCCCAGGCCGTTGCCGAGGGCGGCGCTTACGAAGTCATTCGCAAGCGCCTGTGCCAGCAGGGGCGGGTGCTGGAGGATAAGGCCCGGCGGTTGAACGAAGCCCGCCTGGCGGAATTTGGCGCCAGCGAGCTGCGCCTCGTCGACCGGATTCGGGTGCGCACCGAAAACCATTGTATCGCCCGCGATATGGTTCAGGTGGGCGACTGGCTGCTGTTCGGCTACAACGTTTTCATCGGCCTGAAACGGGAAGCCCAAGTCGGGGACGTTTTCGCCCTGTTCCGCCTGAGCCGGGACGAGAACGGCTATGTCATGGCACCCCATCCTTTGGCAGGCACTTTCCTGGACGATCCCGGTTTCGTCAAGGACTTCACCGAGCTGTACCGCTATTATCGTCACGCTCACCTGGTCGAGCTGACCGTGCGCGATGGCAAGTTGCTGGCCGGCTTCCAGATCGGTGAGCGCTTGGAGGACATCCGTGTGCTCCGCTGGGCACTCGGTGCCGGGGGCCGAGAGGTTCGTTATCTCGACAACCGCGGCGAGCGCGACCTGCAACTGCCGCCCCGCTACGATTTCGAGTGGGTGCAAGCCACCCGCGACGACATCGTTCAGGGTCGTCATCCCCACGTGAACGTGCTCGACACCGTGTTCGTGGAAACCGTGGGTGGGGATCTCACCGTCAAGGTGGAGAACAACACCGAGGACGGCTTGGGGATCTACCGCGAGCCGGTGGAGGACGATACCCAATCCCTCGACGACGCAGACATCCATTATGCCCGGCTGGGGCAACTGATCCTGTTGAAGATCCGCCCCTACCGCGAGAAGGTTTGGCGCTATCTGGTTTACAACCCGCTGACCCAGGACGTGCTGCGCTTGGACGCCATCGGCGAGTCCTGTCTGCAACTGCCGGAGGATCATGGCATCATTTTCCCCGGCGGTTACTATCTGCAAAGCGGCCAATACAAGACTTTCGAGCGCAGCATCGAGGGGATGCGCTTCCGCCGCCAAATCCGCTCCCCGAACGGGGAGGATGTGCTCTACGAATTCTACGAACCCAACGAGGGGATCGCGGGGCTGTTTCCCTACAACTTAATCGAAAAGACCCTGCGCACCCCCATCATCGGTCACGGCTACGCCCTGGCGGACGATGGCACGCTGGTGATCTTCCAAGCCGAGGCCGAGCCAACCCGGGTGCATCCCATGCAGATCTGGGCGACGCCCTACGTCAGTGCGGAATTCGCCAGTCAATTTCAAGCTGGTCAGTCCTTCCTGGGGCGGATCGGCAATGCCGAACTGGTGCGCGCCATTTCCGACCTCTACAGTTTGAGCCGTTTGATTGCCGATGAGGCCGTTTCGGCGCGGCACTACGAAGCCTTGGGGGTGGCGGCGGTGCGGGTGCTCGATAGCTATCCCTGGCTGGCGGAGGCGGAAGCCGATGGCATCGCCGCCGCGGTTCGCGACATTGCCGCCACCGCCGAGCAGGTGATCGACGAGTTTGACAAGGTAACCCAGATCCGCGCCCAGGCAGCCCACGCACTGGCGGAAGCGGAAGCCGAGCAACAGGCCATCGAGCGCCTCAGTCAGCCGGAACCCGGTTGGAATGCCGGGGATTACGCCGACGCCCTCGAACGGATCCGCCGGCAGCGTGGCCGTCTGGAAGCCTTGAAGGCATGGCGCTATATCGACTTGGAGCGCCTGACACAGTTGGATGAAAACCTGGAAGCGCTCCAGGCGCGTTTGAGCGGCCAGACAGCAACCTTTCTGGGCCGTGAAGATGCCTTGGCTCCCTATCTTGAGCGGATCTCCGAACTGGAGCGGCGGATCGAAGCGGCCAAAACCACGGTTGCCTTGGAGCCTTTGATCGAAACTTTGGACACGCTGGCCTCCAACCTGGATTTACTGTCGGAGCGGGTGGCGGCGCTCGACATCGAGGAGGCGATGGTTCAAACCCGTATCCTCGACTCAATCGCCGAGGTCTACGCCTGCCTCAACCAGTGCCGTGCCGCCGCCGGTCACCACCGCCGCACCTTAGGCTCGGTGGAGGCGGCCGCCCGTTTTGGGGCCCAGTTCAGGCTATTCTCCCAGAACGTTACCCGCGCTTTGGGTCTGGCGACCACGTCGGAGCGTTGCGACGAGCAGTTGTCGCGTCTGTTGGTGCAGTTGGAGGAACTGGAAGGCCAGTTCGGGGAACACGAAACCTTCCTCGCCGACCTGATGGCCAAGCGTGAGGAGATCTATGAGGCTTTCGAGTCCCGCAAGCAGCAACTTCTGGACGCGCGGCAGCGCCAAGCGCAGGCATTCTTCGAGGCTGCCACCCGCGTGTTGGATAGCATCGAGCGACGCATCGCCCGCTTGGATTCCGGGGAGGCCTTGAATGCCTATTTCGCCTCTGATCCCTTGGTCGCGAAGATCCACGGGCAGATCGCCCGCCTGCGGGAACTGGAGCAGGCGGTACTGGCCGACGATCTCGAAGCCCGTTTCCAGGCGGTGCGCGAACAGGCCCAGCGTGCCCTGCGGGACCGCAGCGATCTCTACGAGGCGGGTGGGGCGATCATCCGCTTGGGAAAGCACCGTTTCAGCGTCAATACCCAGGCGTTGGACTTGACCCTGCTACCCCGGGACGACGCGCTGTACCTGCACCTGACGGGCACCGACTATTTCGAGGCCCTCGACGACCCGCGCCTTGAAGCCGCGAAACCTTTCTGGAACCTGACCGTGGAATCGGAAACGCCGGAGGTTTACCGCGCCGAATTTCTCGCCTGCCGGATTCTGGAGACGGCCCGCCGTGGCGAGGACGGGCTGGATCAGAACCGCTTGATGCGCGCTTTGATGGACGAGTCCGAATTGTTGGATGTGGTACGCACCTTCGCCGCGCCCCGTTATCAGGAAGGCTACGTCAAGGGAATTCACGACCACGACGCCGCGCGGATTTTGCAGGTGCTGGTGCCGGCACTGGAGACGGTGGGCGAATTGCGCTTTCCGCCCCGGTGCCGCGCCCTGGCCCAGACCTTCTGGGCCAACGGCGGTCAGGTTGACTGGAAGAGCTGGATTCCCCGAGCCCAAGCGGCGGCGCGGTTGCGGCAGGTACTGGCGAGCCACGGGGCGCTGGCGCTTTTAACCGAAGAAGTGGCCCAGGCCATCGGCCAGTTTCTGGAACGCTGTCCCTTGGATGGTATCGAGGTAATAGACCTTCGCCAAGCCGCCGAATACCTGGTGGCGGAAATGAGCCGGGAGCGTTTGGAATTCGTCGTCAGCCGCTATGGCCGCCAACTGGCGGACGCTCTGCGCCAGAGTCTGGACGAGGAAAGCCGGCGTCATTTCCAGGCCGCTTTGGCGGAGCTGCAAGACGATCCCGGCGCCCGCTGGTCCTTGAGCGCTGCTTGGCTGGAAGCGCTGGTGCGGCAACAGGGTTTGCAGTCCTTGAGTCGCTATTTGTTTGAGGCGGTGGTGCTGGTCAACGGTGATGACAACCTGGTGCGCCGCGACAGCGAGACCGACCTGGAATGGCGCATCGAGGGTTTGCTGGGTGACCATCCCCGACTGCAAGACCGTTGCCTGACCCTGAGCGTGGACGACTTCTTCCGCCGCCTGACCCACCATCAGGTCGTGGTACGTCCCGGCTACCGCGCTTACGTGCAATTGCGCCAGACGCTCCTGGCGGAAAAGCGCACACAGCTGCGCCTTGAGGCATTCAAACCCCGCCCCCTGACCACCTTTGTGCGTAACCGCTTGATCGACGAGGTATATCTGCCCCTCATCGGTGGCAATCTGGCCAAACAATTGGGCGCGGTGGGTGAGAGCCAGCGCGCCGACCGCCAGGGTCTGCTGATGCTGATTTCCCCGCCCGGTTACGGCAAGACCACCTTGATGGAATACTTGGCCGACCGACTCGGGTTGATCTTTATGAAGATCAATGGCCCGGCCCTCGGCCACCGCGTCCGTTCCCTGGATCCGGACCAAGCCCCCGATGCCGCGGCCGCCCAGGAGCTGCAAAAGCTCAACCTGGCCCTGGAGATGGGCAACAACGTCATGCTTTACCTGGACGATATCCAGCATACCCACCCCGAATTTCTGCAAAAGTTCATCGCCCTGTGCGATGCCACCCGACGGATCGAGGGAGTCTGGCGGGGGAAGACGAAAACCTACGACCTGCGGGGCAAGCGCTTCTGCGTCGTCATGGCAGGCAACCCCTATACCGAATCGGGGACGGTTTTCCAGGTGCCCGACATGCTGGCCAACCGCGCCGACGTTTACAACCTGGGCGACATTCTCAGTGGCCGGGAGGATCTATTCGCCCTCAGCTATCTGGAGAATTGCCTCACCTCCAATCCCGTGCTGGCTCCTCTGGCGGGCCGGGAGATGGGGGATTTTTACCGCCTGATCGGTATGGCCCGCGGTTTGGACGTTCCCGCCAGCGCGTTGCAGCACCCCTACAGCAGCGCGGAATTGGAGGAAATCGTCGCGGTGCTGCAAAGGCTGTTCGTGATCCGGGATTTGGTCCTGAAAGTCAACCGGGAATACATCCGCTCCGCCGCCCGGGCGGACCGTTACCGCACCGAACCGCCGTTCCGGCTGCAAGGCAGTTATCGCGACATGAACAAGATGGCCGCCAAGGTCTCGGCGGTGATGAGTCACGAGGAAGTGCTGCAACTGATCACCGATCACTACACCGGCGAGGCACAGATGCTGACCTCCGGTGCCGAGCACAACCTCCTCAAACTGGCTTGGCTGAAGGGTGACATCACCGAGGTCCAAAAACGGCGCTGGGATGAAATCGTCAAGGATTTCCGCCGTGCCAAGGCCTTGGGCGGCGACGATGCCGATGCCGATGCCGCTGCCCGCATCGCCGCTCAGCTGGCGGTCATCGGCGAGCGGCTGGAACAGCTTGGCACGGGTGCGGGTTGGCAGTCCATCGGTCAGCAATTGGCTGCCCTGCAAACCCAATTGACAGAGGCCCAGGTGCGGGTCATCAATCAGCCGTCACCGGAAGTGGAGCGCATTCTCAAGCAGATGGCCGACATGATCGAGACCACCCTCATGCCGGTGGTGGCGACCTTGGAACGCAAGATCGATCTGGACCTGAACATCGTGCGCCGGGTCGGGGAATTGGCCGGCGAGGTCAAGGCGGTTCGCGTCCATCTTCAGGGAGGAGGGGAAACGGAATGAAGCGACTTCACTTGATGATGGCTTTTTGGGGCGGGATGGTATCGCTGTGTCTTCTCCTTCCCCTGTCCGAGCAGCGCGCCATTCGGAAAAGCGAGATGGTCGCCGACTGGCCGGTCGTTCGGGGTGTGGTTCTCAGTTCGAGGTTATCCCGTGGTGATAGCCCTCTTGTCTTCTACCGTTATGAGGTCGATGGGCGAGTGTTCGAAAATAACCGCATCTGGCTCTATGGCCCCTCTAAATGGGCGCGCGGCCTGTCTAAATGGGAGGCTGAACGCATCGTTCAGGCGTACCACCCTGGCGAATATGTGATCGTATACCATGATCCGAAGGATCCATCACGTTCCGCCCTCAAGCCTGGTTCGCGGTTCTCCTCTCAGGATAGACTACGCGATTCACGTAAAGAGAGCTTGAGTGCTGCTGCTTGGTTTGGGGGCATAGGACTGTTTCTTTTGCTCGTGTACAAAAGAGAGCTGGCAAAACCTTTGGGACTTCTGGGGGCAATCTCCCTGGTTCTGTTCGTGGCTTTCTGGCTTTATCTCTTCGCTTGGATGGTGTTTTTTTGATCTGATGATTCGAATTCGAAAACTGCTTTGACGGCTGTGGAGCGATATGGGTGAGGGGTTCGGCAGGCGTAATTACCTTTACGAGATGCTGGTCAGCCCGGCCAATATCTATGTTGGGTTAGGCGCCGGTTTGTTGGCTGTGTTGCTTTCTTTCCCGCTTGGATTGCGGGGGGCCTTGTTGCCGTTGGCGGTTTTCACCGCAGGGGAGGTCATCGCCGCCCTTTTCGTGCCCGGCCTGGCCAGGTTTCGGGCCGCTGTGGATCGGCGGTATCGATTGGCCCGGCGGGGGCGACTCCGGGCCCATCTCATCGAAGAACTCAAGTCCCGTTTATCCAGAGACGCCCCCGAGGTTGAGAATTATCGGCGGATGCGCCGCCGGCTCCGCTCTCTCAAGCGGCTGGTGGCTGACCGCCGTAGCAGCATGACCGCGGAGGATATGGATCGGTTGGAGGAGGCCACGGTGGATTATCTTGCCCTGCTATTGGCCCGGGTTCTATTGCGGGATCGATTGAACAGTCTGGATGAGGAGGATCTGCGGAGGCGCTGCGAACAGCTTCGTCAACGCCTGCAACAAGCCGTTGGAACTGAGCGTTACCGCCTGAATAAAGCGCTCGAAGATCTCGAGCGGTTGCTGGATAACCGCCGTCGTATGATCAGTCGCCGACTGGCGCTGGATTCAAGCTTGTTGGCGCTTCCGGAGACCTTGGAGGAAATTTATCAGAACCTCATTCTCAATCCTGCCAACGCCGCTGATTACCTTAAAATGGCTCTGGATCGACTGCGATTGGAAGCGGAGGTTGATCACACTGTCTCCGCCGAGTTGGCGGAACTGGAAAGATTGCACACGATTTCGTTGACGCACGTACGTGAAACGGTACCGTGATGACGTTGATTCCGGTGTTCATTGCTCTTATCGTTTTGGTGTTGCTTTGGTATTTGCTGCATCCCAGACGCCGGGATTCGCCGTTCCATCCAGAGTCGCTGCCGCCGCCGGAACCTGAAACCCTGTCTTCCGGTCGCCTTCTGTTCAGAGCGTTTCTCGTGTTGTCGCTGGCCCTCGTGCTTCGGCTGGCTTTTGAATATTACCCGCATGCCGTCGATCTTGGATCCATGGCTGAAACGCTGCATCAGATGAAGCGTTTGATAATGCCGAAACAGAAAGGAGAGTCGGTCGTTGCCTCTCATACCGGCGCTGTGGCCGATGCGACCGGGGAATTGAACCTGCCGCCTTCCTCCCATACGGTGTATCCCTTTCTGTCTTTCGAAGCCATGGCGGCTTACGATGAAGGACGGTTTCCGCAGGCCATCGCCCGCTTCCGTCGTTTGTATCAGGCCGAACCCCGCAACGGCTGGGCCGAATACTTGCTGGCCTGGTCTTATTGGAGAGCCGGGCAGGCGGTTTCTGCCAACCGCCATCTGAGCCACGCCTGCCGGCTCGGTTATGCCGAGGCCTGCAAGTTGGCCCGTCAGACCTGCCGTCTCAAAGAACCCGGTGCTTGCGGCGATTTGAGTCCGTTGCCCCCGGAACCTGCTCCGGACCCGGACGGGCAAAAGACGTCTGCAAGTGTATTTTTGACCTTTACTCGGCGCCGCCTACCGGTTCCCGACGGCACGCCGGTACGGATTTCCCTATACCGTGGCGATGCGCTCGAACATTTTACCGCACATCTCGCCGAGGGAAGAGTGACACTGAAACCCCTTCCGGCCGCCACCTACCGGTTGGATCTGCACGTGGATCGGGATGGTGATGAGAGACCGACCCCCGGTGACTGGTATTTTCAGAATCGTGTTGTGCTCAAGGGACTACGGAGCTTGTTGCTACTGGAACCCGCTCAGATCCTGCGGTTGCGCATCCCGGTGGACAGCGGCCGCCCGCTTTCCGGTAAGGAGGGCGAAGCGTCAGTAGCAGTTTCCTATCCAGTGGAATTCGCTTGGGAAGGATTGGATCTTCCCGGAATTCGTTACGACTATGCCGTCGTGCAGGTCCGCCCACCCTTCCAGTATGAACGGGTTGTGGCCGAAGGCGATACTCGGGAAACCCGGATCCTTTTACCGTTGTCTCCACCGCCGTCGCAGGCGTTCTATGTGTTCATTCTGACGGCCCGTCAAGGCTCGGAGATCGTCGGTTTGTTAGCTACCCATGGATATGGCTGGTACCAATGGGGATTGCCCTTTCATTGAATCCGCGTGACAAATACCTTTTCATTGATAATCGACAGGAGGACAGACCATGGCTTCGATCAGTTTTCTTGCCCGTTTGGCGAATCTTTGGCGGGGTTTTCTCAGCTTGTGGATTCGGGATGTTGAGAAAAACCATCCTGAGGTCGCCTACGAGAACGCCATCAACTCCCTGACTGAAAAATACGCCGAACTCAAGCACGCCACCGCTGCCATTATCCGTCGCCGCGACGAGATTCGCCATCGCCTGGAAGGGGAAAGGCGTGAGTTGGCCCGGGCCAGGCAGGATCTGGAAGCCGCCCTGGACACTGACCAGGACGATCTGGCAATGATTCTGATTCAGAAGCAGGAGGCGGTCGAATCCGTCATCGGTGAACTGGAACAGGAGGCACGTCAAGCCGAGAACGATGCCGAAGAGGCTAAGGCGGCGTTGCTCAACGTCAAGTCGGAGATCGACAAACTCAGGGCGGAGAAAAACCGTATGTTGGCCAGGATGCAAAGCGCCCAGGCGCGTCTGAAGATTCAGGAACAACTCGATGGCTTGTCCGTGGACGCAGAGGTTCAGGCTTTGGATGGCGTGCGGCAATACGTCCGTGATATCGTCGCCGAAGCGGACCTGGCCAAGGAAATTCAGCACTCCGATCTCGACGCCCGTTTAGCCGAGTTGCGCAGGCAGGGCCGGAGCGTCAGCGCCAAGGCCAAGCTGGAGACCTTGAAAAAGGCGCGTCAGGCCGATGCCCGACAACTCGCCAACAGGAGCCTGTGACGTGGCGCCCATGCCCGCCTGGGTTCAAACCATTCGCCGGAAATACACCGGTGGAGAGGCTTCTTTGTTTTTGCTTCATGACAATGTCTTCGACGTCTTTCGCCACCAGGATCGCTTTCTGCCCCTGGCCGATTTTCTGGTCGAGGTGTTATTGGCGCCTACCAAGACCGACATCGCCGTCATGGATCCCTCGCGGGGCTTGCGTTTCCTCAAACGTTCCAACCTTGCCGAAAACCCGGATGTTGATGTGATTGGTCCGGAGACTTGGCGGTCGTTGGAGCGCCGCTTCTTTCATCATGACGGCAATGCGCTGATCGTGCTCTATGCCAGTCACTTTTTTCCCAATGCACCGGTGCATTTTCTCGGTCCTGAAGACCGTGCCGCCCAGGTGACCATCCACCGCTGGTCTCTGAGCCGGGAGATGGCGCGGCGTGATAACGTGGTGTTTCTGGTGGTGGAAAACCTGGCCGAACTCAGTCCGCAGCTGGTGGCCAATCCAGGTCTTGCGGCGGTGGGGGTGCCCATGCCAAGCGAGACCGAACGGGCTGCAGTGATCCATGCCTGCAACCGGAATTTCGATGAGGCACAGGTAACCCGCTTGGCCCGTCGTTCGGCGGGCCTGCGGGCGTTGCAACTAGCGGCTACCTTCAAACCTAAGCCGGCTGTGACCCTGGAAGATGCGCAACGCCAGCGTTTCATCCGGACATTGTTGGGTGACCAGCCCGAGGCTGAGGATCGTGCCGCCAAGTTGGCGGCGTTGACCTCCGGTATGACCTTGGAAGAGATCCGGCGCTTGGTCAATCCCAGTGCACCGCTTCCTGACGGTGAAGATCCTCTGCCGGAGATGCTGGCGTTGCTACAGAGGCGCAAACGCGAATTGATCGAGCGTCAGTGTGCCGGTCTCATCGAATTCGTCGAATCACCCCACGGGCTCGAGGCGGTGGGGGGGATGGAGGCCATCAAGCGGGAACTGATGACAGTGGCCGAAGCGATTCGGCGCGGAGACACGAGCCGCGTCCCCATGGGAATGTTGTTCGTCGGTGCCATGGGCACCGGCAAGACCTTCATCGCCAAGGCCTTCGCGCGCAGTTCGGGGTTGACCGCCATTACGCTCAAGAATTTCCGAGACCGTTGGGTTGGTGCCACCGAGGCCAATCTGGAGCGGGTGCTCAGTCTGATCAAAGGCCTGGGGCCGATCGTTCTCATCATCGACGAAGGGGATCGCGCTTTCGGCACCGATGCCGGAGAAAGCGACGGCGGCACCAGCTCCCGGGTCATGGCGCGCCTCAAGGCTTTCATGGCCGATCCGGGCAACCGGGGTAAGGTGTTGTTCATTTTGATGACCAATCGTCCCGACAAACTCGATGCTGATCTCAAGCGCGCCGGCCGTCTCGATCGCAAGATCCCTTTCTTTTATCCCGACAGTCGCGAGGCCGTGGCTTGTATTCTGAATGCCATTTTCAAGCGTCACCGTATCGAATGCACCTGGACAGAGGGTGACCCAATCTATTGCGAAATACTGGAAGACATAATCGACTATTCCATCGCCGATATCGAGGCGATAGCCCTGCTGGCCCACGAGCTGGCCGACGGTGAACCTCTGACCCATGACCACTTGCGCTGGGCGGTGGACGATTACTTGCCGTCGCAGGATATGGAGATGATTGAATACATGAAC
>CAZJPA010000065.1:0-8453 GCA_964547755.1 uncultured Sphingomonadales bacterium
ACCTCCGCAGGTGGGAGAGGGATTCGCGAATTCGATCAACGAGATTCTGGGCTTCGGCACGCATCGGCGATCCTCCTTCGACTGTTTCCTGATCGGCGCCCCGCTGCGGGCAGGCCGAACCGGCGCTCGACATATCGGCCCCTGTGCGGTCTTGACAAGAGCCTTATGCGGAAGAGGAAGGTGCCGCCGTCAGCTCTTCCAGCAGCGTCTGCCAGCGCGCAAGGTGGCGGGGCCAGGCATAGCGCTCTTCCGCCAGCCGCCGGGCGGCATGGGCCGCCGGACGCAGGGGTGCCGGATTCCAGATCAGCAGATGGAGGATGCGCAGGAAGTCTTCGTCATCGCGTGCCAACCAGCCGGTGACCCCATGCTCCACGAGCCGGCCGCCCAGGAGTTCGACATCCGGCGCCATCGGGTCGAAGGCCAACACGGGGCGGCCGTGGGCAAGGGCCTCGAGTTGGACCAATCCCAGGCTCTCGCGCTTGGAGGGCAGCACCACCAGATCCGCTTGGGCATAGAATGGGCCGACATCTTCCACCGAACCATGGAACGTGACGCGTCTTGCAAGCCCCATGGCCTTGGTCTGAGCTTCGAGCCGTGCGCGTTCCGGTCCGTCGCCTACTATCGTGAGGCGGAAGTCCTTCTCAGGGTCTACATGGGAGAGTATTTCCAGGAGCAGCCCCACATTCTTGTCCGGCACGAGGCGGGAGACGGTCAGAAGGTGAACCGGGCTTGCGGCCTTCGGCGGCTGCCAGCTTTCCGGCAAATCGGTGGCCGGCGGGATCACAACCGAGCGTTGCGGACGGACCCTCGGGAAGGCCCTGAGCACCGCATCCAACGCTTCGCGGGAAAAGCGCACAACCGCGTTGGCACGGGCCAATGCGAAGCGCTGAGCGCGGTCATAGAGGCGACGATTGACGGCGCGTGCCAGCGGGTCGGAAAAATAGCGAGCCATCTCGTCGGCCACCCTGACCGGCGCATGGGGAAGGTAGATCCAGGGCACATCCGCAAACGATCGGTGATGGGCAGCGATCAGACTGTGTTCGCTGGCGATCACCACATCGGGTCGTTCCAGATCGAGCCGCCGGATGCGCACAGGCGCCCGGACAAAAGAGGCCCAATGATCGAGACGCCACAATCCCGGCGCATGCAGGTGAAGGGGAGGCAGCACGGCGACGTCTTCTGCCGCCACCCCTTGCGGTGGTTCGATGCCCTCGGGTCCAAGACAGATAATCGAGACACGATGTCCCGCGCCGACAAGGTGTTCGGACAAGGCGCGCATGTAGACCGCACTGCCCGCCCGGCGGTCGAGATAGGAAGCGAGCAGGCGAACATGCATCGATGCGGTTCCCGTCCCGTATAGTGCCGGCATCCTCCCGCCTTGCCGGCCGGATCATCCCCCTGCCGCCGCCGAGCGGCTCTTGACCGTGCGGCCTTCGGCAATAGCGGCTTGAGCCGTTGCGAGGCGGGCGATGGGAACACGGTAAGGCGAACAAGACACATAGTCGAGGCCGATTTTTTCACACAGCGCAATAGACGTCGGATTGCCACCATGTTCGCCGCAGATGCCGAGCTTGAGATCCGCGCGCCGAGCCCGCCCCCGCTCGGCCGCTATGCGCACAAGCTGGCCGACACCTTTCTCGTCGAGCACCGCGAAGGGGTCGGCTGGGAAGATCTTGTGTTCGAGATAATAGGGCAGAAAACGGGCCGCGTCGTCACGGCTCAAGCCGTAGGTCATCTGGGTGAGATCATTGGTTCCGAAGCTGAAGAAGCTGGCGTGCACGGCGATCTCGTCGGCGGTCAGAGCCGCCCGCGGCAGCTCGATCATTGTGCCGACACGATAGGTGACGCGCATGCCCTGCTCGGCAAAGACAGCCTCTGCGGTGGTGGTGATCCGCTCCTTGACGACGGCCAGTTCGGCCGCATCCGCCACCAACGGCACCATGATCTCGGGCAGCACTTCCTTGCCTTCCTCGCGCTTGAGGGTGATGGCGGCCTCCAGGATCGCCCGCGTCTGCATTTCGGCGATCTCGGGATAGGTGACGGCCAGACGACAGCCGCGATGACCAAGCATGGGGTTGGCCTCATCAAGCTCGGCCGCACGCCGCTTGAGCTCCGCAACGTTGAAGCCGCTTGAGCGCGCCACCTCTTCGAACTCCGCTTTCTCCTTCGGCAGGAATTCGTGGAGCGGCGGGTCGAGGAGGCGGATGGTCACGGGCAGTCCCGCCATTTCCCGGAAGATCGCCAGGAAATCCGCCCGCTGATAAGGCAGGAGTCTGGCGAGCGCTTGCTCGCGTTCGGCACGGCTTGTCGCGAGGATCATCTCACGCACGATCGGGATGCGTTCGGGCTCGAAGAACATGTGTTCGGTGCGTGCAAGACCGATTCCTTCGGCGCCGAAGCGGCGGGCCGTGGCGGCATCGGTGGGGGTTTCCGCATTCGCACGCACCCCCATGCGTCGCACCGCATCCGCCCAGCGCATGAGCACGGCGAACTCACCGGAAAGTGCGGGCGCCCGGGTGGGCACGCGCCCCAAGATGACCTCGCCGGTGGTGCCGTCGATGGTGATCTCGTCTCCAGCCCGAATGATGCGTCCACCGACGTTGAAGCGGCCGGCCGCAGCGTCCACGAAGATCGTACCCGCGCCGACCACACAGGGGCGGCCCATGCCCCGGGCGACGACGGCCGCATGGCTCGTCATGCCGCCGCGGCTGGTCAGAATCCCACGGGCGGCATGCATGCCGTGAATGTCTTCCGGACTGGTTTCCGCGCGCACGAGGATGACATCGCGGCCCTCGCGTGCAAGACGTTCAGCTTCGTCCGCATGGAAGACGACGATGCCGGAGGCCGCACCGGGCGAGGCGGGCAGTCCCTTGGCGATCACTTCACGGGGCGCATCGGGATCGAGGGTGGGATGGAGAAGCTGGTCGAGCGCTTCGGGTTCTACCCGCATCACCGCCTCTTCGCGTGAGATCAGCCCCTCTTCGGCCAGATCCACAGCGATCTTGATCGCTGCTTTCGCCGTGCGCTTGCCTGCACGCGTCTGCAGGAGCCAAAGCCGTCCCTCTTCCACCGTGAATTCGATATCTTGCATGTCACGGTAATGCCGCTCCAGCCGCTCCGCGAGCGCCTTGAGCTCGGCGAAGACGTCCGGCATCACCTCTTCCATCGCCGGGGTGTCATCGCCAGCCGCCTTACGAGCCGCGCGCGTGAGATGTTGGGGCGTGCGAATACCGGCCACGACATCCTCGCCCTGGGCATTGACAAGAAACTCGCCATAGAGCGCCTTCTCGCCCGTGGCCGGGTTGCGGGTGAAGGCCACGCCCGTGGCTGAGCGTTCGCCGAGATTGCCGAAGACCATCGCCTGGACATTGACCGCCGTGCCCCAATCGTCGGGGATGCGGTTGAGTCGGCGGTAGACCTTGGCGCGTTCACTGTTCCAAGAGCCGAAAACGGCACGAATCGCGCCCCACAGCTGGTCATGGGGATCCTGTGGGAAAGGATGACCGGTTTCTTGCGCAACGATCTCCTTGAAGCGGACGACGAGTTCCCGCCAGTCATCGGCTTCGAGCTCGATGTCACTGGTTGCGTCTTTCTCCAGCTTGCGGTTCTCGATCGCTTCCTCGAAGAGATGGTGGTCGATTCCAAGCACGACATCGCCGTACATCTGGATGAAACGACGGTAGGAGTCCCAAGCGAACCGCTCGTTGGCGGCAGCCTGCGCCAGTCCGAAAACCGTCTCGTCGTTGAGGCCGAGATTGAGGACTGTATCCATCATTCCCGGCATGGACACCCGCGCACCCGAGCGCACGGAGACCAGGAGTGGATTGGCGGGATCACCAAAACGGCGGCCAACGATTTCCTCGATATGGGCCAGACCTTGTGTCACCTGTTCCTGTAGGCCTTCCGGGAAAGCGCCGTCCTGCTCGTAATAGAAACGGCAGGCCTCGGTGGTAATCGTGAATCCAGGGGGAACCGGCAGGCCGATCCGCGCCATCTCGGCGAGGTTGGCACCCTTGCCACCAAGCAAGTTGCGGGCGTCCGCCGAGCCTTCGGTCCGCTCGCCGCCGAATAGATAGACCCATTTCATCATGATCGTACCCTGCGCCTTCCAGCTCGCCCCACTTGCCCAAGGGGCCTTGAGGGCGTTGCTTTGAGAACCTGTTTGCTTTGTCCTCGTCAGGATCCCGCTGCGACGGGTTGACCCCGTTCGTTCCTGGGGGGTGCGTCTCCTTCGATCTTCGAGAAATCAGCGACCGCGTCAACCGCTTCTCTGATCGCGTTGAGCAGACGCAGGCGATTGGCGCGCAATTCGGGCTCGTCCGCATTGACCGTCACATGGTCGAAGAAAGCATCGACCTTTGGGCGTAACGCTGCCAGAGCATGCATGGCGCCCACGAAATCCTCGCGGGAAAGAGCCGCGGTTGCTTTCTCATGCGCATCACAGAGAGCCGCGAACAAGGCGCGCTCCTCTTCCTGGGCAAAGACTGCGGGATCCGGCGCATCCCGGTATGAGCAGGAGTCCTTGCGCTCCTCGATGCGCAGAATATTGGCTGCCCGCCTATAGCCGATGAGCAGATTCGCGCCGTCCGGGGATTCGAGAAAGGCCTGCAAGGCGGTCACGCGTTTGATCAGCCGTTGAAGATCGTCATCGCCACTGACCGCGAAGGCCGCATCGATCAGATCATGCCGCACACCCTTCTCGCGCTGCTGGACTTTCAATCGCTCGGCGAAGAAGGTCAGCAGCGCCGATGGATCGTGCTTTGGCAAATCCACATGATAAAGGCGCCGAGCCGTCTCGATCACAGGGATGAGCGGCATGCTCAGACCGTTTTCGAGCAGGAGGCGGATAATGCCGAGCGCGGCGCGACGCAACGCGAATGGATCCTTCGATCCAGTCGGCGGTAGGCCGATGCCAAAGAAGCCGACGAGGGTGTCGATCTTTTCAGCGAGCGCCACGGCGATCGAGACCGGTGCGCTCGGGCAGCGGTCAGCCGGGCCTTTGGGCGCATAATGCTCCTCGATGGCCTGCGCGACTTCAGCCGGCTCGCCTTGGGCGAGCGCATAGTAGCGCCCCATCGTGCCCTGGAGCTCCGGAAACTCACCGACCATCCCGGTCACCAGATCACATTTTGCCAGCCGTGCAGCGCGCCGCACGAGCGCGGTGTCGGCTTTCGGTAGGTGACGTTCGGCGATGGTGGCGGCAAGCCGCTCGATCCGATGCACGCGATCGAGCAGGCTGCCGAGCTTTTCGTGGAAGACGATTTCACCCAGCGCGGGTAGGTGCTCGTCGAGCGGGATCTTACGGTCCTGCTCCCAGAAGAAACGGGCATCGGCCAGACGGGCGGCCAGCACCCGTTCGTTGCCGCGGGTGATCGCCGTCGCATCGGCAAGCTTCGGATCCCGGTCCGCAACGAAGACGAAGGCCGGTGCCAGCCGCCGGCTTGCCGGATCGCGGGTGGCGAAGACCTTCTGATGATGGGCCATGGCGGTAATCAGCACCTCCTCGGGAAGTGCCAGAAAGGCGGAATCGAAGCGGCCGAGCATGGGGACCGGCCATTCGGCCAGCCCCGCATTCTCTTTCAGCAGAACCGGGTCTTCGACAAGTTTGAGGCCCGCTTCAGCCGCCACATTGTGTGCGCCGGCGGCGATCGCCTCCATCCGGCCAGCGAAGGAGAGCCGCACATGCGCGTTCTCAAGAGCTTGGCGATAGCGGTGTGCGGATTCCACAGAGATCGGCTGCGGTGCGTGGAAACGGTGACCATGGGTGAACCGACCGGATTCAAGGCCGTCCAGCACGAAGGAAACCGGCTCATCGTCCAGAAGAGCGAGGATCCCGCGGATCGGCCGCACCCAGCGTAAGGACCCTTCGCCCCAGCGCATGGACTTGGGCCAGGAAAAAGAGCGGATCAGTTCGGGCAGCAAAGAAGCCAACACCTGGGACGCCGGCTGGCCTTTCTCGCGCAGGGTGGCGAAGTAGAAGCGGCCCTTCGGTGTCTTCTTCAGCACAAGCGCCGAAACCGTGACTCCAGTCGCACGCGCAAAACCTTCCAAGGCTTTCTGGGGCGCTCCCTCGCGCGGGCCGCGGCGCTCTTCCTCGATGTCGGGCTGGCGGCCGGCAAGACCCGTCACGAAAGCCACGAGCCGCCGCGGCGTTACTTCGGCCGCGATCGCATCGAATGCCAGCCGGGCTTCCTTCAGCACGCGTGCCAGGTCTCGCTCCAGGCGTGCGGCGGCATCCTCCTGAAAGCGGGCGGGGATCTCTTCGGAAAGGATTTCGAAGACGAGCTCAGGCATCGGCCGTCTCCCCGCCCAGCGCCCGCTCTTCCAAGGCCATCCAACTCTGCGCACAGGCCTTGGCCAGTGCTCGCACTCGGCCGATGAAAGCTTGGCGTTCCACCACCGAGATCACGCCACGCGCATCCAACAGATTGAACAGATGACTCGCCTTGATGCACTGGTCATAAGCCGGAAGCACCAGGTCGCGGGCGAGCAAGACACGGCACTCGGCCTCTGCATCCGTGAAATGGCGACGCAGCATCTCGGTGTCGGCCGCCTCAAAATTGTAGGCGGAGAACTGGCGCTCGTTTCGGAGAAAGATGTCGCCATAGGTGACGCCGCGATCATTGAAGGCGAGATCGAAGACGTTGTCTATCCCCTGCACATACATCGCCAGCCGCTCGAGCCCGTAGGTGAGTTCGCCGGAGACTGGCCGGCAGTCGATGCCGCCGACTTGTTGAAAATAGGTGAACTGGGTGACCTCCATGCCATCGCACCAGACCTCCCAACCAAGCCCCCAGGCACCCAGTGTCGGACTTTCCCAATCGTCCTCGACGAAGCGGATATCGTGGGCCGTGGTGTCGATGCCGATCGCCTCCAGCGAGCGCAGATAAAGATCCTGCATGTCGTCGGGCGAGGGTTTCAGGATGACCTGGAACTGATAGTAATGTTGCAGGCGATTGGGGTTCTCGCCATAGCGGCCGTCGGTCGGGCGCCGGCAGGGCTGGACATAAGCGGCGCGCCAAGGGCGCGGCCCCAGCGAACGCAAGGTCGTGGCTGGGTGAAAGGTGCCGGCCCCCATCTCCACGTCATAGGGCTGCAAGATCACACAGCCTTCATCCGCCCAGTAGCGCTGGAGGGTGAGGATCAGCGATTGGAAATCGGATGCTTTGTTCATGGCCGGCCCGCGGCTCCTTGAAACCCGGCCACCCCGGCCATGGGACGGGGTGGCGTGCCATCGCGGGGCGAGCTTTAGGCAAGGCATTCGGCTCTGGTCAATAGCCGGACAAAAAACAGCTTTACGCGGCGCCAAGGTCGTCGCCGTTCGTGGGCCTCAAAAAAAGAGGGTGTTGCGGAACGGTCCGAAACACCCCAAGTTCAGGGAGGAAACACGCATGCAAGCGGGAAGGCACATCGACCGCCGGCTGGAGACCGAGGTCTCGTGATTTCGCCTGCAGTTTTCCTTATAGCACAGGAATATTAACGCAGGATTACCGCTCATGGCGAAATACGCACATATCGTCGTATTGACGGGGGCCGGCATTTCGGCCGAGTCCGGCTTGTCCACCTTTCGTGACGAGGGCGGATTGTGGGCACGTCATCGCATCGAGGATGTGGCAACCCCTGAGGCTTTCTTGCGCAATCCGGATCTCGTGCAGAATTTCTACAATGCCCGGCGCGGCCAGCTTGCCCGTGTGGAACCGAATGCGGCTCATCACGCACTCGCTCGGCTTGAGCGGGACCATCCCGGCACCGTAACGGTGATCACCCAGAATGTGGACGACCTGCACGAGCGGGCGGGTTCTCGTCATGTGATCCATATGCATGGTGAGCTGAAGAAGGCGCGTTGTCTGGCTTGTGACGTGGCGAGCCCATGGACCGAAGATATTCACCCTGACAGCGCTTGTCCGGCCTGCGGTGTGGCGGGGCGGCTGCGCCCGCATGTGGTTTGGTTCGGGGAGATTCCGCTGTATCTCGACGAGATCGACCAGGCCCTCGGCCGTTGCGACCTGTTCATTTCGATCGGCACGTCGGGGGCGGTTTATCCGGCGGCCGGATTTGTCACCCAGCTGCGTGCGCTGGGGCGGGCCCATACGGTGGAGCTCAATCTCGAGCCGTCCGCCGGTTCCCATTTCTTTCACGAAGCCCGCTATGGACCGGCCACGCGTGTGGTGCCCGCATTCGTCGATGAACTGCTGACACAAAGCAAAACCCATTGAACGGCCATGAGGGCGCGCGCCTGTCTCGCACGCCTTTCTTCGGAAGATGAGGGGGGTGCCTCTGCCAGGATACGACGCCTGGGCCTGCGCATGCGTTGCCGCCAAAACGCTCCACGCGCCTAATCACCTGCGCCGTGGACATGACGGCGCAGGCCCACTTCATCGAGGATGCTCTGCTCTGCTCGGTCCTGTGCCTGCCTGGCCTCGGCGGCACGGCGTTCCTCGAGGATGGCGAAA
>CAZJPA010000065.1:8553-13284 GCA_964547755.1 uncultured Sphingomonadales bacterium
TCGGTCCTGTGCCTGCCTGGCCTCGGCGGCACGGCGTTCCTCGAGGATGGCGAAACGCTTCTCTTCAGCGAAAGCCTCTGCCAGACGGGCACGCAGTTCCGCGATCCGCTCTTCCGCTGCCGCCGCCTGACGCTGGATCTCCTCGCGCTGCGTTTTCACGAGAGAGGCAAAGGCCGCAAAATCGACGAAGGCGGACATGCGTTCAGCCGCCGCCATTTCCATCGTGAGCTTGGCGGCGAGTCGTTCGTCCTCCGCCAGCAATGTCGCCAGCGTCTTTTCCTCGTCCACGATGGTGCGGCGCAACTCATCCACCTTCAGGCGAGCCATGCGTTTGAGGGTAGCCAAGCTTTTGCGCCGCATTTTGCTTGTCGCCTCTTGCCCATATTCCGCTTTTGCATGCTTTCGGTCTGCTGCCGTATCCTAGGCTGGCTCAATCGTCTGTCGCGGCGGTCTGTGTCTCCGGCGCGCTTGCGAGGATGGCCGCCAGACGCCGATAGGTTTCGGCCAGGCCGGTGGCTTCGGTCTTGTCCTGCGCGAGAAATGCTTCCAGCTGGGGCATGAGGGCAATCGCGCGATCGACAAGCGGATCCGACCCGCGCCGATAGGCCCCGAGCCGGATCATCTCCTCCATGTCCGCATAGGCGGCGAGCAGCTTGCGGGCTTCCTGAACGACGGCATTCTCGTCGGGAGTATTGCAATGCGGCATGGTGCGCGAGATGGATTTGAGCACATTGATCGCGGGATACCGCCCCCGTTCCGCAATGGCACGCTCCATGACGATATGACCGTCGAGAATGGAACGGACCGCATCGGCCACCGGCTCGTTGTGATCGTCTCCTTCTACGAGCACCGTGAACAGTCCGGTAATGGCGCCTTTGCCGCGCGGGCCGGGCCCGGCTCGTTCGAGCAGGCGTGGGAGCTCGGAGAACACGGTCGGCGTATAGCCCTTTGTCGTCGGCGGCTCGCCGGCAGCCAGACCAATCTCGCGTTGGGCCATTGCAAATCGGGTGATTGAGTCGATCAGACAAAGCACCTGAGCACCGGCATCGCGAAAATATTCGGCGAGGGTGAGTGTGAGATAAGCGGCCTGCCGGCGCATCAGTGCCGACTCATCGGAAGTTGCCACCACCACGATGGCACGCTTCAGGCCCTCGGGGCCGAGATCGTCTTCGATGAATTCCTGAACCTCGCGCCCGCGTTCGCCGATCAGGCCGATGATCGAGACATCGGCGGCCGTATGGCGGGCGAGCATCGACATCAGAACAGACTTGCCCACGCCGGAGCCCGCGAAGATTCCCATCCGCTGGCCCTTGCAACAGGAGACGAAGGCGTTGAGCGCGCGCACGCCCAGATCCAGCTTCTCGCCCACCCGCTGCCGCTCGTGCGCGGCTGGCGGACGGGCGCGCAGGGGGTAGGGGTGGGCGCCCATCGCCAGCGGCCCCTTGCCATCGACCGGTTCGCCGAAGGCATTGACGACCCGGCCAAGCCAGGCATGGGCGGGAAAGACGACCGGTTCCTCTCCCTCCACGAAGGCGCGACAGCCGATTCCGACTCCGTCGAGGGCGGCAAACGGCATGGCCAGTGCGCGGCCTTCCTCGAAGCCGACCACTTCACAGCGCACCTGCCGCCCACCCCGGGCCTCCACCAGCACGCGTGAGCCGACGGCAAGCGCATTTTCGGCGCCCGCGATGGCGACCAGCAGGCCCTTGACCGCTACGACCCGGCCATAGCGCTTTGCCGGCTGGACACGTTCAAGCTGCGTCAACAGGCTGCGCAGCCTGGCGGATTGGATGCTTCCGGCCGTTGTTGTGTTCATCCCTGCTGGTGCTTTCTCCGAGATCGCCATGACGATCGCGATAGAAAGCCTGCCGGGAGGGGATTAACACTCCGTAAAGCTTGTTGGCGGAGGGAGGAGGTTCTGCGAAGGGAGGGGGCTGTGAAGGGAGTGGCGATTGCAGCCAGGACGGATTGGGCATGATGCCGAGCGCCGGCCTTGCGGTTATGTTTCTTGGAGGATCGCAACACCGGCTGCGCGCATCTCCTGATCCGCTTCCCGCCCCGCTTCGGGGGAAAGGGCGCAGGCGGCTTCATCGATCAGGAAGACGTCGAGCCCCGCCCGCCGCGCGTCCAAAGCCGTCGCCTTCACGCAGACGTCCCGTGCCAGCCCACCCAGGATCGCGCGCCGCACGCCGCGCTTGTCCAAAAAGGCGGCAAGTCCTGTGTCGTCGAAGGCGGAATACTGGTCCTTGTCGAAACGCGTGCCTTTGGAGACGAGATAGGCCTCATGGGGGACATGCAGATCGGGATGGAAGGCGGCGCCCGGCGTATCCTGCAAGCAATGCTCCGGCCAGGGGCCGCCTTCGGTCATGAAGCTTGGATGGCCGCGCGGGTGCCAGTCGCGAGAGAAGACGAGCAGCGCACCGGCCTGTTGGGCGGCTTCGATCCAGTCGTTGAGCACGGGAACGACGCGATCTCCCTCAGGCACCGGTAAGGCGCCGCCGGGGCAGAAATCGCGCTGGACGTCGACGACGATGAGTGCGGTATCGGGGGCGATCAGATCAGTCGGGGTCATGGCGAAACTCCCTTCCGCTTGGGCTGAGCTCTGGATTTGATGTGGGGGTTGCGGATACGCGCCGCCACCTCGGCATGGCGTTGTTGGAGACGTGCGCTGACGGCCACCGGGTAAGGCGGATCGGCGGGTGTGAGCGCGCGCACCGTCTCCGGCAGGCCGGCCAGGGCTGCGGCGGCATACCCTTGGATGTCCTCGACGGACCGTCTGGCCAACGGTGTCGGCCGCCCGTTCTTGACAAGAAGTTGGAGCAACGGCTCGCCGTCCATCTGCTCTTCCCGGCAGGCGATCACGTCGCCTGTGGCTCGCCCCTCTGTCTGCAAACGGAAAACCTGTTTGCGTCCGGGTAGGACAGGTTTGCCGGTTGACAGCTTGGTGGTGTCGCGGCCGGCGTAGTGTACCAGCTTGTAGACGATATCGAGTGCAGGTGCGTCGGCCGCGACCCCCATCGCCGTGCCGACGCCAAAACCGTCAATGGGTGCGCCGCCGGCCAACAGGTCGGCGATCCGGTATTCATCGAGGCCCGAACTGGCGAAGATCCGCACATGATGCAGCCCCGCTTCGTCCAACATGCGCCGCACGGCCTTGGAAAGCGCGAGCAGGTCTCCCGAATCGATGCGCACCGCCGAAAAGCGAATGGGCTGGACGGGATCCTTGGCTAGGCGGATCGCCTGGGCGAGCCCGTCCAGGGTGTCATAGGTATCGATGAGGAGGGTAGAATTGGGGAACGCCTCGGCAAAGGCGCGGAACGCTGCCTCCTCGCTTTCATGCGCCTGGACGAAGGCATGCGCCATCGTGCCACTGACGGGGATGTCGTAGCGTCGGCCCGCCATCATATTCGAGGTGGCGGATACACCAGCGATCGCGAAGGCCCGGGCCCCTTCGACGGCCGCTTCCACGCCCATCATTCGGCGCGCCGCAAAATCGACCACCGCGCGTCCCTGGGCGGCGGTGACGATGCGGGCCGCCTTGCTGGCGAGCACGGTTGAGAGGGTGATCTGATTCATGACGAGCGTTTCCAGGATCTGCGCCTCGGGCAATGGTGCTTCAAGCTCGAGGATGGGCTCGTTCGCGAAGATGGGCGTGCCTTCCGGGACGGCCCAGATGTCGCCGCTGAACCGAAACGCCGCAAGCCAGCTCAGAAAGGCCTCGTCGAAGATGGCCAGCTTGCGGAGATAGGCGATATCACGATCGGAAAATCGCAAGCCCGCCAGCTTCTCGGCGAGTGGCCCCTGACCGCAGGCGAGCAGATAGTTGCGCTGTGTCGGCAGGCGCCGCACCGACAGCGTGAACACGGCCTGGCCTGTCATGCGGCGCGTAAGATAGATTTGCGCCATCTTGAGTTCATAAAGATCGGTGAACAGTCCGAGCATGGCCTCTTCCCCGCTGCGGCAGCTTGTCCCGCCGGGTTCCCGCTCAAGAGGTGATCTGGTGCACCCGTTCTGTCAACGGTCCCCCGCTGATCGTGGTTCGCGATGACGTGTGGGGGGGCATGGGACCACTCGGAGCAGAGACCGCATCTTCACGATAAGCCGGGAAAACGAGGACAAGTAGGGTGCCACCGTTCCCATAGAAAAAGGGACCGTGCCCCGAAGACACGGCCCCTCGTTCACCTGGAAGGCTCATCATCCGAACCGGCCGGTGCTGGCTCCATGCGTCGCCAGCCCTGTGCCGCTGACTGCTCCCACGCTAGAATCGATAGCGCAGGCCGAGTGCTGCGCGCCGTTCGTCAACGCCGCGACGCGAGAAGTCGGTGTCGAAGCTCAGATTGAGGGACCAACGGTTAGACAGCCGGCTCGTCAATCCGACTTCGACAGTCCCGAACTCGTCGTCGATCGCCACACCCGGCACGTCGAAGCGGAAACCGGGATCCGAGACGAAACCGGCTTGAGTGAAGAAGCGTCCGCCCGTCTTGGAGACATCGTTCTGATAGGTGACGCTGGTATAAAGCTTGGTGAAGCGCTTCTTCCCGTGGCCCTTGATCACGAGTTGCGCCTGACCGCCGATACCGATCAATGTCTGATCAGGTTTGCGGGTAGGGAACGCTGCTCCGAGATCGCCGACACCGGCTTCCGTAAAACCATCGATTTTCAGGCTGGTATGGCGCAGCTGGAGAAGCGGTCCAATGGCCAGAGGACCGATGTCCAACAGGGCACCTGCAT
>CAZJPA010000066.1:0-13216 GCA_964547755.1 uncultured Sphingomonadales bacterium
GCATCCCGATCCTCGTCTTTTCCATCCGCGAGGAGGGCGCTCTGCCGGCGGTGCTGGCCGGACGAGGGCGCGCGACGCTGATTTCCGATCGGGAATCGCAAGAATGCCGGGAAATGGCAGCGGGAGGGTGAGCGATGAGCGGCTATGACAGGAAGGACATCGAGCGCCGCATGAAAGGCGCGCTCGAAACATTGAAGCACGAATTCGCGGGCTTGCGCACGGGACGGGCCAACCCCGCCTTGTTGGAGCCCGTGGTCGTCGAAGTCTACGGGACGCAAATGCCCCTCAATCAGGTGGCGACGATTGGGGTGCCGGAACCGCGCATGCTTTCGGTCCAGGTGTGGGACAAAAGTAATGTCGCGGCCGTGGACAAGGCCATCCGCAATGCGGGGCTGGGCCTCAATCCGATTGTCGAGGGGAATCTCCTGCGTATTCCCATTCCGCCGCTCAACGAGGAACGCCGCCGCGAAATGACCAAGATTGCGGCCAAATATGCAGAAACCGCGCGTGTGGCGGTGCGCAATGTGCGTCGGGACGCCATCGAGCACATCCGACGCATGGAGCGCGAAGAGCACATGAGCGAAGATGAGGCCCGTCGCCTGATGGACGAAGTCCAGAAGATGACCGATCGCTGGATCGGTGAGATCGATGCGGCGTTGAAGGCCAAAGAAGAAGAAATCATGCAGGTTTGATGTCGGGTGCGGAGACAAGTGCGGCGGCTCAGCCGGGTGGTCCGGGAAGCGGTGTCCCACGCCATGTTGCGATCATCATGGATGGAAATGGTCGTTGGGCCCGGCGTCGAGGCTTGCCGCGGGCGGCCGGGCATCGTGCAGGTGCGGAGGCTGTGCGCGGGGCGGTCAGGGCAGCTGCTGAACTTGGCGTCGAGGCGCTCACGCTTTATGCCTTCTCGTCGGAAAACTGGAAGCGCCCACCCGATGAAGTGCGCGATCTGATGGGGCTGTTGCGGCTGTATCTGCGCCGTGAGATGCGCGCGCTGCATGACCAGAATGTTCGCATCCGCTTCATCGGCGAACATGAGAATCTCGGCGTCGATATCCGCGCGCTGATGGACGAGGCTTGTGCGCTGACCGCGGCCAATACCGGTCTCAATCTCGTGCTCGCAATCAACTACGGCGCTCGGCGCGAGCTCGTGGGAGCAGCGCGCAAGCTGGCTGAGGCGGTCGCACGTGGAGCGCTCTCACCAGAGGAGATTACGGAACAGCGGTTTGCCGCCGCCCTGTCGCTGCCGGATCTGCCGGATCCTGATCTTGTTATCCGCACCTCCGGCGAGCAGCGGTTGTCGAATTTCCTGCTCTGGCAGGCGGCCTACGCGGAGCTCCTGTTTCTCGACATTCTCTGGCCGGATTTCACGGAGGAGAGTTTCCGCGCCGCTGTGGCGGAATATGCGCGCCGCGAGCGCCGCTTCGGCGGCCGCTGAAGCGGTCGGAGCAGGGCAGGGGGAGGACGGCGTCATGCCGACGGCACGATTCGCGGAGCTGCAGACGCGCATTCTTTCGGCGCTTGTCTTGCTGCCGCCGGTGATTGCCGCCGTGTGGCTGGGCGGCGTGTGGTTCCTTCTTCTCGTCGCCCTTGCCGCTGCCGTGGCAGGCTGGGAATTCGGTGGGCTGTTGCGACTCGACAAGAGCAGTCGTCTTCTCATGGCCGCTTTCACCGGGCTCATGGCTTTCGCCTTGTGGGTGGTGGGAGTGAGACGCAGCTATCCGGAGCTGATCACCTTCTTGTTGGTCCCGCCGCTCGCGCTTGGGCTTTTGGCCAGACTGTGGCGCTTGACGCGAGTCGCATGGGGCTGCGCCGGTTTCGCCTGGATCTGGCTTGGTCTGGGAAGCGCCGTCTGGCTGCGCGAGCAGGAGCAGGGGCTTGCATGGGTGTTGTGGCTGCTCGTCGTCGTCTGGGCCACCGATATCGCCGCCTATTTCGTGGGGCGAACGCTGGGCGGTCCCAGGCTTGCGCCCCGCATCAGTCCGGGCAAGACCTGGTCGGGACTGATTGGCGGGGTCATCGGTGCTGCTGGGCTGGGATGGCTCGTCGCTTTCGCGCTGTTCGGCACCACCCATCTGGCGTCTGCGTTGGGCGCGGCAGGGCTGGCCATCAGCGCGCAAGCGGGGGATTTGTTCGAAAGTGCACTCAAGCGGCATTTCGCGGTCAAGGATTCCAGTGGGCTGATCCCAGGACATGGCGGCCTGCTCGATCGCATCGACGGTCTGCTGTTGGCCGCTCCTCTATTGGCCATGGGCTTGACCTTCATGGGGTGAGAAGGGCAGGAAACCCCACATGTCCGGCTGGTCGAACGCCTTGGAGGAGAGAATAAGAACATGCGGGATCTCGAGACGGCTGAATTGCCGAAACGGGTAACCATTCTGGGCTCGACCGGCAGTGTCGGTACCAGTACTTTGAAGCTGATCGCGGCGGAACCCGAACGCTTCGTTGTCGAGGCGCTCACCGCCAACCGCAATCTGGACCGTCTGATCGAGCAGGTGGCCCGCTTCCGGCCGCGCTTCGTGGCCGTGGCGGATGCACGGTGCGAAGGCGAGGCGCGCGCCCGTATCGCTGAGATTGACCCCGATATCGTCGTTGCAGGCGGCGCGCAAGCAGTCGTCGAGGCGGCCCGGCGTGAAGCCGATTTCGTGATGGGGGCGATCGTGGGCGCTGCCGGCCTCAAGCCGACATTGGCTGCAATCGAGCGCGGGGCGGTCGTGGGGTTGGCCAACAAGGAAACCCTCGTGTGCGCCGGTCGTATTGTCATGGAGGCGGTGCGCCGCCATGGCGCGACCTTGTTGCCGGTGGACAGCGAGCACAACGCCATTTTCCAGGTCTTCGACTTTGCCCGGCCCGAGCGCGTGCGGCGAATTATTCTGACCGCTTCGGGCGGCCCCTTTCGCATGCGTGACCGGCAGTCCCTGCGGGATATTACACCGGAAGAAGCGGTGCAGCATCCCAACTGGTCAATGGGGGCGAAGATCTCGATCGACTCGGCGACCATGATGAACAAGGGATTGGAACGCATCGAGGCCTTTCACCTCTTTCCCGTGACGGCCGAGCAGATCGAGATCATCGTGCACCCGCAGTCCGTCATTCACTCGATGGTCGAGTATTGCGACGGATCGGTTCTCGCCCAGCTCGGCACGCCGGACATGTGCACGCCAATCGCTTATGCCCTTGCCTGGCCTGACCGCATGGTCGCTCCGGTCGCGCGCCTTGATTTTGCCCAATTGGGACGGCTCGATTTCGAAGCGCCCGATGAGGAACGATTCCCGGCGCTGCGGTTGGCGCGCGAGGCATTGGAGACCGGCGAGAGCGCCCCCATCGTCCTCAACGCGGCCAATGAGGTGGCGGTGGCGGCGTTTCTGGATCGGCGGATCGGATTTCTGGAGATCACGGATCTGGTGGAAGAGGCGTTGGCGAGTTTTCCTCATAGCTCCGTCCATTCCTTGGAAGAGGTGGTTGAGGTTGATGCCGAGGCACGCCGCCTGGTGACCGAGAAGCTGCGGGCACATGTGTGAAGAATAGCGAGGAGCGCGAAGCATGGAGTTGGCTTCCCCTGGTCTGCTCATGACGCTGATCAGTTTCGCCGTTGCGATTACGATCCTCGTTTTTGTGCACGAAATGGGGCATTATCTCGTCGCACGCCGGTTTGGCGTGCGGGTTGAGGTGTTCTCGATCGGCTTCGGGCCGGAGATTTTCGGCTGGAACGATCGTCACGGCACGCGCTGGCGCGTGAGCCTGATTCCGCTTGGTGGCTATGTGCGCTTCTTCGGCGATTCGGATGCCGCATCCAGCGCCGATCATGCACGGCTTGCGCGTATGACGGAAGAAGAGCGTGCCGGGGCCTTTCATCTCAAGCCCCTGTATCAACGTGCGTTGATCGTGGCGGCCGGCCCCATCGTCAATATCCTGTTCGCCGTGCTCATCTATGCGGGTTTGTTCACGATCTATGGGCAGGCGGTGCGGCCGCCGGTGGTGGTGGAAGTTCAGGAGAACAGTCCGGCCGCTGCCGCCGGCTTGCGACCGGGTGATCGGATCGTCAGTCTGGCCGGCCGAGATGTTCGGGATGCGACCGATCTTGTTCGCCTCGTGGGGCTATATCCCGGGCAGACGGTTTCCGTGATCGTGGAGCGGGACGGTCGGCGTTTCACTCGTGAGGTGACGCTTGCGCGCGTCGCACTCGAGGACCGCTTCGGCAATCGTTATGAGACGGGACGCCTGGGCGTGATGTTGCCCGCCCGTCCAACGGAGATCCGTCGTCTGGGACCAATCCGGGCGATCGGGGCGGCGGTGTCCGAGACGGTCGAGATGATGCGCATGATGCTGACCGTCGTGGGACAGGTGATCATGGGCGTGCGGAGTCTGGACGACCTGGGCGGGCCGGTGAAGATCGCGAAGGTCTCCGGCGAACAGGCGAGCCTCGGCCTTGTCTCCTTTATCGCCTTTCTTGCGCTGATTTCGGTCAATCTCGGGCTCGTCAACCTGTTTCCCATTCCGATGCTCGACGGCGGGCATCTTTTCTTCTATGCGATCGAGGCGGTGCGCGGCTCTCCGGTGCCGCCGCGGGTTCAGGAGTGGAGTTCACTTGTCGGTCTGGGTCTGCTGCTTGCGCTCGTGCTGCTCGTGACCTGGAACGATCTCAGGACGTTGTGAGTGCCGCCTTCGGTGACGGAGGCGGCGAATGGTCCGCCAGGGATGCCGGTGGTGACCGATAGGGATGAAGCGTGCGTGAAGGATCGCGAATGACGCGGGGTGTCGGGTGGTCGATAACGCTGTGGCTGGCGGTTTTGCTGGTCGTGCTTGGTTTGGGCAGTGCGCCTGATACCGGAGCAGCGCAGACCACCGATCGTATCACCGGCATTGCCGTGACGGGCAATCAGCGTATCGAGCCGGAGACCGTCGTCTCCTATATGGTGGTTCGGCCTGGCGATCCTTTCGATCCCAAACGCCTCGATCAGAGTCTGAAAAGGCTGATCGCCACCGGTCTGTTCTCGGACGTCTATTTCACCCGCACGAGCAACGGCACTCTGGTCGTGCACGTGACCGAAAACCCCATCATCAATCGCATCATCTTCGAAGGCAATCGCCGGATGAAGGACGACAAGCTGCGTGAGGAAGTGCAGCTCAAGCCTCGTATCGTCTTCACCCGGGCGAAGGTGCGGGCCGATGTTCAGCGCATTCTCGATCTCTATCGCCGTTCTGGACGATTTGCTGCCGTCGTCGAGCCCAAGATCGTGCAGTTGCCCCAGAATCGCGTGGATCTGATCTTCGAGATCTCCGAAGGGCCGAAATCCAAGATCCGACAGATCAATTTCATCGGCAATCGCCGGTTTTCCGATGGCGATCTGAGAGACGAGCTCGCCACCAAACAGGCGCGCTGGTGGAAGATCTTCACATCCAACGACACCTATGATCCCGATCGTCAGGCTTTCGACCGCGAACAGCTTCGGCGTTTCTATTTCAACAAGGGCTATGCCGATTTCCGCGTAGTGGCGGCGGTCTCAGAGCTTACTCCCGACCGGCGCAACTTCATCACGACATATGTGGTGGAGGAAGGGGAGATCTATCACTTCGGTAAGATCGCGATCGAAAGCGAGATCAAGGATATCAAGCCCGAGGTCTTCAAAAGCTTTCTGCATGTGCGCGAGGGGGATGTCTACAGCCTGAAGAAGATCACCGATTCGGTGGATGCGCTCACCAATATCGCAGGTGTTCTGGGCTATGCTTTCGTCAACATCCGGCCGCTCCCGAAGCGCGACCGCAAGAAACGAATTATCGATATTACCTTCAAGGTCTTCAGTGCGCCACGTGTCTATGTCGAACGCATCAACATCAAAGGGAATCTGCGCACCCGTGATTACGTGATCCGGCGCGAGTTCCGGTTGGTGGAAGGCGATGCCTTCAACCTTTCCAAGGTCGAACGGTCCAAGCAGCGCATTCAGCGGCTTGGCTTCTTCCGCGAGGTCGAGATCGAACAGTTGCCGGGCTCGCGCGAGGACCGTTTGGTGTTGGAGGCAAATGTTCAGGAGGAGGCGACCGGCTCGCTGTCGCTGGGGGCCGCGTTTTCGAGTTTCGAAAACTTCATCTTCCAGTTCGAACTGGCCGAGCGCAACTTCCTTGGTAAGGGCCAGGATGTGCGGATCAATTTCGCCATCTCGAGTATTCAGACGAACATCGTTTTGAGCTTTACCGAGCCCTACCTGTGGGGCCGTAATATCTCGGCCGGCTTCGATCTCTTCCGCTCCAATTTCCAGATCACGCGCAACGCCAACTTCGACACCACCTCCACCGGAGCCAGTTTGCGGGCTGGTCTGCCATTGGGCGAACTCAGCGCTTTGGCGTTGCGGTATTCCATCCGCCAGGACAACGTGAACCTGGGCTTGTTCTCGTCGCGCTTCCTGCTGGACAGTCAGGGCAGCACGTTGACTTCGCTGGTGGGCTACAGCCTGATCTATGACAGCCTCAATCATCCTTTGCGGCCGACGCGTGGCCAGCGGGCGATCTTTTCTCAGGACTTCGCTGGCGTCGGTGGCGACAAACGCTTTTTGCGCACCACCATCGACTATGACGGTTTCTTCCCGTTGTTCTGGGGCTTCATCGCCCATCTGGGTGCAAACGGCGCCTATATTGACGGGCTGGGGCAACGGGTGCGGGTTTCCGACCGCTTCTTCCTTGGCGGACCGGAGCTGAGAGGGTTCGATATCGCCGGTGTGGGACCGCGGGCGGTTCGGGTGGAAGACGATGGCACGCTCACCGATCTCAATACGCCGCTCGGTGGTCGGGCGAAATATGTGGGAACGGCGGAGTTGATCTTTCCCTTGGGCGAGTCTGCGCGTGAGCTCGGGGTGCAGGTCAGCGGTTTCTTCGATGCGGGTGCGCTGTGGAAGGCCGATTCCAGCGCGACCTTCGAGGGTGAGGCCATCGTCGGCAATACCTTCAAGCCACGGATGTCGGTGGGGATCGGGGTGTCCTGGCAATCGCCGTTCGGACCGTTTCGAATCGATCTGGCCTTCCCCTTGAAGAAGCAGCCGTTTGACGATACGCAGAAGCTGCAGTTCAACGTGGGGACCAGCTTCTAGGTGGTGCGCAGGAAGGACTGGCGATGGGTCCAAGTTCTGACTTGGCCATCGACAGCGGCCGATGAAAGGTCTAGTAAGGCGGCGGCATGTTCCGCCACGGGGCGGGAAAGGGTAAAGGAGAGAATGATCGTGATGACACGGATAAAAAAGACGGTATTCACACTGCTGCTCGGGATGTGCTTGCTCGTGGTGGCGATCCCAGCCTTCGCCCAGGCCAGGAATGTGCCGGCCGCCCATATCATCCTTGTGGATTTTGACCGGGTGTCGCGGGAATCGCTGGTCGGCAAGGATATCGCGGCCCAGATGGAGTCCCATCGCGTGGACCTGGAAAAGAAAGCGCGTGCGATTCAGGACAAGCTCAAGAAAGAAGAGCAAGAAATAGCCAAACAGCGCAACATCATCAGCCCGGAAGCCTTTCAGGAGCGCGTGCGGGCCTTCCAGCAGAAGGCACGGCAAAAGCAGGCGGAGCTCCAAGATCTCCAGCAGCAGGCTCGTCGCGCCATGCAGCAGGCGCAGCTGGAAGTTCAGCGCGTGCTGCGTCCCATCGTCAAGGAGGTGATGGACGCCCATGGCGCCAACATGGTTCTGGACAAGGCTCTCGTCTCGCAGCATGCAGCCGGCCTCGATGTCACCACCGAGGTCATCGAAAAGCTGGATCAGGCCATGCCCAGTTTCCAAGTGCAGCTGCCCAAGATTCCCCCGGAAAAATAGGGCGGCGCGCATCCGGGCGCATGTCCGTGGGCATGTCAGCGAGCGCCTGGCCGATGCCATAGGGGCGGCCGGTCGTCTGTGACGGGAGCGGGCGTGTGGTCGAGCTGGTGGCGTGTGGGGTTGGCGTACAGCCGGGCCGGCGGGATGGGATGGCCGATCCTTTTCCTTCTGTGTTGATGAGGTGGGGGCACACCCAAAAGCCCGTGGGGGCAGGGCGTGGAGAGGTGTCAAGAGAAAGGAAGGCGCACCGTGTCGGGTGATGAAGCGAGAGCCGAGAGGGTGGAACTGGATACGCAGGCCATTCTCGATCGCATTCCCCATCGGTACCCTTTTCTTCTGATCGATCGCGTGCGGGAGATCCGGCGTCACGAGCGGGCGGTGGGAATCAAAAACGTCACGGTCAATGAGCCCTTTTTTCCCGGACATTTCCCCGGTCATCCGGTGATGCCGGGGGTGCTGATCATTGAGGCGATGGCACAGACATGTGCGGTGCTCGTGGTCGAAAGTTTGGGTGAAGAGGCCAAGGGCCGGGTTGTTTATTTCATGTCGATTGATGGGGCGCGGTTCCGTCGGCCTGTGGGGCCCGGGGACGTTCTCGAGCTCCATGTTCAGCGCGATCGGGCCCGGGGAAAAGTCTGGCGCTTTGTCTGCGAAGCGAAGGTTGCAGGCCAGCGGGTGGCCGAGGCCACCATCACGGCTATGCTCATGGACGAGCGCGCAGCCGTGTAACGGAAACGCTGCGAAGCCCGCCGTGATCGGTGATTGGTTGTCGGTGATCAGTCATCGGTGATCAGTGATCAGGGGACAGTGATCAGTTATCGGAGAGGGAAAGGCGTGTGACGGTCTTCTTCCCATCCCCATCATTCACCGCTTTCCGTTCTGATCACTGATGACTGATCACCGGTCACCGATCACCGGATCGTCATTCGCCGGTTTATCCGGCGAATCCAGCCAATGGTGAGGCATTCTCGGACGTTGGAGACCGTCTTCCCTGCCCGCTGGATCCGCCGGTCAAGCCGGCGGATGACGAAGAAAGGGCCGGCGGATGACGAGGAAAGGAGGAGCCGGTGGATGACGAAGAGGGAGGGGGTCAAGCCGGCGGGTGACGAGGGAGGGAAAAGGGTCATGCATCGCGGGGATTGTCTGATCACCGATGACTGATGACTGAATCGTCATTCGCCGGTTTATCCGGCGAATCCAGCAGGCGGTGAGGCCATCTTTGACGCCGGGGCTGTCTGCGCTGCCGGTTGGATCCGCCGATCAAGTCGGCGGATGACGAGGGAGGGGGTGGACCGCCGGTCGGGCCTGCCCCGGGCTGCGACCCGGGGTCGGCGGGTGACGAAGAGGGAGGGGAAAACCGGTGGATGACGAAGAGGGAATGGCGGATGACGAGGGGAGAAAATGCAGGGGATGACGAAGAGAAGAGGGAGGGGCGGCAGATGGCGTTCGGCTGATGATCGGCAATGGGCGATCGTTTTGCGCAAGAGCCATTGGCCGGCCGGCGGTCTGCATGCCGAAGCGAGGCTGTCGGTCATCGCCGCCTTCTGTGATTTCCCTTTGACACCCCGTCTCAAGCGAGTTCGGCGACGATGAGACTGGGGCCGTCTTCGGCAAGCGCGCGCTGCAGCGCCTCGTCGAAAGCGCCCGCCGTCTCGGCCCGCCAGGCACGCACGCCGAATCCCTCGGCCAGCTTCACCCAGTCAAGCCGAGGCCCTTCCAGCGAGAGCAACTGGCGGGCCTTTTCTCCCGTTTCACCGGCAAGGCCGAGGCGCGCAAGCTCGACATTGAGGATCAGATAGCTGTGGTTGGCGAAGACGATGTTGACGATGCCAAGCCCCTCGCGCGCCTGTGTCCAGAGCGCTTGGAGGGTATAGGCCCCTGCGCCGTCACCATTGAGCGTAATGACCTTGCGGTCGGGCGCCGCCAGCTTCGCTCCGATACCCATCGGCAGCCCCGAACCGATGGCTCCGCCCGTCAGACAAAGCCATTCATGCGCGGCCGCCTGCTCCAGAAGAAAATAGACTCCAAGCCCTGATGTCGTGGAGTCGTCACAGACGATGGTTCCTTCCGGCATGTGTCGCCAAAGCGCAGCGCCGACCGCCTGCGGCGTCACCCGTTCCTCCGCTTGTGTCAGAGGTGGAGCGCTGGATGGAGCGATGACACGCGGCTCGGCGGGAGCATCCAGCGCGTCCGCCAGGGCATGCAGGGCGGCGATCGCATCCTCGTCGCGTTGGGCCAGATGCACGAGCTCCGCTCCCTCCGGCACATAGCATGAGGGCTTGCCGGGATAGGCGAAGAAACCGGCCGGCGGGCGGCTGCCGGCCAACACCAGCAAGTCGGCATCCTTGAGGTCCTGGGCCGCCCCTTCGGCAAAATACTGCAGCCGTGTCGCGCTCACCCGTCCTGCCCCGCGGGAGATGCGGGCCGGAAAGGTCTCCATCACCAGCCTGGCACCCAGGGCGTCACGAATGCGACCGGCCGCTTTCAAGCCTTCCTCCCGACAGGCGCGGCCGCCCAGAAAGAGAACCGGATGGCACGCCGCTTGCAGCCGCCGGGCAAGATCAGCGATCCGATCAGGGGAAACGGCGGCGGGAGTCGGGAAATTGACACCGGCTTGTTCCGCCGATTCCTCGACTTCCGCCCAAGCGACATCGGCCGGCACGATCAGGCTGGCCACACCGCCCGGTGGACCGTAGCTTGCTGCGACCGCCTCCAGCGTCGTCGCGCGCAGGGCCTGTTCGTCCGCCGCTTCGCCGACCCAGCGGGAGACGGGCCGGGCCAGCATTTCGATATCGGATGCAAGCGGGGGATCGAAGACGCGGTGATGGCGGGCATGATCCCCAATGATATTGATGAGCGGGCTCAAGGCGCGGCGGGCATTGTGCAGATTGGCGAGCGCATTTCCATGCCCGGGACCAAGGTGCAGGAGTGTGGCCGCCGGCTTATCGGCGATGCGCGCGTAGCCGTCCGCCGCCCCGCTGGCCACGCCCTCGAAGAGGGTCAGGACACTCCGAATCCGGGGTTCGTGATCGAGAGCCGCGACCAAATGCATCTCGCTTGTTCCCGGATTGGTGAAACAGACATCGACACCGGCATCCGCCAACGCTTTGACGATCACGTCCGCACCCCGCATTCTTCCGCTCCTCTGTCTTGCGAGTCCAGCCTGTCTTGCGCCGCGCCCGCCAGGAAAGGGCGACGATCGCTTTCCTTTTCGAAAGACCTACCACAGACCGAAGACGATGCGGTCTTCCCACACCCCTTCATTTCGGCGGGCGCTCGTATCGCAGGCCGGCCGGTCGTCAGGTCGTCCGCCGAATGAGGCTGCCGTCGATCTGGTCGATATGCGTGACACCGAGCAAGGCCATGGTGCGCCGGAATTCCGCCACCAGCAAGCCGAGAAGGCGATCGACACCCTGCTCGCCACCGGCCGCCAGCGCATAGAGATAGGGGCGGCCGATGGATACGGCATCCGCTCCCAGCGCCAGCGCCTTGGCTACATGGGTGCCCCGCCGTATGCCGCCGTCTACGATGATCTCCAATTTGTCACCGACCGCATTGCGGGCATCCTCCACCATCTCGACAGGCGCCGGCGCGCCATCCAGCTGGCGTCCGCCATGGTTGGAGAGCATGACGGCGGTGGCGCCATGGTCCACCGCGCGGCGGACGTCGTCGGGATGCATCACCCCCTTGATCGCAAAGGGGCCGCCCCACAGACCGGCCATCCACTCGGCATCCTTCCACGAGAAACTGCGATCGAGCTGGGAATCGAGATAGGCGGCGATTCCTTCCTTCTGGTCCGCTTTCAGCTCCTTGCGATGGGCAATATTGGCGAGCCGGAAATGGGGGTCGCCGATCGCACGCAAGGACCATCCCGGATGCAGGGCGAAGGAAAGCAGGGCGCGTGCCGTGAACCGGGGCGGCAAGGCCATGCCTGTGCGCAGGTCCCGCTCGCGATTGCCGCCCATGGCCGTGTCCACCGTCACGCACAAGGCGTCATACCCGGCCACCCGCGCCCGCTCGACAAGTTCGCGCACAAGCCCACGGTCTTTGGCGACGTAGACCTGGAACAGTCGCGGTCCCGGCCCGACGGCCGCCACTTCCTCTATGCTGGCGGTCGAGACGGTGGACAGACCATACAGTAACCCATGACGGGCCGCCGAGCGCGCCACCGCCAACTCGCGCTCGTGATGGAACAGCCGTGACATGCCGGTGGGGGATAACAGGAGGGGTGCCGCGACATCGGTGCCCAGCACTCTGGTTTTGGTGTGCACTTCCGTTACGTCCACAAGCACGCGTGGGACAAGCTGGTAGCGTTGGAAGGCTTCCGTGTTCCGATGCAGTGTCCACTCGTCATCCGCACCGCCTTCGAGATAATGCCAGATCGGCAACGGCAGCCGGCGGCGTGCGATGCGGCGGAAATCCGCGACATTATGGCAACGGGCTATACCCATGGA
Source organism: uncultured Sphingomonadales bacterium (assembly GCA_964547755.1). Lineage (GTDB taxonomy): Bacteria > Pseudomonadota > Alphaproteobacteria > Sphingomonadales > Rhodothalassiaceae > J084. Next base: position 12,248 of record CAZJPA010000066.1, read on the forward strand.
CGTCTCCCATTTCAGCGATCCGGCTGGCCCGCCTGGGCGGTTGTTTTCACCATGGCCGATCGATGGAACCTTCCGCAAGGTGGGCTCATGGCCGGAATCAGGAGGCCGCCCTGTTCCCTCCCCTTGATCTGAGCGGCCATGCTCCGCAACATGGGCGCGTGTGGAATACTGTCCGGTGCACGGGACCGACAGAGTATGTCCATCTCTGCAAAGGGGGGGCGCCGTGCGCAACGTAAGGAAGGACGTCATGAGTCCAGACCAGAAAGACCAGACAGGTCCGTCTCAGGAGCGTGCCTGCGAGCGGGATCTCGCCCGCAATCGCCGCGGTCTGTTGCTGGGGTGGGGATTGCCGATCGGTTTGTTGGTGGTGCCGAGCCTCGTATCGATGCCGCTGTGGCTGGCAGTGGTCTGTCTCGCCGGCGGCTATGCGTGGATGGGGGGCGCTTGTCTTATGAATGCGCGCCGTTGCGGCCGCCGACACTGCTTTCTCACCGGCCCCCTGTTCCTGATTGCATCCGTCGTGATCCTGCTCATTGGTGCGGGCGTGATCGATTGGGGACCACGCGGGCTGGTCTATGCGGTCTGGGCGGCGGCGGCCCTGGTGCCGCTGACCTTCATTCCCGAATGGCTTTGGGGCGCATATCGGCCCGCCGCTCGTGATCCCGCCGATGGCGCCTGACAATTGGTTCGGCGCGGCGCATCGGTTTCCTTACCCTGAAAGGAGCAAGCATGGACAAAAAAAGACGATATCATCATGCGCGCGCTCTGCTTCTGCTGCTGACCACCGGCCTCTTCCTGTTGCTGACCGGGGTCTGGCTGACATGGCCGGAGCAGTTCGCCGCGCGTATCAACGGCTCGTCCTGGACCTGGGCGATGGCGAGCGGACTGGCGGCTTGGGCGTGGTTTCTGGTCGCACTCGTTTTGGTGCCCCGCATCGCGGAGAATGAGCGGGAGAACAAGCAGTGATGG
>CAZJPA010000067.1:0-13210 GCA_964547755.1 uncultured Sphingomonadales bacterium
GGCTCTTGCGTTGCATCGCGCAGGGCGGAATAGAAGGAAGAGGTGCCCGTTTCCACGATCTGGCGGGCGATCAGCTCGCCGGCGCGCGAGCCTCTGACCGATTGCCGGGCGTCCAGCGGCAGGCGAAAGCCGCGCCGGAACTCGGCCAGGCTGTCGGCGAAGGAGAAGGTCGGATCGGCCATTTCCGCCCAGCGCCCCAAGGCGGCGCCATGCTGCTCTTCTTCTTCGCCCCATCGATGGGCGGCGGTGAGGAACGCCTCATCGTCGGCGAAGACGTTCTCCAGATAACGCACGTAATCGGCGGCATTGGCCTCAACCATGGCGGCCGCCTTGACGACGGCCAGGATGTCGGGATCCACCTTCTCGGGCGCAAAGCGGTCCCAGGGAATGTTATCCAGCGTCCAGCGGCGTGCCATCGCGTGTCCTCCCATCGCCTTCGGCCGGCACCTTTCCGCTTGCCCCTTGTTCTTCATGAGACGGCACCGGCTCACCGCCGAGGAAATGGGCGTCGAGCCAGGGAAGTCAAGAGGGCGTGCCGGAGCGGCCGGTAGACAGGGGCTTGCAGAAGAGGTGCGGAAGGAATCACACCGGCTTCTGACCGCCGACTCGCAGACAGGGTCGTTTCAAATCAGCCCCTTCAGATCAGCCCCGGTAGATGGCCTACCGGCGGCGTTCCAGGATGTCGGCCAGGGCGCGCAGCCAGGCGAGGTCGCGCGTGGCCTTTTCCGCTTCCAAAGCGTCGCGGGCATCCGCCAGGTCGATCTCGCGTTCCTCGATGCGCCGGCGTACCGCCTCCAGAGACTCGGCTGCGGGATCGAGCACCTCTTCGACCAGCAGGACAGCACGGTCTTGCCGGATTTCCGCGAATCCGCCCTTGACGAAAAAGCTGTGCGCCGGTTCGGCTCCGTCCTCAAGGCGGATTTCGACGAGGCCGGGACGCAGCAATGTCACGACGGGGGCATGGCCGGGGAGCACGCCCATATCTCCTTCCTCCCCGGGCAGCACGATCTCGGCGGCATCCACCGCCAGCACCCGCCGCTCGGGGGTGACGATCTCGACCGCGACCTGCTCGCTCATTCGCCTGCTCCCGCGCCTCCAGCCATTCCGACCGCCGCCTTACGCCGCTTCCTTGGCCATTCGCTCGGCCTTCTCGACGGCCTCTTCGATGGTGCCGACCATGTAGAAAGCGGCCTCCGGCAGATCGTCGTATTCGCCGTCCACGATCGCCTTGAAGCCCTTGATCGTGTCTTCGAGCTCCACGAATTTGCCCGGCAGGCCCGTGAACACCTCGGCGACATGGAAGGGCTGCGAGAGGAAGCGCTGGATCTTGCGGGCGCGCGCGACGATCAGCTTGTCCTCTTCCGACAGCTCGTCCATGCCGAGGATGGCGATGATGTCCTGGAGCGACTTGTAAGTCTGAAGCACGCGCTGCACCTCGCGGGCGACATGATAGTGCTCCTCGCCGACGATTCGCGGGTCGAGCGCCCGTGATGTCGAATCCAGCGGATCCACCGCCGGATAGATGCCAAGCTCGGCGATCTGGCGGCTGAGGACCGTCGTGGCGTCGAGATGGGCAAAGGAGGTCGCCGGCGCCGGATCGGTCAGGTCGTCGGCCGGCACGTAGATCGCCTGGACTGATGTGATCGAGCCCTTGGTGGTGGAGGTGATGCGCTCCTGCAGCGCGCCCATCTCGGTGGCGAGCGTCGGCTGATAGCCCACCGCCGAGGGAATGCGGCCCAAGAGCGCGGACACCTCCGCACCCGCCTGGGTGAAGCGGAAGATGTTGTCGATGAACAGCAGGACGTCCTTGCCCTCCTCGTCGCGGAAATATTCCGCGAGCGTCAGGCCGGTCAGCCCCACCCGCGCCCGCGCGCCCGGCGGTTCGTTCATCTGGCCGTAGACCAGTGCCGCCTTGGACTCGCCGTCCGGCTGGATGACGCCGGATTCCAGCATCTCGTGATAGAGGTCGTTGCCTTCACGCGTGCGCTCGCCGACACCGGCGAAGACCGAGTAACCGCCGTGGCCCTTGGCGATGTTGTTGATGAGCTCCATGATCAGCACGGTCTTGCCCACGCCGGCGCCGCCGAACAGGCCGACCTTGCCGCCCTTGAGATAGGGCGCCAGCAGATCGACGACCTTGATGCCCGTGATCAGGATCTCCTGCTCGGTGGACTGCTCGACGAACGGCGGCGCCTCGCGGTGGATCGGCAGTGTCATCTTGGCTTCGACCGGACCGCGTTCGTCGATAGGCTCGCCGATGACGTTCAAGATGCGCCCCAGCGTTTCCGGCCCCACGGGCACGGTGATGGGACCGCCGGTGTCCACCACCTCCTGGCCGCGCACGAGGCCGTCGGTGGAATCCATAGCGATCGTGCGCACGATGTTCTCGCCGAGATGCTGGGCCACCTCGAGGACCAGGCGGTTGCCATGGTTGTCGGTCTCGAGCGCGTTCAGGATCGCCGGCAGCTCGCCTTCGAACTGCACGTCGACCACCGGCCCCACGACCGCGATGATATGTCCGATCTTCCCGTCTGCCTTCGCCATCGCCTTGTTGCTCCTTGTCGTTCGAACCTGTTTCCTGCGGACCCTAGACGGCCTCCGCCCCCGAGATGATCTCGATCAGCTCCTTGGTGATCGCTGCCTGGCGCGAGCGGTTGTATTGAAGGGTGAGCTTGTGGATGAGCTCGCCGGCATTGCGCGAGGCGTTGTCCATCGCCGTCATCCGTGCGCCCTGCTCGGAGGCCGCGTTCTCCAGAAGCGCCCGATAGACCTGGACCGCCAGATTACGCGGCAGCAGAGCATCCAAGATCACCTCTTCTTCCGGTTCGAAGGTAAAGGCCGCCTCTGTGGCCGGCTCCTCAGCCTCCTCGGGCACCGCCACGGGGATGATCTGCTGCTCGGTCGGGATCTGGGTGAGTGCCGACTTGAAGCGCGCATAAAACAGCAGCGCTACGTCGAAGCCCTGTTCGTCGTAGAGATGACGAATCCGGTCCGCGACATGCTCGGCGTCCCCATAGGCCAGCTGCCGCACCCCGCTCATGTCGATATAGTCGTCCACGAACAGATGACCATAGAGACGGCGCAGCGCCGCCCGCCCTTTCTTGCCGATGCACAGAACGCCGACCTCCTTGCCGGCATGGAGCAGCTCGTCGATACGCCGTCGGGCGAGCCGCACGATATTGGCGTTGAAGCCGCCGCACAGTCCCCGCTCGGAGGTCGCCACCACCACGAGATAACGCTGCTCGCGCCCTGTGCCCACAAGCAGCTTGGGGGCGTTTTCATCGCGCACCACAGCTTCGGCCAAGGTGCGCATGAGCGAGGCCATGGCATCCGCGTAAGGACGCGCGGCCTCGGCCGCCTCCTGGGCCCGCCGGAGCTTCGAGGCGGCGACCATCTTCATCGCCTTGGTGATCTTCTGCGTCGAGCGCACGCTCGCGATCCGCTGACGCAGAGTCTTGAGGGATGCCATGATCCACCTCTTCAGCCGTTGCCGTCAGAAGGCCCCGAGGCCCTCAAGGACGATCGCTTCTCCTCACGCCTTGCCGCCATTCGCCGCGGCGAAGTTCTCCGTGAAGGTTTTGAGGATCTCGCGCAGCTTTTTGTCGGTTTCCTCCGAGATCTTCTCTTCGCTGCGGATCGTCTCCAGGATGTCCTTGTGATGGGCCCGCATATGGGCGAGGAACTCGGCCTCGAAGCGCGTCACCTGATCGACGGGGATCGAATCGAGGAAGCCCTGCGTGCCCGCAAAAATCGCCACCACCTGCTCTTCCACCGGCATCGGCGTATACTGCGGCTGCTTCAAGAGCTCGGTCAGCCGCTGGCCGCGGGCGAGCAGGCGCTGGGTGGCCTTGTCGAGATCGGCGCCGAACTGAGCGAAGGCCTCCATCTCGCGGAACTGGGCGAGCTCCAGCTTCATCGTGCCGGCCACCTGTTTCATCGCTTTGATCTGGGCGGCCGACCCCACGCGGCTGACCGACAGGCCGACGTTAATCGCCGGCCGAATGCCGCGGTAGAACAGGCCGGTCTCGAGGAAGATCTGACCGTCGGTGATCGAAATCACATTGGTCGGAATATAGGCCGAGACGTCACCCGCCTGGGTCTCCACGATCGGCAGGGCCGTAAGTGAGCCGGCGCCATAGTCGTCATTCATCTTGGCCGCGCGCTCGAGCAGGCGGCTGTGCAGATAGAAGACGTCGCCCGGATAAGCCTCACGCCCCGGCGGGCGGCGCAGCAGCAGCGACATCTGGCGGTAGGCGACCGCCTGTTTGGACAGGTCGTCATAGACGATCACCGCATGCATGCCGTTGTCGCGGAAATACTCGCCCATCGCGCAGCCGGCATAAGGAGCGAGAAACTGCAATGGTGCGGGCTCGGAGGCGGTCGCCGCCACGACGATGGAGTATTCGAGCGCCCCGTTCTCTTGCAAGGCCTTGACGATCTGCGCGACCGTCGAGCGCTTCTGGCCGACCGCGACATAGATGCAATAGAGCTTCTTCTTCTCGTCGTCGCCGGCGTTGATACCCCGCTGGTTGATGAAGGTGTCGATGGCGACCGCCGTCTTGCCGGTCTGCCGGTCGCCGATGATGAGCTCGCGCTGGCCACGGCCGATGGGCACGAGCGCGTCGATCGCCTTCAGCCCCGTCTGCATCGGTTCATGGACCGACTTGCGGGGAATGATGCCCGGCGCCTTGACCTCGACACGCCGGCGTTCGGCCGCCTCGATGGGCCCCTTGCCGTCAATGGGATTGCCGAGGGCATCGACGACACGTCCCAGCAGACCCTTGCCCACCGGCACGTCCACGATCGCGCCGGTGCGCTTGACGAGATCGCCTTCGCGGATGTTGCGGTCCTCGCCGAAGACCACGATGCCGACATTGTCCGGCTCGAGGTTGAGCGCCATGCCCTTGGTGCCGTCGGCGAATTCCACCATCTCGCCGGCCTGAACATTGTCCAGCCCGTAGACGCGGGCGATGCCGTCACCCACCGAGAGCACCTCGCCGACCTCGGCGGTATCGGCGGCCGCATCGGTGCCGGCGATCTGCTTCTTCAGGATTTCGGAGATCTCCGCGGCGCGAATGTCCATGGCTTGTCAGACCCCTTTCATCGCGCGTTCAAAGCGCGTGAGCTTCGTCTTCAAGGAATTGTCCACCATCACCGAGCCGACCTTGACGATCAGCCCGCCGATGAGATCCGGATCGATCGTGGTCTCAAGGCGCACCTTGGCCGAAAACGCCTGCCCCAGCGCTTCCTCGAGCCGCCGGCGGGCGGCATCATCGAGCGCCGTGGCGCTGGTGACCGCAGCCGTCATCTCCCCGCGCGTGGCCGCCAACAGCGCCACGAAGCATTCGTGAATGCCGGCAAGCCGATCCAGCCGGCGATTGCGCGCCAGCACCGCAAGGAATCGGCGCGTGAGATCGGCAAGATCCAAATGCGCCGCCACCTTCTCAATGCCCGCCTCCTGACTTCTGCGGTCGAGAAGGGGGGAGTGGATGAGGGTGGCAAAGGACTCGCAGCGAGCCGCCAGCTCGACGAGCGCGCCCAGCTCCTCACCGATCCGCTCGGCTGTTCCAGCCTCTTCAGCCAGTGCGAAAAGCGCCCGCGCATAACGGGCGTCCACGGAGCTTGAGCTCGTCATTCCTTTCGACAAGGCAGGCGCTTCCCTTGAACTGTCCGTCTTGTCTCGATCTAAATCTTCTTGATCTCGCGCATGCCCGCGCCTGCTCCCACCGCTTTCGGAGCGGCAGACACAGAACAACGGGTTCCGCTCGCTCGGCGATCCCGGTTCGCGAACCAATGGCCGCAACGGGCAATATGCCGCCCGTCCACCCGCCGCCATCGGCCCTGCTCGCACCTCATCGACAAGAGGCGCTTCCCGCTCGTCGACAGGGAAGGCGCCCTGGCGAGGCTGCTCGGCACGGGAATGGCCGCCGACCACCGGATCCGCGCAAAAGCGCGGCCCCCTTAGCATAGGGCCTTGGGGTGCGCAAGACGCTCGGCCAAGCAAAATGACAGGTCCGGCATCACCCCGGCGCGTTCCGGAAAATATCCATTTTTATCAATGGAATGGATAGGCGCGGCAGGGGCGGCCTAGAGAAAGTTGTGGGGATCGACATCGATCCGCAGCCGCACCGAGGCGGGAATCCGCACATCGGCGAGCCAGCGGGTGACGATCGGCTGCGGACGCAGCTCGCGCGGGGTATGGACAAGCAAGCGCCAGCGCCAACGCCCGGCGATCCGCGCAATGGGAGCGGGAGCCGGTCCGTAGAGAATCGCCCCGGCCGTGGTCGCGGCCGCCGGAAAAGCGGCGGCGAGCGCCTGGGCCGCCTCTTGCGCGCGCTCCTCGCTGCGCGCGGACAGCACGAGTGCGACGAGGTGGCCGAAAGGCGGCATGCGGGCCATTCGGCGGGCGGCGAGCTCGGCGGCATAGAAGGCGTCGCGGTCGCCGCCCGTGAGCGCGGCGACCACCGGATGCTCCGGTTCATAGCTCTGCAGCCAGACCTCGCCGGGAAAGCGATCGCGGCCGGCGCGTCCGGCCACCTGCCAGATCTGTTGAAAGCTGCGCTCGCCTGCGCGCAGATCCCCGCCTCTCAGACCGAGGTCGGCGTCAACCACGCCGACCAAGGTGAGCTTTGGGAAATGGTGTCCCTTGGCGATCACTTGGGTGCCGATGACGATGTCGATTCGGCCTGCGGCGACCGCCTGGATCAGGCGGTGCGTGTCCTCCACCCGGCGCAAGGTATCAGAGGACATCACCGCCAGGCGCGCAGCGGGAAAGCGGGTGGCCACCTCCTCCGCCAGGCGCTCGACGCCGGGGCCGCAGGCGACCAGGCTGTTCGTGTCGCCACAGGCCTGGCAGCGGTCGGGTACCGGGATCTGCCAGCCGCAGTGATGGCATTTGAGGCGACGCTCGTAGCGGTGTTCCACCAGCCAGCTGGCGCAATGCGGGCATTCCACGCGCGCCCCGCAGCGGCGGCACAGCGTCACCGGCGCATAGCCGCGTCTGTTGAGATAAAGCAGACTCTGCTCGCCCCGCTGCAGGCGTTCTTCAAGGGCCGCCACCAGCGACGGCGCCAACCAACGCCCGGTCTCCGGCGATTCACGCCGCATGTCCAGCGCCCGGATCGCGGGCAGGCGCGCTCCCCCATAGCGCGCGACGAGGCGCAGTCGGCGATAGCGGCCGGCCTCAGCATTCCAGATGCTTTCCACCGCCGGTGTCGCGCTGGCCAGAACAATGGGAATGCCCTCGCTGTGGGCGCGCAGGACGGCCATGTCGCGGGCATGATAGCAGATGCCTTCGTCCTGCTTGTAGGAGGGGTCGTGTTCCTCGTCGACCACGATCAGCCGCAAATCGGCGAAGGGAAGAAAGAGACTCGACCGCGCCCCGACCACCACCCGCGCCCGGCCCGTGCGCACGGCCCACCAGGCCGCCCGCCGTTCGGCCAGAGTCATCTGGGAATGCCACAGCACCGGGGCTGCGCCGAAGCGCTGCATGAAGCGCTCGAGCCACTGGGCGGTCAGCGCGATTTCAGGGAGCATGACCAACACCTGGCCACCGGGGGCGCAGGCCAACAGCCGTGCGATCGCCTCGAAATAGACTTCCGTCTTTCCTGAGCCCGTGACGCCGTCGAGCAGAAAGGCCGCGTAACGCGGGGACGGGGCCGCGACGGCCGCTTTCAGGGCGTCGGCGGCTCTTCGTTGCTCGGGCGTGAGCGCCGGCGCCGCACGGCCGGGATCGGGAGGCTCGGGCGGCGGTCCCGCCTCTTCCCAGCGCTCGGCGCGCAGGAGGCCGCTCGTGATCATGGCGCGCACGACACTCTCGCTGACGCCCGCCGCCCGCGCCAGCGCCGCCACCGGCCATGGTCGCGCCGCTTCCCGCTCGACCACCTCCAGCACCCTGCGGCGCGCCGGCGTCAGACGGGCGGCCGCTGCGGCATGATCGGTCTTGCTGCCGCTTCCCGTTACCACCAGGCGTCGCCGGGCGCGCGAGAGCAGCACAGCAGGCGGCAGGGCCAATCGCAGGGCCAGTCCCAATGAGATGAGGTTGTAGGCGGCAAAACGCGTGAGAAAGCGGCGCATGGCCGCCGACAGGGGCGGGCCGGGAAGCCTCTCGGCCACCGGCTTGAGGCGGGAAGGCGGCGGCCTGTCTGCGACCGTATCCGCCGTCTCCTCCCATACGACGCCGGGCACCAGTCGGCGGCCGAACGGCACGAGCACCGGGTCGCCCGGAGCAAGGGTCCGCGGCCCGGGAAGATAGCTGTAGCCGCGCGCAACACCGACGAGCGGCCAGACGGTCACCGGAGCGCGCTCGTCGGGTGTTTGCGCGGGCGTGGTCTCGGTGCCGTTTGCGTTCACCCTTTCCCCTTCACACTCACGCGACTCTTCGGCTCCGGCACACCCCGGACGGTTGGGGCCTCGACAGGAATTTCGATGTCCGCATGCTTGCAGAGATTCGCCCCTTCGCGCTAGGGAGGATCGCGCCGACGCCTGCTTCTTGCGGCCAAGGACGAAAGAGCGAGTGACAAGGGCAATCAGCTGATCAGCTATCATGGCGAAAGAGACGATCCATGAAATTCTTCGTCGATACGGCCAATCTTGACGACATCCGGGAATTGACGGCAACCGGCCTGCTCGATGGGGTGACGACCAATCCCTCGCTCATCAAGAAGGCCGGCGGCGATTTCTTCGAGACCATCGCCGAGATCGCGCGCCTCGTCGATGGGCCGGTGTCGGCGGAAACAGTCGCCACCGATCACGAAACCATGCTGAAAGAGGGCCTGAAGCTGGCCAAGATCGCGGACAACATCGCGATCAAGGTGCCGCTGACCGTCGATGGCCTCAAAACCTGCAAGGCGCTTCGGGCCGAGGGCATCATGGTCAATGTCACCTTGTGTTTTTCGGCCACCCAGGCCCTGTTGGCCGCCAAGGCGGGGGCGACATTCGTCTCGCCCTTCGTCGGCCGCCACGACGACATCTCCCAGGACGGTATGGCGCTCATCCGCGACATCCGCATCATTTACGACAACTACGACTTCGCCACCGAAATCCTCGTCGCCTCGGTGCGCCACCCGCTGCATGTGCTGGAGGCGGCGCGAATCGGAGCCGATGTCGCGACGATCCCGGCCGGCGTGATGCGCAAGCTCTTCCAGCATCCGCTCACCGAAAAGGGACTGGCCGCCTTTCTGAAGGACTGGGAGGCGACGGGCCAATCGATTCTGTGAACGCCCGGCCTTTTCGGACACCGACGGCGCGCGATCGCGTGTGTCGCTCGTTTGGCTTCGTCCGGATGCGTCCTTGCCTCGCCGGGGGCGCAGGAAAAGGTGGACGTGTGCAAGCCGCGTTTCACACGATATGCGTGCGGCCGATTTCCCTTCCGCCATTTACGGCTTGTTAAATCCCCATCCGGCATCAAGAGCCGCGGGTCGGTCCCGGGGAACGCCTGTGAAGGGGAGAGGGACCGCAAGTGTCGGGACGTCGATTTTCCTTGACGGCGCGACTGAGCCTGCTCGGCGGGCTTGTCGTGCTGTTCACGCTGCTGGCTTTCTTCGCGGTGCAGCAGATCAAGAACGGCGGCATTCTGCATCGCCTCAACTACGAATATTTTCGCGACGAAACACGATTGGCCGGTTTGTATGCGGATTTGCGGGAACGCGATCGACTCTCCGCAAGCGAACTCGCCCGTTTGCGTCAGGCGTTGGCGGCGGCGGCGCTGGCGGTGCGGGACTGCGCGACTCTGCTTAACGGGCCGCTCGGCATTCTGCCCCTCTTTCCAGACAAGGGGCCGATTGCGGCGGCTTGTCGCGGGGCGGTGGCGGCCGCGTCCGAGATGCGCCGGGCCTTGAGTCGGCCGACATCGGCGGCGGACTTTGCCACGCTACGCGGCCCCCTCGACCAGGCGATGGCGCGGCTGGAGGAGGCGCGCATCGCTCTGGACGAGCCGGTCGATCGCATGAACTCTGAGATCGTGATCGCCTTTCAGGGCTTGATCTGGGTGTTCGGACTGTCGGTGGCCGCCTATTGCATCTGGACGGCGGTGGTGGTGGTGGCCCGGCCGCTCAAGGCGCTCGATGCGGCGGTCGTTCGTCTGGCCGAGAACGACTATGCCGTCACCGTGCCCGGTGGGGAGCGTGGCGACGAATTGGGGGACATCGCCCGCTCGCTCGATCGGTTGCGGCGCGCCGCGCTCGAGCGGTTTCGGCTCGAAGAGCAGCATCGTCGGGAGCAGGAACGCCGGATCGAACTCGAGCGCGAGCGGTTGGAAGAGGAACGTCGCCGCCGGGAGGAAGAGGAAAGCCGTGTCGTCGCCCGCAACAAGGAGCGGCAAGCCCGCATGGCGCGTATCCAGACGCTTGTCGGGCGCTTCGAGGAGACGCTCAAGCGGATGGAGTGCGAGATCGCCGAGTCCGTCGCCATTCTCGACGAGGCGTCCAGCCGCCTCACCGCAGCCGGCAATCGGGCGGCCGACGAGATTGCGGAGCGTCGGCGCAGCGTGGCCGCGGCTCTCGACGATTCGATGGCGTTGACCGCCGAGCTCGGTGACCTGGCCAAGGGGCTGTCCAAACTCGCCGCCGAGCACAATCGCTCGGACGAGGCCGTTCAAGGGGCACTCGAACAGGTGGATCAAGCGATCGAGGCCGTGCGCCGATTCGTCGAGGTGGCGGCCGAGATCGACGCCATGACCGGGCTCATCAACGAGATCGCCGAGCGCACCAATCTGCTGGCACTCAACGCCACCATCGAGGCGGCACGCGCCGGCGAAGCGGGACGCGGTTTTGCGGTGGTGGCCGGCGAGGTCAAGTCGCTCGCCGGACAGACAGCGCGCGCGACCGCCGAGATCGAACGACGGGTGGCGGCCCTGCGGGCCAGCAGCGGCGCCGCGGAAACGGCGGTCCAGAAAGTCGGCAGCGCGATCGACGAAATGGGTACCCTTTTCCAACGCATGCTGGAAGATCTTTCGGGGCGGGGGCGCATGAGCACGCAAGCCGCCGCGCGCCTGGAGCGACTCGTTGCACGTATGCGCGAAAGCCTCGCCTTGGTCGAGCAGTTGGCCGAGGTTGTGGACGGCATGCAGGCCAGTGGTGACGAGATCGTCGCCGCCATCCGCAAGGTGAGCCAGGAACACGGTCGTCTGAAAGAAGACGTCGCCGAACTGCTGGCCGACGCCGAAGCGATCGCTTGAGGGGCCCGGCCGAGACCTGCAGCCCTGAAGGAGGATGGCTGGCAAGCTCGCCACATCGCGCAAGATCTGTCGATGTCTGGGACAGACTTGCCGGCCGGCCACGCTCACCCGCGCCACGCTCACCCGCCATGTTCATCCAAGGCGCAGGGATCGTTTGGGCAAAAGCGGCCCGCGCGCTCAAAAAAAAAAAGGCCCCGCCCTTCCCACTGCCCGAAAAAACCGGACTGGAAGGGCGGGACCCGCTCGCGCGGGGTTCCTGTCAGTCGAGGAGATCAGGGATTCGCGTTACTGTCGAGCGTCGTGCTCACATTCGTGAAGATATTGTTCAGGCTTCCGCCGAGGGCCGTCAGCGCGCCGATGGCCGCGATGGCGACCAAGGCGGCGATCAGACCGTATTCGATAGCGGTCGCACCGCGCTCGCTCTTGCGAAGTTTGCGAAGAAGTGTCCACATGGGTTCGTCTCCCGCGTTTGATTGCCGATGTTCCGATTCGTAAGCGATTCGTCTTGCCCTGCTCTTAAGAGATCGAAACAATTCGCCTTAAATGCCAAGGTCGCCCAACAGCGGAAGACCAGGAGCGGCGCAGCAGATGCGGAACAGGAGGGTTCAGCCCATGGCGGTGGAAGCAGCAGACGGCGGCCCGGGTCTTCCGCCTTCCGGATTGCAGTGGGAGCGGCTGGTGCGTCCCGACGGGACGACGTTGCGCCTCGCGCTTGCTCCGGCCGCGTGCGCGCCGATGCGCGGTCTCGTGCTTGGCCTGCCCGGGCGCGGCCAGTTCATCGAGCGCTGGTTCGAGACGATGCGCGCGCTCGCCGGCCGCGGGTTTGCGGTGGCCGTGCTCGACCACCGCGGCCAGGGCGGTTCGGAACGTCCTCTGCCCGAGTATCAGCGCCACCATGTCGCAGACTTCGAGCTCCTGGCCGCCGATGCCCTGGCGGCTCTCACCCATGCGCGTGACCGTCTCGGCGCAGCCGGACCGGCCCTGCTGCTCGGCCATTCCATGGGTGGATTGGTGGCGTTGCTTGCGGTGCTCCGCCAGCCGGAGGCGGTGGCGGCCCTCGTGCTCGCGGCGCCGCTCATCGGCCTGCACGCGACACCATTGCCCGAGCGGTTCGTCTGCGCGCTCGCCCGTTTCCAGTGTGGCCGGGGAAGAGAAACGGTATGCGCATGGGGGCAGGGGCCTTGGCGGCCTCCGGAGGCCGATCCGGCCTGGCACCGCCGCCGCCAGCGGCTGTTTACGCATGACGATGCGCGCTATCGACTCGAATCGGAGGTGATCGCCCGCCGGCCGGAGCTCGTGGTCGGCGGTGTCACCTGGGGGTGGCTCGACGCCGCCTGCCGGGCGATGAAAGCAGTCCGCGCGGCGGCACGGGCGGGCCGGCCCGCGCAGCCGATGCTGATTGCGCTCGCCGGCGCCGATCGCGTCGTCTCCAACTGCGCCGCGCGGCGGCTCGCGCATCGCCTGCGGCAGGCTGAAGTGGTGGCGATCCCGGGCGCACGCCACGAGATCCTCCAAGAGGCAGCCCCTTGGCGGCGGGCTTTCTGGCAGTCGTTCGACGACTTTCTCGTCCGCCAGAATCTTTGAGGGCTTGTGCCGGCCGGGCAGGGGCGGCAGGAAGAGGATGTGAGAGTGGGGATGAAAGCAAAACGGTCTCGTGACGAGTTCCTCGCCCGCGGCATGGCGCCGCCGGTTGCCACCGCGCTCGCGGCGCGGGCCGATCTCGTCCGCGATCTGCGTGCCTTTGCCCAATCCTGCCGGAGTGCGGCCGAAGCGGCGGCGCTCATCGGCGTATCGCCGGAGCGGGTCGTAAAATCGCTGATCTTCATGCGCCGGACCGCAGAGGGCGAGGAGGAGCCGCTGTTGCTGCTGGCTCCCGGCCACCGGCGGGTGGACGAGGCCCGCCTGGCGCGCGCAGTCGGATCATCGGTGCGCCCTGCGCGGGCAAAGGAGGTGAAGGCGATCACCGGCTTCGAAATCGGCGCCGTCGCACCTGTCGGCCATCTGCGGCCGCTGCCGACCCTCATCGACAAGGGC
>CAZJPA010000068.1:0-13055 GCA_964547755.1 uncultured Sphingomonadales bacterium
AGTTCGGTCCGCTCCTTGGTGTCCTGCGTGGTGCCGAACAGCGGGCCGAACAGCGGTAGCCGGGAGAGCAGGGGGATGCCCGAGCGGGTGCGGTTGCGGCTGTCCCGGATGAGCCCGCCGAGTGCGATCGTCTCGCCGTTTTGAACAGCGACCGTGGATTCGATGACGCGGCGCTGGATGGTCGGCGCATCGATGCCGGAGGTGGTGGTCGGCACCACGTCGGAGACTTCCTGGCGCACGTCGAGCACGACGAGCCCGCTGGCGTTCACATGCGGGGTCACCTCCAGGATCACGCCGGTGTCGCGAAAGTCGATGGAATTGACGATAGGGGCGTTCGGGTCGAGGGTCGAGACCGATTGCTGCGTCGGCACCGGCACCTGGTCGCCCACTTGCAGACGGGCCGTGCCATTGTCCAGCACCATCAGCTGCGGTGACGAGACGACATTCACTTTCGTCAAATCGCTCAATGTATTGAGCGCCACCTGGGCCGAACGTCCCGTGAACAGATAGGAGAAGCCCGGGAACTGCTGGTTCACGCCGCCGTTGCCGAGATCCGAGAAGGTGACCGTATTGGTGCGGCGGCCGGTGGCTCCCTGGTTCTGGAAGAACCAGCGCAGGCCGAATTGCAGGGCGTCGTTGAGCGAGACTTCGGCGATTGTCGCCTCGATGAGCACCTGGAGAGGAGCGATGTCGAGGCGTTTGATGGTGCGCTCGATCATCCGGTATTCCTGCGGCGTGGCATAGACGAGCAGAGCATCATTGCGGCCGTCGGCGATGATCCGCGGTCCCTCGTGGAACAAGGGTGTGCCGGATGGGCCGCCTGGTCCACCAGCCGATGAGAATGTCGCACCGCTGCTCCTGCGGCCGAGAGTGCCGCTGCGCGTGGCGGTCGATCCGCCCGCCGAAGATCGGCTGGGGGTGTTCATCCGACCTCCGCCGGTTGCAGGTGTGGTTGACGCCTGTCTGCCGCTATCGCCTCCGGCAAGGCCGAAAGCC
This sequence comes from uncultured Sphingomonadales bacterium, assembly GCA_964547755.1. Lineage (GTDB taxonomy): Bacteria > Pseudomonadota > Alphaproteobacteria > Sphingomonadales > Rhodothalassiaceae > J084. The sequence continues at coordinate 997 of CAZJPA010000068.1, forward strand.
TGACCGGCCCGCCGCCCTGGCGCCACATCGCCGAAACCGCCGAAGCCGGCCGATGACGTCTGGCCGGCAGCGAGCTGGACTTCGAACAGCCCGCTTAAGACCTCGGCCACGTCCTCGGCCCGGGCGGCCTTGAGGCGATAGACGAAAAGCTGGCGCTTGCCGGCCACACCTTCCCCGCGGTCGAGCCGCGCGACCCAATTCTGTGCTTCTCTCACCAATTCGGCGGTCGGCGAGATCACGAGCACGGCATTCATGCGCTCGATGGGCAGGAAGCGCACGGCGGCCGGCATGCTGCCCGGGCGGGCCTCGTCAAGACCGAAGACGGCCCTAAGTTCCGGTATGACGCTGGTGACATCGGCGCTCTCGAGCGGAAAGAGGCCGTAATGCATACCCTTGAGCCAATCGACATCGAAGAGCTCGACGAGCGCCACCACATCCTGGGCTTCCGATCCGGGGCCACGGAAGATCAGCAGATTGCGGGCGTCGTCGGCGAGAACGGTGCGGCCGGGCACGAGCGTCGGCTGCACGGCATCCCGCACCGCGGCCGCTTGGGCGAAGCGCAAGGGGATGACATGAAAGCCGAAGCCGCCGCTGTCCCCGGCAACGGCGGCCAGATGCAGGACGTCGGCCGTCACGCTGCTGGCCTTGTCGATCGGCAGGATGCGGTAGCCGTCTGCACGTTTGAGGAGGGCGAGATTGTGGAGCGCCAGGATGTCTTCGAGCACCGCCGCCAGACGGCTTTTGGCGATGGGGCGGGCCGATCGCGCGGTGATGCGGGCATCCGTGCCGGGATCGATGACGTAATTCTCGCCCAACGCTTCGCCCAGCACCGCTTCGACCACGTCCCGCAGGGGCGCATCCACGAAATTGAGACTCAAGCCCCCTTCCGCCGGTGCCACCCGGACAGCCTGACCTGTGGCGCCCACCCGTGCATTCCGGGCGCCGGAGAAGATCTCCGGTTTTTCCAGCCGACGGCCGGTGGACAGCTCGGTGACGCTTTCGCCCGGCTGTCCGCTGCTGCGGTCCGGCTGACGCTGCGGTTCCTCGAACAGGCCGGGCGGAGGTGCCGGACGGCGGTCCTCATGACCGGGCGTCGTGCAGGCGCTCAGCACGAGAAGAGGCAGCAGGAGGACCGGTCCGGCCCGTCCCAGAGCCGGTCCGCCCCAGACACTCATGCCCCTTTTCCCCTTGTTTCGACATTCCCTTCGCAACGCCTTGCTCCCTTTTGTCTTTCTCGTCTTTCGCATCCGTCGCACGCCGTTTCGTTTGGCTTGTCAGCGTGAAGGATTCGGCTCCTTTCCTGAAGGAGGCACCTGCTCGTCCGCCGGTGGGATGCGGCGGTGTCTGTCGTCGGCGATGCCATAATCTTCGAGTTTGCGCTGCCATGTCCGCACATTTTCCTTGCGGGCGCGGAAGCGACGTGCCGGCTTTGGTCCGCCGAATCCGTCTCGTCGGGGGGCGGCTGCGCCGGCAGTGGCAGGGCGGACCGTTCGTCTGGTGCTCCTACCGCCCGTGACCGGGTGGGGACGGCGCGCGCGCGGCTGTGTGCGGGGAACGGTGCGGGGCATGACGGTTGTCCCGGTGCCGTCCCCCTTGCGAAAGGACAAGGTGAGCATAACGGCCTTGCCGTCTGTTCCCTCCAGCCGCACGGAAAGACCGTCCACCGCCGTCACCTTAAGGCCATGGAAGGTTTCCCCCTTGCGTAACAAAGCGGTTTCGCCGCTCGTCTCGTTCCGGAGCACGACGATGGGACCGGAGGGGTCCGTCAGGAGCCCGACAAGCGCAAGCCTGTTTGCCGCGGCGGGCATGCGTCCACCGATGGCGGCCTGCCGGCCGTTTGCGGCCGTTAGACCGCGGCGCGGCGGGGCTTTGCGGTCGCCGGCGAAGGGATCGGCCTCGACGACGGCCCTACCGGCTCTCACGATGTGTTCCGGCAAGGAGATCTCTGTGATCGCGGGCTGAGGGGGCACGGCATACGGCACGCGCGGGGTGCGCTCCACCGGCACGGCCAGCACCAGCAGCAGACTCATGAAACCGCCGGCGAGGACGGGCACCGCCAGAGGCAACAACAGATCCGGCCATCGCCGTTTCCTGATCATGAGGCGCTCTCCTCGCCCAGCGCGGCAGCGTCTTTCGCGGTGACAGGCAGGAGATGGTAGCCGCGCACCGTCATGGAGACGATCAGCTCGGGCATGACGCTGTAATTTCCGGTGCGCGGGTCGGCCCGTTCGAGGCGGGCCCGGATATGGAGCCGACGCAGGAACACGAGCGGACGGCCCGTTTCCAGCCCGGCGAGCATTTGCTGCAAACCCTGGATGTCGGCGACGAGCTCCATCTCGATTTCCACGGGCTCCAGCACATTCGGCAGATCCGGCTCACGGGCGGGTGTGGCATGAACCTGAAGCTGACGCAGCTCGATCTCCGCCGCATCGGCGAGCGTTTGGATGCGGGTCTGCAGCTGAGCGGCGGCCCGCGCGGCCGAATCGCCGGCGAGCAGCCATCCGGACTGTGTCAGTTCCCGTTCGCTCCGAGCAAGCTGCGCCCGCAGCTCGGGGGCCGCGTTGACCAAGGTGCGGGCGCGGGCAATGTCGTCTTCAAGGCGCAGCAACTCGTCCCGCAATGCGGCCCGCTCCTCAAACAGCGGCAACACGAGGCCCGTCACAAGAAGCAAGGCCAGGATGAGGAGGAGAATGAGAAGCCGGGCGGCTTGGCGATTCCCTTGGCGTCCGCCGGTTGCGGCATGGCTGGAATCGGCCGGTGCATCCATGGATGGCGGGCCAGCGGTGGAAGCGGCTTGTTCATCGGCCCGTCGCCGTTGCGTGAGGTTATGGGTGCCGGTATCCGTCATGGCCGTGCCGCTTCCACGCTGTCCGCGTCCGTCCGGGGCGCTTGATCACCTGCGGTTTCTTCGGGGAGCGAGGGCGGGCGCAAGGCGAGCTCCAGCGAGAAGCGCTCGCGCCCCAGCCGCGTGTCGCTTGTGAGCGCCGAGGTGAAGCGCGGCTGTGTGAGGAGCTCTGCCTGGTCAAAGATCGCGATCAATCGTGCCGCTTCGCGTCCGTAGCCGATGAGGGTGACGCGCTCGCCGTCGAGCGACCATTGGAGGAGAAAGGCGTCTTGCGGGAGAAGGCGGGCGGTCTCGTCAAGAAGCGCGAGCGCAGTCGGGCGCAGGCGACGGGTTCTGGCGAGCCAGGAGATGGCCTCCTCCCGTTCCCGCAGGGCTTGCCGAATGGATGCCGCCGCCCGTGCTTGCGGCATGATCGCGGCAAGCCGGCTGCGTGCTTGCGCGATCTCGTCCTGCAGCTTTGCCACCGGCCAACGCAGCAAAAGCGCCGCCAACACAACCCCGGCGGCCGCGGCCAGCCAAGACGGCAATCGACGACGCCAGCGCGGCCGGATCTGTGTTTGCGCGTCCAGCCCATCCATCGTCAGATCACCCAGCATCACGGTATCGACCGGGATTTCGCGCTTGTGCAAGGCCTTGACGAGCGGCTCCACAGTTTTGCGGGCCGCGGCGGCCACCGTTACCGTGACCATCCGCTCGCGTGCTTCCTGCTCCCAGTCCGGTGCGGCGGCAAAGACGACCTGCTCGGGCGGGAAGGGAGTCAAGCGATCGATTTCAAGCGCCACGGCTGCAGGCAGATCCGCAAGAGCGGCCTCCGGCAGACGGATCTGTCGGTGAAGCACGAGTTCCGGTGCGATCACCACGACGATGCGGTCGACGATGCGGTCGCAGGATTGAAACAATTCATCCAGAATTGTGGTGACGGTTTCGGGGTCGTCCTCTTCCGGCCAGGGATGGGAGGCGATGGCCGGCATAGCCGCGAGACACCGGGCGTCCAGGACCGGTCCCTTGATCACGCCGATTGTGATCTCCTTGCTGCGTCGGCCGATCACAAGCGTGCGGCGCCAGCCGAACAGATGGCGCAGCCAGCGAGCGAGAGCCGGTAAACGGCCAAGCGCACGAAACTGACCGATGCCGCGGGCCAACAGCACCCGCAGACTCAAGAAGCTCGTGCCGATCGTCTCACCCTGCGCCATCCCCAATCCCCGTGTATCGCGTCACCTATGAGAAACATACTGTAATTTTCAAGCCGTACCTAATCTTTCCTCATCTTTCCCCAAACATGGACCAGATGGTGCGAATGTTCGTGGATCTCCTAACCGCCCTGTTGCGCGAGCTGGACCCGCCCCGTCAACCAATCGATGGTGATGGATACGCGATTCTCGCCGTGTGCGAGTATGATGCGCCCGCCCAGACTCGTGCCGTCCGGGAAGAAGACGATCTGGGCGCGCCGTTTGTCGGAGGCGATCGCCTCTTCGGCGGTGCTGACCGCGATGCGCAGGTCTTCAGGCCAGGAGCCGAGCCAATGGATGCGCCCATCCGACGTCATACGCGCGAACCGGCGGTTCCCCAGATCCAGCAGGAGAGCGGTCGGCGCACCATGGCCACGCGCCCAGGCACGTGCACCACGCAGGGCGGCGGTCAGCTCGTCTGCCATGCGGCGCAGGCCCGCGCCGGTCAGCGGGCCACCGAAACGGGGGGCGGCCAGGGTTGCGATCAGCGCGATGACGACCAGGACAACCAGCAGCTCGACGAGGGTGAAGCCTTCATGCGTCTGCCTTTTCCCCGTGCATCCAGCTGCCGTCATCATGCCATCCCCTCTAGAAGGCAACATCGTAGGAAGCGAGGATCGCGGACAGCATGGAGCCGACGATCCCGGCCACGATCACCCCGAGCAGCAGGGTGACGGCTGGAACGAGCAGCGCGATGAGAGCCTGGACCTGCCGCCGGACATGCTCTTGCGCCAGCCGTGCGGCGTGCAACGCCATCTCCGCCAAGGCCCCCGCCTGTTCGCCGGCGGCCAGCATCTCGCGGGTCAGCGGGTCGAGCAAGGCGGTCTCCTTCAAGCTGTCGGCCAATCCCCGACCTTGACGCAGATGGGGCAGCACCGCTTGCAACCGGCTTTCGAGAACGCGGTTGCCGAGTGCCTGGCGGGCCAGCTCAAAGGCGGGAACCAGCGCGACACCGCCGGCCAACAGCTCGCCCAGGGTCTGGAGGAAGCGGGCGCTGGCATGCAGGCGAATGAGTGCGCCGAGGCGGGGCAACCGCAACAACCAGCCATCCCGGCTTGCCCGCCGTTGCGGATCGCGCCACCACAGCGCCACAGCCACACTCCCTCCGATCACGGCGATCGCGATCGCAAGACCATGGGCGCGCAGGGCCGTGGACAGCCAGAAGATCATGCGGGCACTCGTTGGCAGGGCGGCGGTACGGTCGGCAAACAGACTCGCGAACTCCGGCACGACGGCAAACAGGAGAATGGCCACCGCGGCCGCCGCGACGATCACCACAAGGGCCGGATAGGTGAGGGCCGAGCGGATCTCGCGGGCCAGGGCGAGCTGGGCTTCCAATGCATCGGCGATACGGGTGAGAGCCCCGGCCAACGCACCGCTCGCCTCACCGGCGCGCACCAAGCCACGCACGAAGGGCGGAAAGGCCTCGTCACCCACTTCGGCCATCGCTTGGGAGAGCGCGCGGCCCTCGCGCACGGCCGTCAAGAGACGGCCAGCCATGAGCGCCACCGCCGGGGCCGCACCGCCGCTGCGCTCCAGGGCGGCCAAGGCATCCGCCAACGGCATACCGGCCGAGACCAGGGCCGCCAGTTCGCGGATGAGAAGCGCGCGCGCTTGCGGATCGAAGCGTCGTTTGCCGTGTCGCCTGCTCCCCGTGGACAAGCCGGGCAAGGGCCGCGCGGTCGTTTCGGCCGCCGGTTCGATCTTGAGCGGCACGAGCCCGCGACTGCGCAGGGCCTGGAGAGCATGCGCGCGTGTGGGCGCCTCCTCCAGTCCCTCGCTGATACGCCCTTGCGGGGTTACGGCTCGATAGCGGAACTGGGGCATGATGGTCGTTCCTCAACTTGTCCCATGGTTCACCCGCTCGTGCCCTCGGCCGTCGTCATATGCCGCTTGCCGCGCTGCCTCCATGCGCAACCCGCAGGACTTCTTCGAGTGTGGTCACGCCGGCGCGCACCTTGTCCAGGCCGTCGAGCAGCAGCGGCCGCATCCCGTCCCGTCTGGCCTGTTCGCGGATGGTGCGGGTATCGGCGCGCTCCACCAACAGGCGCCGGATCGCATCCGTCATCTCGAGAATTTCGAGGATGGCCGTGCGGCCGCGATAGCCGGTCTGATGGCATTCTGCGCAGCCGACGGCCCGGCGGACGTCCGCTCCGGCCAGCCAGGCCTCGGGATCATCGACACCGAGCCGAGACAACAGCTCGGGCTCGATCGTATCCGGCCGGCTGCAGCTTGGACACAGGCGTCGCACCAACCGCTGGGCGGCCGCTCCGTTGAGCGTGGCGCTGACCAGATAATCCGCCAATCCCATGTCGAGCAGGCGGGTGAGCGAAGAGGGCGCGTCGTTCGTGTGCAGGGTCGAGAGCACGAGGTGACCGGTCAGCGCCGCCTGGGCCGCAATTTCCGCGGTCTCCACGTCGCGGATCTCACCAAGCAGGATGATGTCAGGATCATGACGCAGAATCGCCCGCAAGGCGGTGGCGAAGGTGAGCCCCACCTCGGGGCGCACCGCGGTTTGCGAGATGCCCTCGATCTGATACTCGACCGGATCTTCGACCGTGATGATCTTGCGGCTGCGGTCATTGAGACGTTGGAGCGCGGCATAGAGCGTCGTCGTCTTGCCGGAGCCCGTGGGGCCGGTGACGAGGAAGATGCCGTTCGGCCGGTCGAGCACACGCAGGAAGCGCGCACGGGTGTCATCGGCAATGCCGAGTGCCGCGAAGTCGAGCGCCACCTGTTCGCGGTCCAGCAGCCGCAGCACCACCCCTTCGCCGTGGATCGAAGGCAAGGTCGAAACGCGCAGATCCAGCCCCGTGCCCTTGATCACCATCTTGATGCGCCCGTCCTGTGGCAGGCGGCGTTCGGCGATGTCGAGACGCGCCATGATCTTGATGCGCGAGACGATGGCCGCAGCCAGACGCGCCGGCGGGGGCGTCTGCTCCTGAAGCACCCCGTCGATGCGGTAACGTACGGCGAGCCCGTATTCGCGCGGTTCCAGATGGATATCGGAGGCCCGCAGCTCGGCGGCTTCGGCAATCAGGCGATTGACATAGCGGATGACGGGCGCCTCGCTTGCAAGATCGCGCAGGCGTTCAATGTCGGTGGCAAGGGCCTCTTCGCCGAAGGACCCTTCCCCTTCCGCCAGGCTCTCTTCGATCGTCTCTTCGCCGCCGCCTTCCGGCCCATACAGACGCGCCAGAGCCGCCTCGATCTCGCTGTGGAGCGCGACGGCCGGCCGAATGGGACGCCCAAGGGCAAGAGAGAGCGCCTGACGCAGGACAGGATCCGCCGGATCGACACAGGCGACGACGACACAACCGTCCTCCTCGCGGATCGGCAGAACGCCTTCGTCCGTGAGAAAACGCGGGCTCAGACTGTCCTCGAAGAGCGGGTCGTCCGGAAAGGCGTCCGCGCGCAACAGCTCAAGGCCATAGGCGGCCGCAAGCGCCTCGGCGAGATCCCGCTCGCTGATCAGACCGAGTTTGAGCAGGACGCGCACCACAGTCTCCCCCGATGCGGCCGCCGCCCGCTCGGCCCGGGCGATCGTGGCCGTATCCCGGCCGGAACGCCTGAGCTGTGCGAGAAGCGGAGCATAAGGATCGGAAGCGGACGCCGATACGGATCGCTCGGTCGTCCCGTATGTGGGAGACGGTCGATCGGAGACCGATTCCGCCCTTTGCGGCTGCAGCGGAGGATTTGCCCTTGAGGCGCCTGCTTCGGTTCCGGTGGCCTGTTCGCTTGAACGATGGCCTTCACGTATCCTTGCCATTGGTATCCGCTTCCTGTTTTCGTGCGGGCAGGGGCCTGTGGGCGGAAGGCGCAGCACCATTTTCCTTGGAGAAAATCATGGGGCAGTGAGAAAGAACCACCGTGCCCCGTCTCCTCCCCCTTATGTCGCGCCCTAGTTTGACATCGCGCCACAGATTCATCCGCCTCCTGCCTTCTCACCCCTTATAGGCATGTTCCTTGGTCTGGCGCAAAGAAGACCCTGTCGTCATGGGCCGCGATGAGAAATATGCGACAGAATGTCGCTGCGCGTATCCGCTGCGTGATACACTGAAACAAAGGAGTCAAGCAGGTGAAATATTTCTTTACCCTTGATCCCGGGCAGAGCCACAGCCTTCTCATGGAAGGTGAAAAGAGCAGGCGATCACGCGTGTTTTGCGGAAAGGAAAACCCTGGCTGTTTCCCCCGGGACAGTCGCGGGCGGGCAGCGGCTGCCTTCACCACATCGTGAGTGGAATTGAGGGACGCGGCATGGCGGCTGTTATGATCGGTGCCGCCACGGCGCGGTATCCGTCAGAAGGAGCCGCTTTCCTTCCACGTGTTGCGCGACAGAATGTCGCGAATCGCGCTCAGGGATAATCCATTGTTCCATAATGTTTTTCTTGACATCTTGTGGTGTCACGCCGGCGACTCGGGCGGGTTTTCGCCATTCCTGGCCCATTCGCGGACCGGCGCTGTCCCATAATCGGACGTGGGATTTCGATCGCGATTTCCGACTCACTGGATCGTGAAAAATTGCGAGAACAAAGAGGGTTGGCTGCTACCTCGTGGCGGCGGACCGTCATGGACAGAGGGCGCGCAATCAATTTGTCACAATTTGAAACTTGAAACCCAAATAATTTTGGAGTTAGGCTCGTCCTTGCAAGGTTCGGCAAACAGGGGTTGTGTAGGGGCGAAGGAGGAGAGGCATCACGCGATTCGCCAGGCGATCATCGGGGATCGTCAGCCGGATCCGAAGGCGCGAGAACCAGGTTCGAAACAGGGCGCACATCTCGCGGAAATTTCGGAAACCGGTGGAGGCAAGTGGGGTCTTGGCGAATCGTATGATCCACCGGCATTCGTTCCGGAACCTTCAGCCCAGCCACCCGCCGACATCGAGGGCGCGCCCCTTTCGGGCGCAAGGGACGAAAGTGCCCTGAAATGAGCGATGATCCGGTGGATCGGATGGTGCTGCAGGTTCCGGAAACGCCGACCGACCCATTCGCAATCCGTCACGGCCTTTGGATGTTCGGCCTTGTCTGCTTCCGCCGCAACGGGAGCAGTGTCTTAGCCTTGAAACAGGTCAATCAGGAGAGGTCCACATGTTGAAACGGCGTGACGCACTCAAGCTCGGTGCTGCCGTTGCGGGCGCGGGCCTTGCGGCCAAATACGTGTCCGCCGGCAAAAACCACGAGCTGGACCGTCAGCCTGGGGCATTTCCCCAGTCTGGACTGGTCTTTCCGCAGAACTTCCGACCGTCACTGGTCTCGCGGCCGTCACCCCAGGTGACGCCGTTCACGGCGCCGCTGTTCCGGATGCCGGTTGCGCAGCCGATCCATCCTTCCCGGTTGCTCGACCCCGACCTGGGCGGCACGCCGCCCGATCCCGAGCGGCATCAGCGCTGGCATGAGTATCCGCCGCGCAAGTTCTATTACGAGCGGCTCCACCAGGGACGGTGGGTCTATCATCCCGAACCGCCCTACAATCAGGGTTCGCTACATTTCCTGTTTTCGTCCGACAACTTCACCGGCATCGCTCCCGGGCCGACCTACAAGGTCCACTATGGCGAACCGGTGTTCGTGCGGCGGATCAACGACCACCCGCCTCTCGGCCAGAGCAATGTGCCGTGGGCGCTGTCGTCGTTCTCGATCCATCTGCACAATTTCCACACGGCCTCCGAGTCGGACGGCATTCCGCAGGACTACTTCGATCCGGGCGAGTTCTGGGATCACCATTATGCGATGTTCCCGGCCGGCCAGGATCCACGCGAAATCCTGACGACGAAGTGGTATCACGATCACCGGCTCGACTTTACGGCCACCAACGTCTACGCGGGCCATTCGGGCATGTGGCTCAACTTCACGGAATATGATTCCGACAACGAGCGCGACCCGAACCCGCGGGCCTATCGTCTGCCGAGCGGCGAATACGACATCCCGCTCATTCTGCACGACGTGCAGTTCGACGAGAACGGTCAGGTGGTCTGGGACTTCTTCTCGCCGGCGGCCCAACAGATCGACGGCGAGTGGCTTCCGTCCTTCCAGCACACGACTTTCGGTATGCTGGGCGATATGATGACGGTGAACCGCACCATCCAGCCCTATCTGGAGGTCAAGCGCCGGAAGTATCGCTTCCGCATCCTGAACGGCGGGCCCACGCGCCTTTATGATCTGTGGCTGACGACCGACAGCTCCGACCGGAAGGCAAAGAAGGGCCTGAAGTTCATCCACCTGACGGAGGACGGCAACTTCCACACCTCGCCGATCGAGGTCGAGCACTTCGAGCTGTGGGTCGCGAACCGTTCGGATGTCATCATCGACTTCTCGCACTTCAAGCCGGGCGACAATGTCTATCTCGTCAATCGCCTCGAGATGCGCGAGACCGGTGAAGGTCCGACGGGCCGCACGCTGGACGAAGGCATTCCGATCATGCAGTTCCGCGTGGTCGGCGGCGAGGTCGAGGATCACAGCCGGATTCCCGACTATTTCTTCCAGCAGCCCGACATCGACTTCCGCGAAGTGCGGCGCGAACGCATCTGGTATTGGGATTACGACAACGGTCTGTTCACCGTGAACGGCCGGTTGATGGATCCCAACCGCGTCGACGCGGCCATCGAGCAGGGCACGGCCGAGCTGTGGACTCTCGTGAATATGGGCGACTCCTGGGCGCACCCCGTGCACACCCACATGGAGGAGTTCCAGATCTACGAGATCAACGGTCGTCCCATCCGCTTCAACGAGATCCTGGACACCAAGCGCGACGTCGTGCGGCTCGGTCCGGGTGATCAGGTGAAGTTCTTCAGCCGCTGGCGCGACTGGTTCGGTCCCTACGTCATGCACTGCCACAACGTCGTGCATGAGGACCATTCGATGATGATCCGGTGGGACATCGTCGAGCCGGGTATGGGCGACTGATCGCGTCGGTCGAAGACGGATATCAGTGAAAGGAAGCAAGCGATGACTGCGACAAGACGCGACATCCTCAATGCCCGCCGCAGCTGCGCGGCCGGCGAGGGTCTGGCGCCTACCTCGGTGCATGAGATCGACCTCAATGTCCGCTGCGGTCTGCCGGATATCACGGCGGTCGATCACACGGGCACCAAGCTCAAGTTCTACGAGGACTGCATGGAGGGGAAGATCTTCCTGATCAATTTCTTCTCCATCAAGGACGACGAGCGGTCCGGACAGACGGCGGCGTTGGCCAAGGTCGTCAAGGCCTTGGGAGGCCGGGTCGGGCGCGACGTCTTCGTGACGTCGATCACCGTGGATCCGGAAAACGACACCGTCGAGGCGCTGGCCGAGCATGCCAAGAAGCACGGTGTGCGGGATGGTTGGCGCTTGATCCGGATGAGCGGGCTCGACGCCGCGATCATCGCCCAGCGGATGTACCACTTCAACCGTGGTGCGCCTGCGGGCATGGGCCGGCTGATCTTCTACGGCAACGGCATGAACGGCCAGCGGGTGTGGGGCACGGTCGCCACCCATGCGCGCCCAGACGACGTCGCCTGGCGCGTGGCGGCCATCATCCCGAAACCGAAGCCGAAGGTGTTCAAGCGTGCCGGTCCCGCGCGGCCGGGCGAGAACGCCTATCCGTGGAGCAACCGCGCTCGTGTGTGAGGAATCTGTCCGCAACGCATCTTGCGGAAGGAAATGGAGAGTGACGATGTCTCGTAAACGGAACTTGACTGTGCTGGGCTTGGCGACCCCCGTGGCGCTTCTCGCTTCCACGGCGCTCGTCCACGCTCAGAACACGCGCCCGTTTGATCCCCTGCCCGGGGCCGAACACCTATCCGCCCGCGCAGGTGCTCAGCGACGACGGCGTGCGGATCGAGATCAATACCCAAGGTACCTTGTTGCCGCAGACCTATCCGTATGGCGCGGATTCCACCAATCCCGCCAACATGCTCCCGACGATCTACGGGAACAGCGAGGATTCGGCCGGCAACGTTCAGCATTTTTTTTATTTTTCACATTGCCTCTAAATCGGTGGGTTAATAAAAT
>CAZJPA010000069.1:0-12946 GCA_964547755.1 uncultured Sphingomonadales bacterium
GTGAGGGCGTGATCAGCCGCATCAAGATCACCCAGCCCACGCAAATCAATCTGCGGGTGAAATTCGCCGAAGTCGGGCGCGAGACATTGAAGCAGCTCGGTGTCAACTGGCAGTCGCTGTTCGATCTCGGCGGCAATACGATGATCGGGCTGGCGACGGGCCGCAATTTTCTGGCGGGCCGCAATGTCGTGGGCGGTCCGCTTGGACCCTTGCCGAATCTGATCCGCGATCCGAACGCCACCGACAGCCTTGGGATTTCGGCGCTGACCGATCACGTCGATCTCAACGCGGTGCTCGATGCGCTTGAGACGGAAGGGCTGGTGACCGTTCTGGCCGAGCCCAATCTGACGGCGGTCTCCGGCGAGACCGCGAAATTCCTGGCCGGCGGTGAGTTTCCCATTCCGGTGCCGCAATCCTTGGGCCAGATCGCGATCGAGTTTCGCCAATTCGGCGTCCAGTTGGCGTTCACGCCCATCGTGCGGGCGGACAACAAGATCACGCTCAGAGTGGCGCCCGAAGTCAGCCAGCTGTCCCAGAACGGAGCCATCGAGATCCAGGGCATCCGCGTGCCGGCGCTGTCCACCCGTCGCGTGGAGACGACAGTGGAGCTCAGCTCGGGCCAGAGCTTCGCCATCGCCGGACTGCTGCAGAGCGACATCGCGCAGAACCTGCGCAAATTTCCCGGCCTTGGCGACCTGCCGATCCTGGGGCCGCTGTTTCGCTCCAACCGTTTCCTCCACCAGGAAACCGAGCTCGTTGTGGTGGTGACCCCGTATCTCGTGCGGCCGACGGATGCCCGGCGGCTCGCGCTGCCGACCGACGGGCTCGAACTACCCAGCGATCTCGGCATGTTCCTCAAGGGGCGCACCATTACCTATGCGCCACGCCCGCTGCCGGCGCCCACCGGCGAACCCGAAGGCATGCCGCTCAATCAGCGCGCGGGTTTTCGCTTCTAGCTGTGGCTGCGGCGAGAAGGCGGATCGAATGGAAAGGATGAAGACGATGCGCGGATCACGTAGGACTACCGCTCGGCAGAGAAGGGGCGCATCCGCACGCCTTATCGCCCTGTTGCTGCCCTTCGTCCTCTTGGCTGGCTGCAGCCATGTGTCCGAGACCGCAAATACCCGTATCGGTGATCGCGACATGCGCAATCGCGTGGAGCTTGTCCGGATCATCCAGCCCGTGCGGGCCGAGGAGGCGATTGGTGTCGATGGTCCGGCCCGGCGATTCCTCGACGAAATCGGCTTCGGCTACGGCGACCGGCTGGCCCTTGTGACAGGGGCGAGCTTTCCCTCAGCCGCGCGGGCGGATCTGGAGCGCCTCGTGCGGGCCTACGGCGGTCGCCTGGTCGCTGCTCCGCCGCTGTCGCGGATGCCGGAACCGAATGAGGCGCTGCTTGTGATCGAGCGCTATCGGGTGACATCGCCGCCCTGCCCGGAAAAGCGGCTCAATATGAGTCACAACCACGGCAATGCGCCGGCGCCGCAATTCGGCTGCGCCAATCTGATCAATCTCGGCCAGATGGTCGCCGATGCCGGCCATCTGCTCGCCGGCGTGCCGGCCGGCGCCAATGATTCCGAGCGGGCGACGGCCGCGATCGAGGCCTGGCGGGCGATCCCACCCGTCATCCTGATGCCCAGCAATACCAAGCAACAACGAACGACAGGCAGCGGCGGATGAGCAAGACCGTTCGTCATCGCATGACGCATAGGCATGGATCGAAGCGCAAGGGGCAGGAACGATGGGAGAGCTGGTCAGAATGACGGCCGAGGCGGCACAACCGCACACGCGCCCCTCCTTCGGCGCCTTTCTCGCCGACGAGGCGGATCGGGCCCTGGTCCGCGACACCGTCACCCATTTCGGTCTGGACCCCGAGGCCGTCACGGACGGCCGGATCGCCGATGCGGTACGGCGCTTCGCCTTGGCCCCGGCGCCGCGTTTTCTCATCGTGGAGCTGGCCGAGGGCGGCGATCCATTGGCGGATCTGGCTGCGCTCGCGGACGCCTGCGGCGGCGACACCTGGGTGCTGGCGGTGGGCACGGTCAATGACGTCCAGTATTATCGGCGTTTGCTCGCCGCCGGCGTGGTGGACTACCTGGTCAAGCCGCTTGCCCGGGAAACCTTGGCCGAGGCGATCGAACACACACTCGCCGCCATGGCCGAGGCGGCGGCCGGTGAGACCGAGGAGGCGGGCGGGGACCGTAAAGGACGCCATCTGGCGGTGGTCGGCGTGCGAGGCGGCGCGGGTGCAAGTCTGATCGCCGCATCCCTCGCTCATCAGATGGCCGCGCACGCCGGTCGCACGGCGCTCGTGGATCTCGACATCCATTTCGGCACCGCCGCGCTGCAGTTCGATCTCGAACCCGGACGCGGGCTCGTGGATGCGTTGTCCAACCCGGACCGGATCGATGCGCTGCTTCTCGACCGGGCTGCGCTCAAGCTGGACGAGAATCTGGCCGTCTTTTCCGCCGAAGCGCCGCTGGATTCGCCATTCGTGACACCCGGCGAGGCGGTGCTTGCGCTTCTGGATGCACTTGGGCCTTTGTATCCGCATCTCGTTCTCGATCTACCGGTGGACATGCTGCTTGCGCCGACGGGCGGTGAGATCCTGCGTCACCTCGACGACATTCTGCTGATCGCCGAACCGACGCTGGCCCATGTGCGCGACAGCATCCGGATCATCGCCCGTCTCGAGCAATTGGGGGTGCGCACCAAGACACAGGCCGCAGAGGAAGACGGCCGTGCGGCGGTGCGCCTGCGCTTGTTGCTCAACAAGCTGCCCGCGAGTGGGCCGGTGGAGGTGCGGGTGAAGGATTTCGCCGCCTCCGTGGAGCGGCCGGCGGACGCCGTTCTGCCTCTCGATCCCAAGACAGCCGTAATGGCGGCGCAGGAGGCCCGGCCCGTGGTGGCGGTCGCACCGCGATCGCCGCTCGCGCGGGCACTCCAACAGGCATTCGGCGACATTCTCGCCAGTGAAGGCGAGACGGCTCGGCGCGGTGTGCTGGGCCGGCTGTTCGGAAGGTAGGCAGGCATCATGCGTGGCCGGGTCTTTTCTCATAAAGCGACTCCCCGCCGCCGGGCCGGTCTTGCGCCGGTACCGCGGGGGGGGGCAGGGCGCGTGAGCACGAATGCAGCCGAGGCGACGCCCCAGCATCCATCGCCACCGCCGCCGACTGCGCCTGCCACAAGCAGCCCGTCGCCTGCGTCTGCCGCAAAGAACCCGTCGTCTGCGTCTGTCGATATCGACAGTTTGGCCGAAGAGCTGCTGGCAGTTGCGGCCCAAGCGCTGCCGAGCGATGTGCTCGGCCGCGAATCCCGCGCGGGTTTGGCCATGCGTCTGGAGACCCTGGTCAAGGCGGAAACCGCCCGTCGCGGAATCGATCTGGATCCGCTGGCGGTCCGCGACATCGTGACCTTTCTGCTCAATGAGTTGCTCGCGCGCGCCAAGGAGGCAGGAGCCGATCCTCTCGCCCGAGACCAGGGGACGATGAGCAATGTCGAGGCGGCCAAGGAGCAGATTCTCCCTCTCGTACTGGAACATATCGATCCCAAGGTCGCCAGCGAGCTGCCGCGTGGTGAGCTGGCGGCCCAAATCGGCGATGTCGTCGGCGAATTGCTGGTCCAGGAGAAGATCAATCTCAATTTGAAGGAGCAACGCGACCTCGTCACGCTCATCATCAACGACATGCTGGGCCTGGGGCCGCTCGAGCCCCTGCTCGCCGACGAATCGATCACCGACATCATGGTCAACGGCCCGCACCAGGTCTATGTCGAGCGCAGCGGCAAGCTCGAGCTCACCGACGTGCGTTTCCGCGACGAAAAACATCTGATGAACGTCATCCAGCGGATCGTCACCGCGGTCGGCCGCCGCATCGACGAAAGCTCGCCCATCTGCGACGCGCGGCTGGCGGACGGCAGCCGCGTGAACGCGATCATCCCGCCGCTGGCGATCGACGGACCGTCGCTGTCGATCCGCAAATTCGCCAAGAAGAAGATCACGCTGGAGAAGATGGTCGCGTTCGGCTCGATCTCGCCCCGGCTGATGCAGCTTCTCAAGATCATCGGCGCCTGCCGGCTCAACGTCCTGGTCTCCGGGGGCACCGGTTCCGGCAAGACGACGATGCTGAACGCCATCTCCCGGCTCATCGACCCCGGCGAGCGGATCGTCACCATCGAGGATGCGGCGGAACTCCAACTCCAACAGCCGCATGTCGTGCGGCTCGAAACACGTCCGCCCAATCTCGAAGGCAAGGGCGAGGTCACGATGCGCGATCTTGTCAAGAACGCGTTGCGGATGCGGCCCGATCGCATCATCGTCGGCGAAATCCGCGGGGCGGAGGCCATCGATCTGCTCCAGGCGATGAATACCGGCCATGACGGCTCCATGGGCACCATTCACGCCAACCGCCCGCGCGAGGCGCTGACCAGACTGGAGAATATGGTCAACATGGCCGGGTTTCATCTGCCGGCGAAGGCGATCCGCGAGCAGATCGCGGCTGCGGTCGATATCATCATCCAGGTCAGCCGAATGCGCGACGGCGCGCGGCGCTGCGTCTATGTGACGGAGGTGGTGGGCATGGAAGGCGAGGTGATCACCACCCAGGACCTCTTTCGCTATGAATATCACGGCGAAGATCAGAACGGTCGGCTGCTCGGCGATTTCGTGCCGACCGGCGTGCGCCCGCATTTCCTGCCGCGGGCGCAGTATTTCGGTCTTGATAAGCTGTTGCTCGAGGTCATGGGAGGCGGCTCATGACTCCCACACTCGCCATGGCGGCCGCCATCGTGACCGTGCTGGGGCTGGTTGTACTGGCGGGCCTTGCACTGCTGCCGAACGCGCGCGAGCGACGGTTGCGCGGGCGACTCGCCGGTTTCAAAGCCCGTTACGCCGCCGGTGCGCCCATCTCCTCCAGGCGGTCAGCCATCTTGCGCCAGCGCGCACAGGCGAGCGTGCTGGACGAGCTCGCGACCCGCTTCCTGCCCGCACCGGCCGAGCTCGAACGGCGCCTCAGGCGCACCGGTCGCGCGATCACGCTCGGGCGCTATTTGCTGGCGATGGGGGTGACGGCGCTGATCGTCTTCGCCGTGCTCGTGCTGTTTGGCGGGACCGAACGGAGCCTGGCGCTGCCGGCGGCGGTCGCGGTCGGGCTCGGTCTGCCGCATATGACGGTCTCTTATCTCATCCGTCGTCGCGAAGAGGCTTTTCTCGCCCAGTTTCCCGACGCCATCGATCTGATCGTGCGGGCGCTTCGGTCGGGCCTGCCATTGGCCGAGGCCCTCAAAACGGTCGCCCAAGAGATGGAGACGCCGGTGGGGCCGGAATTCGCCCGCATTGTCGACTCCGTGCGTCTCGGCAAGAGTTTCGAGGATGCGATGGCGGACGCGGCCCGCCGGCTTGACTTCCCGGACTTCCAGTTCTTCGTGGTGGCGCTCGCGATCCAGCGGGAGACCGGCGGCAATCTCGCCGAAACGCTTGCGAATTTGAGCGATATTCTGCGCCAGCGCCAGCAGATGAAGCTGAAGGTCAAGGCGCTGTCCTCCGAAGGCCGGGCCAGCGCCTGGATCGTGGGCGCGCTGCCCTTCATCATGTTCGGGATCATCTTTGTGCTGAACCCCGATTACGCCGGCCTGTTTTTTACCGATCCGCGCGCGACCACGGCGCTCGTCGGCGGCCTGATCTGGATGGGGATCGGCACGCTCATCATCCGGCGGATGATCCATTTCGAGATCTAACGTGAGGGAGTAAGGAGATGCCGGAGGTCATCGCGGGTCTGAGCGCCGTTGATATTGCCAGCATTCTGGCCGCATTGGCCGCCCTCGTCGCCTTTTGGGCGGTGTGGACGAGCGGGATCGTCGAAGTCGCCTCCCGCAAGCGTCTGAAGGCGCTCGAAGCCCGCCGTCAGCAGCTGCGTTCGGGTGTGTTGGCGCCCACCCGTCGTCGGCCGATCCGGCGTGCCGAACGTCAGATGGCCCTCATGCGTCGGATCGTCGAGCGGCTGAAGCTGCTGCAGTCGAAGGAGACGGAGAAAGCGGAACGACGCCTTGTTCAGGCGGGGCTGCGCAGCCGGGACGCGCTCGTCGTCTACCTCTTCTTCAAGCTGGTGCTGCCCTTTGCGCTGGCGGCCGTCGGTCTTCTGCTCTTCTATGGGGTTGGGCTGATGGCGGACAGCCCCGTCGCGCGGGCGATGATTCCCGTCGGGCTCACCCTGCTGGCCTTCAAGGCGCCGGACATCTTCGTCGCCAATGCCATCCAGCGTCGCGCGGAGGCGATCCGCAAAAGCCTGCCGGATGCGTTGGATCTTCTCGTCATCTGCGCGGAAGCGGGGCTGACATTGGACGCCGCCTTGAACCGCGTCCACCGCGAGCTCGGCCGCGCCGCGCCGGAGTTGGCCGAGGAGTTTTCGCTCACCGCCATCGAACTCGGCTTTCTGCCCGATCGGCGGCAAGCGCTGCTCAACTTGGCCGAGCGCGTGCCGCTGGAAAGCCTGCGTGCGGTGGTGACCGCCCTCGTCCAGTCCGAAAAATACGGCACGCCGCTTGCCACGGCGCTGCGCGTGCTCGCCGGCGAATTCCGCAAGGAACGTCTCATGAAGGCCGAAGAAAAGGCCGCCCGGCTGCCGGCCGTGATGACGGTGCCGCTCATTCTCTTCATCCTGCCGACGCTGTTCGTCGTGCTGATCGGCCCTGCGGCCTGCCAGATTTCGGACGAACTCATCAACCGCCCCGGCCTGGCTGCCGGTGATCAGTAATCAGTAATCAGTGATCGGTGATCAGGAATCCGCCGCGATCTCAGACACTGCAGCGCATGGAGAAGCGCGAGGAATAGGGATGATCGGGGACCGGAATCCGCCGCGATCTCAGACAACGGCGGGGGCTTGGGGTGATCGGCCCTGCGGCCTGCCGGATTGCGGAGGAATGCATCCTCCCGGGCTGGATGCCAGAGATCAGTGAGCGGTGATCAGTGATCGGTCATTGGTCATCGATCGTCGGTCACCGATCAGTGAAGAAGGTGAGGCGGCCGGTGCGCCCCTTTTTGCATCATTCGCCGGCTCCTTTTTCGTCGTTCGCCGGCGTGACCGGGGAACCTATCCGGTGGTGAGGCATTCCCGGTGTTCGGTGCAGCTTTCCCTTCCCGCTGGATTCCGCCGATCAGCCTGCCCCGGGCTTGTGACCCGGGGTCGGCGGGTGACGAGAAGGGGACCAGGGACGAAAGGCAGAACGCGGCAGATGACGGGAAAAGAGAACTGGCGAGTGATGATCCCAAGGGGCGGGCCGGTCACCCGGTCTTTTTCGATGGCCCAGGAACCGACCGGTGATGACCGTCATAGGGCGGATGCGGCGGAAGAAGAAATGATGGACCGACCACTCTCACCGGCCAATCCCGCACATGCGGATGGCTCCTTGTCGAACGGTCCAGCCTGCTGCGGGCGGCCCTCCGCTTCCCTGCGCGACAATGCGTCGCAAGAGAATGCCACATGCGGGCGCGGCAGTCGGCGAAGTCCTTGTCGTTCCAAGACGAAAGAATCCCTACGGCCTCACACCCCGTTTTCTCCAGAAACAGCCGTCTGTCTTAAGAGACAGTTTGTCCCTTGAAATTCCCCGCTTCATGAGAGAAACTCTCAAACTGGACGTTTCCGCTTCGCCCCCATGCGGAGCGGGAATGTCCGTTTGCGGGAGAGAGGGCACTCACTCTCGCAAATCCTCGCTGTCGTGACTCGGGCCGGGCCGTGCATCCTTCGCACCCCGGCCTCTTTTTGCCGTCCGTCGGCAATCACCCCTCTTCACAGCCCCTCTTCCGCAACAGCCCCCCTTTCCCAGCCGCGCGGAGATCTTGCCGGGAAATTCTGGCGAAAAAGGGACGGGCCGGGTTCGCGCAAGAGCCCGCCCTCAAGGCGCATCGGATCCACCCTCTTTCTGGCCTCGCTCGCCATCACGCTTCCCTTGTCATCCACCGGTTCCCTTTTGCGTCATTCGCCGACTCCTTTTTCGTCGTTCGTCGGCGTGACCGGCGAGCCTATCCGGCTGCTCCCTTCCCGTGTCATTCGCCGCCGAAGAGCGGCGAATCCAGCCGGTGGGGACGGCATCTTCGACGTTCGGGATTGTCTTCGCTGCTCGCTGGATCCGCCGGTCTTGTCCGGCGGATGACGAAGGGAAGGGAATGGATCCGCCGCTCAAGTCGGCAGATGACGAAAAGAAGAAGGGCCAGGAGGTGACGAAGGGGAGCTGGGCCCGCCGGTCGAGCCTGTCCCGGCTTTGTGACCCGGGATCGGCGGATGACGTTCCAGTGATCAGTAATCAGTTGTCGGAGGTGGAAGGCGTATGACGGTCTTCTTTCCCATCGTTCGCCGCTTTTGGTTCTGATCACTGATGACTGATCACCGATCACCGAATCGTCATTCGCCGGCAGATGCGGCGAATCCAACCGGTGGTGATGACTTCCCGGCGCTGGGCGCTGTCTCCTCTGTCCGCTGGACCCGCCGGTCGAGCCTGTCCCGGGCTGTGACCCGGGGTCGGCGGATGCCGAAGAGGCGGGCAGACACGCCCGTTGATCCGGCAGATGACGAGGGGAGGGGGAGTCGGCGGGGGACGAGAAGAGGGGATGGCGATAGATAAAGATATATAAGAAGGCAGCCGCGGATGATGCGGTGCATGATCGGTGTGCGCGGGAAAGGGAAGGGGGGGACGAGGGGGGAGGAAGTGTCCGCGCCTATCTCCCCGCCTCTTCCCCGCCTTTTCCTGCCGTCCGTGCTTCTTTTGTTGCCGCGCAACGGGACGGCCGCCTTCTCTCAGGCCGCCTGGCGGGGATCAATCGTCTCATCGCCTCGCGTCCACCCGCAGGGGCACAATTCCCCTGTCTGCAGCGCATCCAGCACCCGCAGCACCTCCTCGGGTGCGCGGCCGACGCCGTCGTCCGTCACATAGACGAAGCGGATGACATTGTCCGGGTCGATCAGGAATGTCGCCCGTCGCGCAACGCCTTCTTCCGGGTCGAGAATGCCGAGGGCGCCGGCCAGCTGCTTGTTGTGGTCGGCCAGCCAAGGATAGCGCACCGCGCCCAGGTCCGCACGCGACAGCCGCCAGGCGATATGGACCGCATCGGTGTCCGTGCTCGCGCCGATGATCGCGCATTCGCGCGCGGCGAAGCTGTCATAGGCGGCGTCGAAACCCAGAATCTCCGTCGGGCAGACGAAGGTGAAGTCCTTGGGCCAGAAAAACAGCAGCTTCCACTGGCCGGGAAAGCCGTCTTCCGTGATCTCCGGCAGCGGCATGCCGGGCTCCGCGTCCGGTCCCACTGCCTTCAGGCGGAAGGCCGGGAGACGATCGCCGATGGTCAACATGGTCTTGGTCCTTTCAGTCCTTGCAATGCATTCCTTCTTCCCGCGTAGGAAACCGATCCCCGCCGCGATTCGCTGGCCGGGGGCGCGGGGCTCTTGATGCCTAGCCTGAGGCATGATATCTATCAAACGAATTATTCCGACAACAATAATCGGCATACACGATGACTCATCCGCCAACCATCAAACAGCTGCGTTATCTGGTGGCGCTGGCCGACCATCTGCATTTCGGTCGAGCGGCGCGGGCCTGTCATGTGAGCCAATCGACATTGTCTGCCGGCATTCAGGAGCTCGAAGCCTTGCTCGATGCCGATCTCGTGGACCGCAACCGTCGGCGCGTATCGCTCACCCCCTTGGGTGAACAGGTGGTCGCCCAGGCCCGCCGGGTGTTGGAAGAGGTCGAGCGCCTGTGCGCGATCGCGGACAGTGCGCGTGAGCCGCTTTCCGGGCCGTTGCGGCTGGGCATCATTCCCACCATCGCGCCTTTTCTGCTGCCGCCGCTCATGCCGGCGCTGCGTCGGGCTTTTCCGAAGCTGCAGTTGATCTTAAAAGAGGCGTTGTCTGCGGATCTGTGCCGAGCGCTGCTGGCCGGCGAACTGGACGTCGTGCTCTATGCCCTGCCCTACCGCTGCGGTGGCGTGGAGGAAGAGCCGCTGTTCGCCGATCCCTTTCACGCGGCCTTTCCACCCGGCCCCGATCCGCTGCCTGAGCGCGTCCGCACGGAGGATCTCGACGGCCGAACCCTGCTGCTCTTGGAAGAGGGGCATTGCCTGCGGGACCATGCGCTGGCCGCTTGTTCCCTACCCGGCGTGGATCCGGCGCAGTCGATCATGGGCACCAGTTTGCTGACGCTCGTGCATATGGTGGACAATGGTCTCGGTGTGACGCTGTTGCCGGAAATGGCGATCGCCGGCGGGATCCTGGCGGGCACCGGCGTGCGCGCGGTTCCCCTCGCCGAATCGGCGGCCGCCCGCACGATCGGTCTGATCTGGCGCAAAGGCTCGCCGCGGCGCGCGGAATTCCGCCGGCTGGCCGCCTTCATCCGCGACTGGCATGCCGCCTATCACCGCAGCCGGCAGGTACAGCATGGCGGCGTGCTGCCCAAGCCGCAAAGTCAGGGCGGGGAGAGGGAAACGGCGTGAATGGGAAGCAACCAGAACCGGACCGGCGGGAACCGTCGGTTGCGGCCGCCCCGCCGTCGTCGGCCTCTTCGGTTTTGCAGGGCGACGGCGCGGGAGGGGCACCCGTCCCGCCCGTGTGCTGCCGGAATTGTGGCGCGCTGCTCACGGGGCCCTGGTGTGCGCAATGCGGCCAGCGGCTACGCGATCTCGACCGCCCGTTTCTGGCGCTGCTGGGCGAGGTGCTGGAAAATGTCTTGTCCTTCGACGGCCGGGCGGCACGCAGCCTCCGCCTGCTGCTGTTCCAGCCGGGCGAGCTGACATGCCGCTATCTGGCCGGGCAACGGGTGCGTTTTGTGCCGCCGGTGCGGCTGTTCGTCATCGTGCTCGTTCTCTTCTTCTTGGCGCTGGAGGTTTCCGGCGTGGCCCTGGTCCAGTTCCGACTGCGTCCGGCCGAAACATCCGGCGCGGGCATCGTGTCGCTGGGAGCGGGAGAGGAAAGACGCAATTTCGATCTGGTCCTGCTCGCTCCAGCCATACCGCGGGAAAAAGCCCAAACGCCGCGCGTGCCCGCAGAAGAGCAGGATGCCCTTCGCCGTGAGGCCGCATCCACCGATCGGCAGACCCAGGCGGGCCTTGCTTATGCCCGGCGACTGCTCCAGGGCTTTGAACGCACGCTGCAGGATCCGGCACCGCTCAACGCCTTTCTGCGCGTGTGGCTGCCCAGGGTGCTCTTCCTGCTGATCCCCGTCTTCGCCCTGCTGCTGCGCGGTCTGTTTCGGCGCCGCCGTTATGTGGATCACCTTGTCTTCGCCCTTCACCTGCACGCCTTTTTCTTCCTCGCCGCCACTGTGATGATCCCGCTTGCCGTTGCCGGATGGTCGCAATGGGCCGGCAGGTTGTGGGCGCTTGTCTGTGCGGCGTATCTGCTTGTCGCCCTGAGGCGTTGCGGCGACAGGGGATGGCTTGCCACCAGCTTGCGGGCCGCGGCGCTCTTTGTCTTTTATACGATCATCGTCATGATGACGCTTGCGGGGCTGCTGCTGGTCGGTGTTGGTCGGCCATGACGGTGGCAGCAGCGCCTACATCGCGACGCGGGACCGGCGTCGTGTCGCATGTGGAAAGCGGGCGCTGGGTCGGCCGAAGTGGAATCCCTGACCATAGGCGACGCCCCGTTCGCGCACGAAGGCCGCTTCCTCGGCCGTCTCCACCCATTCGGCGATGGTGGGAATGGCCAGTTTCTTGGCCAGGGCCAGGATCGCGTCCAGGAAATCATGCATGCGCGGATCCTGCGGCGCACCCTTCACATAGCTGCCATCGATTTTGAGGAAGTCCACCGGCAGGTCTCGTAAATACTGAAAGCCCGACATGCCGGCCCCGAAATCGTCGAGGCACACGGGAAAGCCGTTTTCCCGCAACGTCTCGAGGGCACGCGCAAGGCCGGACACATCATCGATCCGGGCCGATTCGGTTACCTCGAAGAGCAGATGCCGGGCGCAGTCTTCCGCCTCTTCCAGACGCTGAAGCAGGCGGGTCAGAAAATCGGGATCGAGGAGAGAACGGGCGGAGAGATTGGCGGCGATTCGCATGCCGGCCGCCTCGTGCCCCATCCCCTTGATGCGGCGCAAGAGCTTGTTGACGATCGCGTAATCCAAAGCCGGGATCAGCCCCGACTGCTCGGCCAGTCCGATCATCCGGCCCGGTCCCTGTTCGCCGGGAATGCGCAGCAGCGCTTCATAGTGATGGACGCTGCCGTCCGCGAGCGAGACGATCGGCTGGTAGACGATATCGAAGCGACCGCCGGTGATGCGCGCATTGAGCGCTTCCACCTCCCGGAAGATGTCGGCCAGCAGAACCAGCCCCTTGTCGAGATGCAATTCCTCGACAGCCATGTCGGGTGCGGTGGCGAAGCGATGGAGGAGCAATCGCAACGCCGCCCGTCCTTCGGGATCGGTCAGTTGCTGCATCTCCACGGTGAGCACGGCCCAGGAAAGATTCGGTCCCCATTTTTCCTTGAGGCTTTGTACGAATCGCTCGGCCCGATCTGACGCATCCTCACCTTCATGGAGAACGGCGAAACGATGGGGGGACAGTCGGCCGACGATGACTCCCTCCTCGCTCGCCCGGCAGACGAGGTCCCGAACGAATTCCGCATCCGGGCGGTCCCGCCAGTCGAGAAAAGCGATGGTCCGATCGGTATCTTCGCCGTCGCCCCCCCTTTCGGTCAGCGCCTCCATGAAAGTATTCTCGCCGAGCAGAGCTGGAGACAGCTCTGAAGCGAAGCGTCGGAAGCGGCTGGCCGCCGCCAGAACCACATGCACCCGGGGGGAAGACGAGGAACGGCTGAGGAAAGCCACACATTCCCGCCGGGGACCGCCCTGTTTTCTCAATTGCAGTAACAGGGGGCCGATACGGGCCTCCCCCATCTGCTCGGCGAGAAAGTCCTCAACCCGTTTGCGCGACATGCTGTCGAGAAAATCGAGAAAGGATTTG
>CAZJPA010000070.1:0-12915 GCA_964547755.1 uncultured Sphingomonadales bacterium
GCCCTTCCTTCGTCACCCGCCGACCCCGGGTCACAAGCCCGGGCAGGCTTGATCGGCGGGGCCGTTTCCCCCTCTCGTCACCCGCCGGCAGATGCGGCGGATCCAGCGGATGGGGGAGACAGCGTCAAGGCTGCAGATGATCTCCACCACCGGATGGATTCGCCGGATAAACCGGCGAATGACGTGGAAGGGGGGGGCAGGCAGGGGGGATGCCGGTCGAGCCGGTGAGTGACTATTCGGTGACCAGTGATCAGTCATCAGTGATCAGAAATTCCTGCGGCGGGTGGACGCTCATGCGCTGGCAGGAAGGGGGCCGACGGCGAGGTTGTCCAGCAGGCGCACGCCCTCCAGCCGGGCGGTGGCGAGCAGCCGGGCCGGGCGTTTGAGATCACCCACCGGCGCCAATGTGTCGGCATCACGGAAGGTGAGATAGTCCACCGCCTCGAACCCCGCACGCAGAAGCTCGCGGTGCCCTTCCTCCTCCAGCTGGGCAAGGGGAGCGGCGCCCGCTTCGGCCGCCTCCTTGAGCCGGCACAAGGTGGCATACAGTCGCGGTGCGATGCGCCGAGCCGTAGGCGAGAGATAGACATTGCGCGAAGACAGCGCCAGGCCGTCCGCTTCCCGCACGATCGGGCAGGGGAGAATGGTCACCGGCAGATCGAGATCGGTCACCAGCCGCCGAATAATCACGAGCTGCTGATAATCCTTCTCTCCAAAGACGGCGACATCCGGTAGACTTTGGATAAGCAGCTTGGTCACGACGGTCGCAACCCCGGCGAAATGACCAGGACGATGTTCGCCCTCCAGCGGCTCACTCAAGCCGCGGACCACCACCTCGGTGGCGAATCCCTCTCCATACATCTCGGTCACGGCCGGCACGAAGGCGGCATCGGCCCCCTCTTCTACCAATGCTGCAAGGTCAGCCTCCAAGGTTCTGGGATATCGAGAGAAATCTTCATTCTTCCCGAACTGTTTGGGATTGACGAAGATCGAGACGATCACGCGATCGGCCGCCTTGCGTCCCAAACGCACGAGCGCCCGGTGACCGGCATGCAGCGCGCCCATCGTCGGCACCAGCGCGATTCGTTCACCGGCCTTGCGCCAATCGCCGATTGTCTCACGCAGCGCCCTGACTGTCTCGATCCGCCTGAGCATTTGGAGACCGTCTCCTCTGTCACGGCCAATTTCGGTATCCTGCACACCCCGCTTTGGGGAATGGCAATGGGAATCCATCGTTTACATGGACTTCACAGAAAAAGGCCAGCACATTACGCTCAGCATGAGGAGGAACGGTATCGATGCGCCGCCTGCGGAGCGGGGCCGTGCGTTCGACAGCGGGGAAGCGTGAGGATCGCTCTTGGAGACAGGCACACAGGATCATGACGGGCTCCGTCTTTCTTGGCTGAGACGGGCGGGGCGGTGGCTGCGCGTCCATCCTGTCGTGACGGCTTTGCTGGTCGTCATGGTGGGTGGTCTGGTCTGGCTGTTCCTGCCGACAGACGAGCGGGACGAGCCGGTGGTGTTGGAGTCGGCGCAGCTGACGCGTGGCGATATCCGACGAATGGTCACTGCCACGGGAAAGCTGTCGGCCGTGCGCACGGTCGCGGTCGGGTCCCAGGTCTCAGGTCAGATCGATCGCATCTGGGTGGATTTCAATGCACCAGTCAAGGCCGGCCAACCGATTGCGCGCATCGATCCCGCGCGTTTCGAGGCGGCGCTGCGTCAAGCGGAGGCGGAATTGGCCGTCGCGCGGGCCAATGTCCAAATGGCGGAGGCCGAGCGCGCCCGTGCCCGCGCGGCCCTGAAACGCGAGGAGCGCGAAATGACGCGTCGTCACCGACTGCGCGAAGAAGGCCACCTCTCGCAGGCCGATCTCGACACCCAGGCGCTGGCGCTCGAGACCGCCCGTGCCCAGGTCAAGACGGCCGAGGCCCAGCTTGCGACCGCCAAGGCGCAGGTGAGCCAGCGCGAGGCCTTGCTTGAACAGGTGAAGGTGGATCTTGCCCGCACGATCATCCGTTCTCCCATCGATGGGGTCGTCATCGAGCGTGCCGTCGATCCGGGTCAGACGGTCGCCGCCAGTTTTCAGACGCCGACGCTCTTTCAGATCGCCGAGGATCTCACCCGCATGCAGGTCGAGGCCTCCGTGGATGAAGCGGACATCGGCGAGGTGCGCGTTGGTCAGAAGGCAACATTCACGGTCGATGCCTATCCCGATGAGACATTTACCGGTCAGGTCGTCCAGATCCGCAAATCTCCGAAAACACAGCAGAATGTGGTAACCTATACGGTGATCATCTCGGCGGCCAATCCGGATGAGAAGCTGCTTCCGGGCATGACGGCGACGGTTTCCATCCTGACCGCCACGCGGCGGGATGTCCTGCGGGCGCCGGTCGCGGCGATGCGCTTCCGGCCGCGTCCGGCCTTGCGAACGCGGCAGGAGGGAGAGGGGGGCTTGCCGTCTCCCAGGCGCAAAGGACCCCAAGATCTGCTGTGGATCAAGGCCGCCGACGGCCGACATCTTCAGCCGGTTCCCGTGCGTTTCGGCATCAGTGACACCCGGTGGGTGGAGGTGATCACGGACCGGCTGCATGCAGGCGACGAGATTGTCGTCCATGCCCGACGAGGCTCGGCCGGCGCGACCGCGGTGGCGCGGCGTGGTGGCGGTGTGCGCGTGCGGGCGCATTGACGGAAAACAACGCGAGGGGGTCTTGAACCATGACTACGCCGATCATCGCCGCCCGCGATCTTTCCAAGGACTATCGATTGGGGGCGACCGTCGTGCATGCTCTTGCCACCATCACGGTCGATATCGCTCCCGGTGCGTTCGTGGCGGTGATGGGACCGTCGGGATCCGGCAAGTCCACCTTCATGAATCTCGTCGGCTGTCTGGATGTGCCGACACGCGGTCGGCTGCTGATCGACGGTGTGGATACGGCCAGTCTCGATAGCGACGCGCTCGCCCGGCTGCGCAACCGCAAGATCGGCTTCATCTTCCAGCAGTTCAATCTCCTGGCACGCACGAGCGCCCGGGACAATGTCGAAGTGCCGCTGATTTATGCCGGGATTCCTGCCGCTGAGCGCCGTCGGCGGGCCTTGGCGGTGCTCGACCGCGTGGGGCTTGCGGATCGGGCGCATCATCTGCCCAACCAGCTCTCCGGTGGGCAGCAGCAGCGGGTCGCGATCGCGCGCGCACTCGTTAACAACCCGGACATTCTGCTCGCCGACGAACCGACCGGCGCTCTCGACAGCCGTACCGGCCTCGAGATTCTGGCGCTCTTTCAGGAACTCAACGCGGAAGGCCGCACGATTGTGCTGGTGACCCATGAGGCAGAGATCGCGCGCTGTGCCCGGCGGATTCTCACCTTTCGTGATGGCAGACTGGTCGGTGATGAGCCGAATCCCGAGCCGCTGAACGCGGCTGCGGTGCTTGCCACCCTGCCGACGGACGAGGCCGGCCCGCATGAAGAGGTCGTGGCCGGATGAGTGGTCAGGAGTATGACGAGCGGTGGCGATGCTGCGGCTGATCGCCAATATCAAGGTTGCCGTCGTGGCGCTGCGCACGAATCTCATGCGCAGTCTGCTGACCATGCTCGGCATCATCATCGGCGTTGCGGCGGTGATCGGGGCGGTCTCGGTCGGCAGGGGGGCGCAGAAGATGATCGAGGATCGGATCAACGCCCTTGGTGCCAATTTGTTGGTGGTCTTCCCCGGGGGTGGATTTCGGGGACCGGTGCGCGGCGGAACCCAAGGACGTCCTCTCTTATTGGCGGATGCCGAGGCGCTCGCAACCGGAATTCCGGAAGCCATGGCGGTGGCGCCGATGGTGCGCGGTGGTGTCCAGGCGGTTGCCGGCAATCTCAATTGGGCGACGCAGCTGGCCGGGGTGACGCCGAGCTACCGGATTGCCCGTGATCTGACACTCGCGGAAGGCCGATTCTTTACGGAGGAGGAGAACAAGGGCGCGGCCAAGGTCGCGGTATTGGGCGCCCGGGTGGCGCGCGAACTGTTCGGCGAATCGCTGGTCACAGGCGAAACGATCCGCCTCAATAAAACGCCCGTGACCGTCGTCGGCGTGCTGGAGGAGAAGGGCCAAGGCGGTCTTGGCGCCGATCAGGACGACATCGTGCTGGTGCCGATCCAGACCGCCGTCAAGCGGCTGCTCGGCGGTCGCCACGGGCGAGGCGATGCCGTCAATGTCATCTATGTCAAGGCGCGCAATCGCGCGCTGGTCGCCCATGTGGAAGATGAGATACGCCGCATTCTGCGTGTCCGGATGCGTGTGCGCTCAGGCGAAGACGATCCGTTCCGCATCATCAATACCGCTCAAATGCAAGCTTTCGGAGACGAGGCAACCGGCATCTTCAGCATGCTGTTGGCCGCGATTGCCTCCATTTCTCTGCTCGTGGGCGGTATTGGGATCATGAACATCATGCTGGTCTCGGTCACTGAGCGCACCCGTGAGATCGGCCTGCGCATGGCTCTCGGCGCTCGCCGCCGGGATATTCTGGCGCAATTTCTGGTGGAGGCAGTCGTGTTGTCGGTCATCGGTGGGGCGATTGGCGTCGTCGTGGGGTTGACGTTGGCCCGTGCCATCGCGCGTTTTGCCGATTGGCCGGCAAGTGTGGATGTGACGACGATCGTCGTGGCCGTGGCCTTTTCTGCGCTGTTCGGGATCTTCTTCGGCTTCTATCCGGCGCAGAAGGCGGCACGCCAGAGCCCGATCGACGCCTTGCGCTATGAATAGGTCGCTTCGGCCTTGGAACGCGATTGACAGAGGAGCAGCCGAGCGGCTTTTTTCTGGCACGCACGCGCGTACGTGCCGGCGGTGCCGTATGCCGGGGCAATCTCAGATCGAGATCGGTCGAACGGCCGTGCAGGGATGAAGGAAGGGGAGGAGGTTTTCATGACGGTTCGCATTGCGGGGACTTTGGGGATCACGCCGCTGGTGCTGGGCTTGTCGCTCATGGCCCTGGCCGCCTGCGATCGGCCGAGCGGGCGCACGGATGCTGGTGGCGCCAACCAGGTGGAAGAGACCGCGGCGTCCGCGCGGATGGTTCGGGAATCTGGAGCATCGGACGATATGTCGCCTCTGCGGCTCGACGACAAGGCCGCGATGGCGGTGGTGGAGGAGGAAACCCGCGCCTTTCTCGCCACCCAGCCGCTCATGGCAAGCTTCAACGATCTGCCGCAAGATGTGGTCGGTGGTCCGTACAATGCCCGGCTGACGGACTATTCGCCCGCGGGCTTCCGCCATGTGCGGCGCGTGGCGGCGGCTGCTGCCGATCATCTGGACCGGATCGTGCGCGATGGCCTGTCCGAGCAGACCCGCACGAATCTCGACGTCATCGCGCGCGTCTTCCGCTACTATGCCGGTGCGCCGGGCATCGATTATGGCCTGATCGACAGCTATTTCGGCCATCTGCCCTATGTGGTGAGCCAGATTTCAGGGCCGCATCTCGATATTCCCAAGCTGATGCAGTCGCAACAGCGGGTCGCCTCGCGCGCGGATGCCGAGGCCTATATCGCCCGCCTTGCCGGCTTTCGGGGCGGCTTTGCCGGCATCATCCGCAAGATCGAAGCGGATGCGGCCGCCGGCGTGATACCGCCGCGTATTCTGATCATGCGCACGCTCGTGCCGCTCAAGAACTTCACGGCCGAGCCGCCGCGCCGCAATCCACTCTATCTCGCGCTGGCCCGCAAGCTGGGTGCGATCGATTCGCTCAGCCCGGCCGAGCGCGCCGCCCTGCTCGATGACGCGGAAGAGGCCCTGCGCAACGCCGTCTACCCGGCCTATGCCGATCTTCAGGCGACCTTGGTGAGCCTGTTGCCGCGTGCACAGCTGGCCGCCGGTATCTGGGCGCAACCGAAGGGACGGGACTTCTATCTCTTCGCGGTGAAGATGCTGGGCGATAGTGACTTGTCGCCGGACGAGATCCACGCGATTGGTCTGAAAGAAGTGGCACGCATCACCGGCGAAATGGATGCCATCTTACGCGAGCTGGGCTACGATCAAGGTTCCGTTGGCGAACGGATGGCGAAACTGGGCGAGGACGAATCCCAGCTCTTTCCCGACACCGATGCGGGGCGTCGGGCGATCCTGGACTATCTGCGCGGCCTCGTGGCCGATGTGAATGCGCGCGTGCCTGACTGGTTTGCGACCATTCCACCGCAAAAACTTGAAATCCGACGGATCCCCACCTTCTCGGAAGCGGGCGAGGCGGGCGGCTTTTATACGAACCCTTCTCTCGACGGCAAGCGGCCCGGCATCTACTGGATCAATCTGCGTGACATGAAGGCCTGGCCGAAGTGGAGTTTGAAGACGCTCACCTACCACGAGGCGGTCCCCGGCCATCACTTCCAGATTTCGATCCAGATGAACCAGGGCGCATTGCCGCTGATGCGCAGGCTGGCGCCCTTCAATGCCTATACAGAGGGCTGGGCGCTTTATGCCGAGCGGCTGGCTTGGGAGATGGGATTGTATAAAGATGATCCGCTCGGTGATCTGGGGCGCTTGCAGGACGAGCTGTTTCGGGCGGTCAGACTCGTTGTGGACACGGGGCTCCACTGGAAGAAATGGTCACGCGAGAAGGCGATCGACTATATGCTGAAGACGACGGGGTCCGCCCGCTCGGAGGTCGTGGCCGAGATCGAGCGCTACATGGCCTGGCCCGGTCAGGCGCTGGGCTACAAGCTCGGTCAGCTGAAGATCCTGGAGCTGCGCGCAAAGGCGCGTACAGCGCTGGGGGATCGCTTTGATATCAAGGCCTTTCACGATGTCGTGCTCAAGGCCGGCGCGGTGCCGATGCGTGTGCTGGAGCGACGTGTCGATGCCTGGATCGCCGCTGAGCAGCAGGCGCAACACGCAGCCGGGACGGACTCCGCGGCTGGCCGTGATCAGTAATCAGAAATCTGTGATCGGTGACCAGTGATCGGTGATCAGAAAGCCATGTGGTGCACGACGGGAGAGGGGGCGGGCGGGCTGGATTCGCTGAATGAACAGGCGAATGACGTGGGAAGGAAGGCGCTGTCGGCCCGGATTTACTGGTTGAACCGGAAAAGGATGGCGCTGGGGGTGATAATCAGGGACGCAGCGGTGGGAAGGCCGCGTATGTTCTTTCTCAATCCCTCTCCGCTTCGACGACCCATGGCTGGCACTCCACGCAGGGTGACGCCTGTTCCAGTAACCGGCCGCCGATGATGGTAGCGGAGGAGGGACTCGAACCCCCGACCCACGGATTATGATTCCGCTGCTCTACCAGCTGAGCTACTCCGCCGTCCGAACACGTCTGTATCGACGCGTGCCGTCGCGCAGCCTGATATAAGAGAGGGCCGCCTGCCGTCAAGCAGCTGTCTTGCCGCCAAACTGCGATCGGCGATCACCGATGATTGGGGCGACAGCCGATCACCGCGCCCTGATCACGGAACCATCACCCGTTTCTTCCTCCTTTTCTTCGCCATCCGCCATACCCCTTTCGTCATCCGCCGGCAGATGCGGCAGATCCAATCCCCTCCCATCGTCATCCGCCGACCCCGGGTCGCGGCCCGGGGCAGGCTTGATCGGCGGATCCAGCGGGAAGGGGAGACAATCCCTGGCGTTGGTTCTGCCGCGGCTGGATTCGCCGGATAAACCAGCGAATGACGATTCGGTGATCGGTGATCAGTGACCAGTGATCGGTGATCAGAAAGCCATGTGTGAACGACGGGAGAGGGGAGCGGTCGGGCTATGAACTGGCGCGTGACGCGAAGAAGAAAGACGCATCATCCGCCGTTCTCTTCCCTCCTTTTCGTGCGGAGCGGAAGATGCGGCATTGGCCTGTCCAATTCCACGGTCGATCACGGGCGTCCGATGACCGATAACTGAAATTGATCACCGATGACTGATCGCTGATCACCGGTGACTGATCACCGAAAAGCGGTGCGGTGGCGGGCGGTGATCGCCTCGGCGAGAGCAAGCGTCCGCCGGGCCGTCTCCACATGGAGATTTTCGACGAGCCGTCCATTGAGCACCGCGATTCCCTTGCCCGCGGCCAGCGCCTCTTCATAGGCGGCGATGATGGCGCGCGCTTCGTCCACCTCTTGGGACGTGGGCGCGAATGCGGCATTGGCAGCGGCGATCTGCTTGGGATGGATCAGCGTCTTACCATCGAACCCCATATTGCGGCCCTGTTCGCATTCGGCGCGCAGACCCTCCTCGTCTCCCAGGTCGAGGAAGACGCCGTCCAGAATCGCCCGATCATACGCGCGGGCGGCCATGACCGAACGCTGCAAGGCATAAAGAAAGGGCTCGCGGCCCGGCACATGGCGGGTGTTGAGTTCCTTGGCGAGATCGGAGGTGCCCATGACCAGTACAACAAGACGCGGATGGGCGGCGATCTCGGGCACGGCGAAGATCCCGCGCGGGGTCTCGATCATCGCCCACAGAGCCGGAGCGTTTCCAGCTGCTGCGGCGTCCACCAAACGGGTCAGCTCCGCCAGCTCGTCCGCGCTTTCGACCTTGGGCAACAGGATGGCATCGGGGCCGGCGGCGACGGCTGCCGTGACATCTTCCCGCCCCCAGCGGGTGTCCAACCGGTTGACCCGGATCACAACTTCGCGATGCCCGAAGCCGCCGGCACGCACAGCCTCCACGACCAGCTGACGGGCACGTTCTTTATCGTCGGGTGCGACGGCGTCTTCGAGATCGAGGATGATGCCGTCGCAGTCCAAAGTCTTCGCCTTTTCCATCGCACGGGTGTTGATGCCCGGCATGTAGAGCACCGAGCGGCGGGGGCGGATGGTCAATGATCCTTCGCTCATGAGCCAGTACCTTTCTTACCACAACCTATAAGGCGTCATTCCCTCGCATCGCTCTGCCCAAGGCCCCGGCCGTCCCAATTTCTCGGAAGTGTTTGTCTGTTTGTCGGTCAGAACAGGCCATCGGCCAGCCGGCATGGTGACGACATGCGCCCCCTTCCGGTCAACCCCCCTCGAACGGCAAATGAACGGATGCGTGCCCGCTTCACCCTGCCGCCTGGGAACCCTCGCCCCGCTGCGGACGAATGGCGAGACCAGTGCGGACGCGGCATTGTCTAAAGCGACGGAAAACGCTCTGCCGGCCTCTGAGCCCGCAAACGGAAGCGGTCAGCCGCTTGCGGTGTTCACCAGCCGCACCGACGGCCTTTGTTCTGCTCGTCGAGCCAGGCCTTGAGAGGGGCAAAATATTCGGCGATCGCGCTGGCATCGGCGCGGGTTTCCCCTGTGAAGGCGGCCAGCGCCTCAGGCCAGGGACGCGAGGCGCCCATCTCCAGCATCTTCGCGAACCGCGCGCCGACATCCTTCTCGCCGTAGATGGAGCAGCGATGCAACGGCCCCTTCCAACCCGCCTGGCGACAGGCGGCGCGGTGAAACTGGAATTGGTAGATATGGGCGAGGAAGTAGCGCATATAGGGCGTGTTGCCCGGGATGTGATATTTGGCGCCGGGGTCGAAGGCATCGGCCGGACGTGCGGCCGGGGGGCGGATGCCCTGATAGAGGGTGCGCAGCCGCCACCAGGCATCGTTGTAGTGGTCCGGATCCACTTTTCCGGAGAACACCTCCCAACGCCATTTGTCCACCAACAGACCGAAAGGCAGGAAGGCGATCTTCTCCAACGCCTGCTGCATCAGCAGTCCAAGATCGGCGTCGGCCGGCGGCAGATCCTCCAGCAGCCCGATCTTCTTCAGATATTCCGGCGTGATCGAGAGCGCGATCATGTCGCCGATCGCTTCATGGAAGCCGTCGTTTGCGCCGTTGCGGAAGAGATAGGGCTGATTCTTGTAGGCGCGCTGATAGATGTTGTGGCCGATCTCATGGTGGATCGTCTGAAAATCCTCGGCATCGACCTTGATGCACATCTTGATGCGGATGTCGTCCTTGCCGTCGAGATCCCAGGCCGAGGCATGGCAGACCGCCTCGTGATCCACCGGTTTTTTGAACATCGACCGCTGCCAGAAGGTCTGAGGCAGCGGCGTGAAACCCAGCGATTGGAAGAAGCGGTCGGCGGTGTGCACCATGTCGAGCGGCTTGTAGTCCTTCTCGTGCAGAAGCGCCGTCAGGTCATAGGCCGGCGCGGTGCCTTCGGGCTGAACGAGATCGTAGATATTGCCCCAGGCCTGCGCCCACATATTGCCGAGCAGATCGGCGCGGATCGGCTGGTCAAGGGGTACGACATCGTCACCGTATTTCTCATTGAGCTTGGCGCGCACATAGCAGTGCAGCGAATCATAGAAGGGCTTGACCTGCTGCCAGAGCCGCTCGACATCGGCGACGAAGGCATCCGGCGGCATGTCATAGCCCGAACGCCACATCGTCCCAACATCGGAAAAGCCCAGATCCCGCGCGCCGGCATTGGCGATCTCCACCATATGGGCGTATTTGGGCTTCATCGCGACCGAAATGGTGCGCCAGCCCTCCCAGGCGTCCTTGAGCTGTTCAGGATCGCGGGATTTGGCCATCACCTGTTCGAGCTCGGTGAGCGTCAGGCAGCCGTCGGCGCGCGCGTAGGCCTTGAGCGTCGTGTCTGCACCCGGGCAATACTTCCCCGTGGCATAGGCCGACTGTAGCTCGGTCGTGATCTGGGCGAGTTCCTTGGTGGCGGCGTCATCGCCCTTGGGAGCCGGCAGCACGAGCGCCAGCCGCAGGAGCGTGATCTTGCGCGCCATCTCAGGCGGCAGGTCGAGATCCTTGTAGCGGGCGGCCTCATGCGCGAGATCGACGAGCAGCTTGGTATAGCGCTCGGTCATCTTCGCGTTCAGCCAGTCGGTGTCATAGGTGATGAAGGTGGCGTTCACCCAGGCGATACGGCTGGCCTCTTCTTCCAAGGCTTCCAGCCGGCTTTCCGCACGGTCGAGAAAAGCCTTCGCCTCCTCGACGGTAGGTTTGGCCGGCTTGCGTTCACAGGCGGTCAGTCCGGTCGCCAAGGCCGCTGTCAATGCGATCACCGACAGCTGTCGGCCCAGGCGGCGGACCATGCGCGCGCGTGTTGCGATCGTCCCTGTCGTGGTCATTCTGCCGTCCTCCCCTTATCTGGTGGAGACCGGAATAACACGGCCCCCTGGCTCGTTCATATTTCGTCTAGCCAGCTTGTGGCAGAGGATCAAGGCGAGGTATCGACAAGATGATGCCCCGTTGCCGGCCGGGGCGACGGGAAACATTGTCGTGTTGGTCTCGTCAGACGGAGTATGCGCGGGTAAGGAGAAGAGACATGATGCGGATGATAAAAGCCGTTCTGATCGCGGGGGCCATCTTGATTCTGGGGGGCGTGGCGATTTCCGGCGCCTGGGCGGCGAGCAAGGCCAAGATCGATGCGCGGGTGGCCGAGACACTCGCCCAGTTCACGAAGAAGTACAAGTCGGCCCAAGGCATTCTCGATCAGGCGGCCGGCGTGCTGGTCTTTCCGCGTATCACCAAGGGCAGCTTCATCCTCGGCGGTGAGTATGGCGAGGGTGCGCTGATCGTCGATGGCACGACGGTGGGCTACTATTCCGTTGCTTCGCCCTCGATCGGCCTGCAGTTCGGCTTGCAGACGAAATCGCTCATCCTCGTCTTCCTGAGTCAGGACGCGCTCGAACGCTTCCGCCGTTCGGACGGCTGGGCGATCGGCGTGGACGCGAATGTCACACTCGTCGAAATCGGCGCCAGCGCGGATATCAATACCGAGATCTCCCGAACGCCGATCATGGCCTTCGTTTTGAACCACAAGGGTTTGATGGCCGGAATTTCGCTCGAAGGCACCAAGATCAGCCGCATCGAGCGCCAATAAGGCAGCCGCTATCCATATTGGGTGATGGATGGGGGATCGCGCGCTGACAGCGCAAGCGCGACGGCGGGCTTGCAGGGGTTCGTAAGGGCCGGCTAAGTTATGCCATGGTGGAAAACCACCGGTCTGATAGGGAGGAAAACACGTTATCGGGGAGGAAAGCCATGTCTATGCCTGCCGTTGGTGCCATTGCCGCCGCCCTGGCGCTTGGCTGGGGGAGCGTGCTGCCGATCGCCTTGGCCGCGGCGCAAGGCGGTGCGTCGCCGGGGGATCTGCGTGCTGCCATTGGTCATTGTGCCAAGCTCACCGATACCGGTGGTCGTCTGGCCTGTTACGATAGAATTGCTGCGTCCCTGGGGCTCAGGGCGCGGCCGGCGGCCGGGCTGGGCAAGCAGTGGACATTGCGCCGCGATGAGAATCCGCTCGACGACACGGCGACCGTCTATGGTTTCACGACGGCGATCTCGGGTAAGAACGTATGGGGTAGGAGTCCGGTTCTGGTGGTGCGCTGTCAGTCCAACAGCACCGATGTCTATGTGAACTGGAACACCTATCTGGGGGATGACGGGGATCTGGGCGGCGCATCCTTCAAGAGCGTCACTTATCGTGTGGACAAAGGCCAGCCCATGACCGGGCGGTGGACGCTGTCTACAGACAGCGAGGCGACATTCGCCTCCAGTCCCATCGCCCTCATGCGCAAGATGGTTGGAGCGGAACGGCTGGTGGTGCGCGTCGTGCCGTTCGAGCAGAATCCGATCGTGGCGGTCTTCGACATTTCCAACGGCCGTCCTGTCTATGAGGATGTGGCGAAAACCTGTGGCTGGCAACTCGACAAGACCGACCAGACCAATCGACAATAGAAGCTGGTGACCAGTCATCAGTGATCGGTGATCAGTTTCGGGGGGGGAGGGGCAAGATGGCGAAGGGTGGCAACCACGCCCTCCCTCGCCATCCGCTGGCTCTCCTTCCTTCGTCATCCGCTGGCAGATGCGGCCGATAACCGATCACCGGTCACTGATCACTGGACCGTTATCCGCCGGCCCGGATCACAAGCCCGGTGCAGGCTTGACCGACGGGGCCTCCCCCCTCTCGTCGTCCGCCGACTTGATCGGCGGATCCAGCGGACGGTGGGGACA
>CAZJPA010000071.1:0-12911 GCA_964547755.1 uncultured Sphingomonadales bacterium
GGAGGCCATTCCCGAACAGGCGGTCTCACACGGGGCCGACCATGGCAAGCTCGCCGTCGTCGGTTGGGGATCGACTTATGGCGCCCTCGATCAGGCGGTACGGCTGGCGCGCGCCGAGGGGCTGGATGTCAGCCATATCCACCTGCGCTATCTGAACCCGATGCCGAAGAATCTGGGGACGTTGCTTGCGCGCTTCGACCGGGTGTTGGTGCCCGAGCTCAACATGGGCCAGCTCGCGACCTTGTTGCGCGATCGCTACCTGCTGCCGGTCCGCCAGCTCAACAAGGTGGCCGGTCAGCCGTTCAAGGTGCGCGAGGTGCTGGCCGCAATCCGCGCGGCGCTGACCGACGAAACCCCTCAGGCGGCGGAGTGAATGTCATGAACGAGATGCCGGTGAAGCTGACCGCAAAGGACTTCGCCTCCGACCAGGAGGTGCGCTGGTGCCCCGGTTGCGGGGACTATGCGATCTTGAAGGCCGTCCAACGCACGCTCGCCGAAATCGGCGCCGATCCTGCGAAGACGGTGTTCGTCTCAGGCATCGGTTGCTCGTCCCGCTTTCCCTATTACATGGCGACCTACGGTTTTCACACCATCCACGGACGCGCGCCAGCGATCGCAACCGGCATCAAGCTCGTCAATCCGGCGCTCGATGTCTGGGTGATCACGGGCGACGGCGACGGACTGTCGATCGGCGGCAATCATCTGTTGCACGCCCTGCGACGCAATGTCGGCCTCAAGATCATCCTCTTCAACAACGAGATCTACGGGCTGACCAAGGGCCAGTATTCGCCGACATCCGCGCGCGGCACGCGCTCGCCGTCCACGCCCTATGGCTCGATCGACACACCGGTGAGCGCCTGCGGCTTCGCCCTCGGCGCGCGCGCAAGCTTCATCGCGCGGTCCATCGACACCCATCAGAAGCATCTTCCCGAAATGCTCAAGGCCGCCCACGCCCATCCCGGCGCGACCTTC
Organism: uncultured Sphingomonadales bacterium; assembly: GCA_964547755.1. Taxonomy (GTDB): domain Bacteria; phylum Pseudomonadota; class Alphaproteobacteria; order Sphingomonadales; family Rhodothalassiaceae; genus J084. The sequence continues at coordinate 973 of CAZJPA010000071.1, forward strand.
CTTGAGATTTTCCAGAACTGCATCGTCTACAACGACGGCGTGTTCGCGGATTTCGCGGCCCGCGAGGTTCGCGAGGAACGCACCATCGATGTGCGTCACGGTCAGCCGCTGCTTTTCGGCAAGGAACGGAACAAGGGCTTGCGGGTCGATCCGGCCCGCTGCCGCCTGGAGGTCGTGGAAATCGGCCGGAACGGTATTTCCGAGTCCGACATTCTCGTCCATGACGAGACCAACCCCCATCTCGCCCAGATGCTGATCGAGATGGCGGGGCCGGATTTTCCGGTTGCCATCGGTGTGATCTACCGCCATCCCCGCCCCGTCTACGAGGAAGAGGCGAACCGTCAGATCGCCGAAATCCGCCAGAAGACCGGCAAACCCGATTTCGCCGCCTGGATCCGGCGCGGTCATGTCTGGACGGTCGGCAAAGAAGGCGTGCATCCAGAGCCCCTCGGCTGACAGGCCGGCCTCTTTTTTCGGCCTGTTCTGCCTCGACCATCCCGGGCCTGCCCGCCTCCTACTCTGTGCCGTGCGGCGGCGGCTGGACCGCGACAGCGAAAACGCCGGGCCCGCCCACCGGTGCATCGAGCGGCGGTTCAGCGCAGGAGTCGAACCGTCTGTGGATCGTCTTCTTGTCGGTTAGCCTGCGCGCCCGCGCGCGACGGTTTTGTCCACCATCTCCGCAAGCCAGGGCGGCAGAACACGGGCCGCTGCGTGCATGGCGGGGGAATAATACTTGAGGCCCGCCGGCAGGGATCGCGTGCGCAGGGTCTCCTCCGAGACGTCATAGACGGCGGGATCATCGCTCGCCCAGCCGATGGCGAGATGGCCGCCGATATAGGTGGGCACAACGGTCAGATAGATTCGGGTGTCCGAAAATCCCGCCCGTGCTTGATTGGCGAGCGCCTTCTCAAGCACGAAGCCGTCGATCGCCGGGTTCCCGAGCTGGGAGACCAACACCCCACCGGGATTGAGGCGGCGCCGGCAGGCGGCATAAAAGGGCTCGCCGAACAGCACCGCGCCGGGACCGACACAATCGGTGGAATCGACGATGATGACGTCGAATCTTGGCCCGTCTTCGGCCATGTAGCGCGCAGCATCCGCGATCACGAGATCGAGCCGCGGATCGGCGAAGGCGCCATCGCTGAGCTCGGGCAGATGCTGGCGTGCAAACGCGATCACATCGGGGTCGAGCTCGATCATCGTGATCCGCTCGACGCTCTCATGGCGCGCCACCTCCCGCAGCGTGCCGCCGTCACCGCCGCCCACGATGGCGACATGGCGCGCCTGCCCATGCGCCAGGATCGGCGGGTGCGCCAGCATCTCGTGATAGGCGAATTCGTCGCCGGTGGTCAGCTGCAAAGCGTCGTCGAGCACCAACACCTTGCCCCATGACGCGCTCTCGAACAGCCACAGGCGTTGGTAGCGGGTCTGCGCTTCGGCCAGCGTCCGCGTCACCTTCAGCCGCTGCCGCCAATCGGCGGAATACAGCGTCTCCTCGAACCACCGTTCCTGTTCGCTCATCCGAGGATTCCCCGCATATGTTCGGCGATCGTCACCCGCCCCGGCTGGAATGCGTCTTTGAGGACCGGAATGACGGCATAAGGATCCGCCCGGCCGCACATGAAAACGTCGAAGGCCGCGAACGCCCGCTCCGGCCAGGTGTGGACCGAAATGTGGCTTTCGGCCAGCACGGCGACACCGGACACGCCGCCGCCATCGCCGAAGCGATGAAGATGGATGTGCAGCAGGGTCGCCCCGGATGCCGCGATCGCGCGCTCGAGCACGCTGCGCATGTAATCCGCATCGTCCAGGCGCTCCGCCTCCCACAGGTCGAGAATGAGATGGGTGCCCGCGAAACGCAGGCCGTTGCGTTCGACGAAATGATCATCGGCGACCGGCTCGCCGATCGTCCTGTCGCCCGCCGTGGATTGGGGCCGCCGAGCTTCGACGGCTTTCACCCCGATTTGGGCAAGAGTGGGTCTCATGGGCCCGCCTCCCTTGACGCAAACCAGCAATGAAAGCGTTCGCTCTGGCGCAGGAGAATCTGTTTCGCTGCGGATCGCCGCCTTCTCTCGCCCCATCTTCCCGGCGATACGCGGTCCTCCTGATGCGAAACGCACCCCCCGGGGGTGCCGGAGCAGTGCGCCATTCTCGCGAACATGGAACGCATGCGAGGCGCTGCAAGCGCGGCCGCCTCACGCGCGCTGCGCCATATAGGCTGCCCCCGCTCCGGGCGCAAGCCTTTTTCGCAGTCTGTGATCGCGCGGGGAATCGAATCCACCGACGGCCGACGACAGAGGCGGACAAGACGATCAGCGGCAAGAAGAGGCAAGAAAGGGAATGGCGCGAGGATGGTGACCCCTACGGGACTCGAACCCGTGTTTCCGCCGTGAAAGGGCGGCGTCCTAGACCGCTAGACGAAGGGGCCACGGCGATGCCGGCGCTTCCTAACGAAGCACTGGAAACGGGTCAAGTCTTCTCGGCACTCATGCGTCGATCACCATGCCCTGCGATCCGGAAGACGGGACGGCAAGCGGCAGATGCGCCGGTGCCGCATCCTCGATCACGATGTCCACGCGCACCCGTCCCTGCCATTCGTTGCGCTTGATCTGGCCCACGAGATGGAGGCGTTCTCCTTGCGCGGACAGCAAGGCTGCGCCCAGGGGATCGCCGGCCGCGCGAAAAGCGATCGCAAGCCCGCGGCCGCCGCCTTCGTCCGTGACGATGAGGCGGACATGGCCGTTGCCGACTTCCTCGGCCTTCACCACCCGCACGGCCGGAAGCAGGAAGCGCGGTGCTGGATGACCGATCCCATAGGGGCCGGCCTGGGCGAGGGCTTCCGCCAGCTCCACCCGCACACCCGAAAGCGCTAGAGAGGCATCGACCGCCAGTTCCCGGCGCGCGGCCGCCTGGGCGAGATCGGCGGCCAGACGCGCATCGAGAAAAGCTTCCAGTTCGGATATCCTGTCGGCCTTGAGCGTCATGCCTGCCGCCATCGGATGACCGCCGCCCTTCTCGATCAGGCCTGCCGCATGCGCCGCGATGACCGCCTGACCGATGTCCACGCCCGCAATCGAACGCGCCGACCCCGCCGCCTGACCGGTCTCATCGAGACTGAGCACGACCACCGGTCTCGCAAACCGCTGGACCAGCCGCTGGGCCGCGATTCCGACGACGCCGGGATGCCAGTCCCGCCCGCCGACCACCCAGGCCGCCGGTTCTGCGCCTTGCGCGATGCGCCTAGTGATCATGGCGGCGGCGGCTTCGGTGACCGCCTGCTCCAGCGCCTGCCGTTCGCGATTGAGGGCATCGAGTCGGGCGGCCAGGCTACAGGCTTGAGCTGCGTCGCGGGTGGTGAGCAGCCGCAGCCCGATTTCGGCATCCGCCACGCGGCCGGCGGCATTGATTCGCGGCCCCAGCAGAAAGCCCAGATGCCAGGCCTCCGGCGCCGTCTTGAGCCCCGCGACATCGGCCAGCGCCGCAAGACCGGGGCGGATGCGCCTGGCGAGCACCTTAAGCCCCTGCGCCACGAAGGCGCGATTGAGCCCGACGAGCGGGGCCATGTCGCAGACCGTCGCCAGCGCCACGAGGTCGAGTCCAGCCATCAGATCCGGCTCTGGACCGGCAAGCGCCCGCGATTCCCGCAGGCGCCGCCGCAGCGCGACGAGGGTGACGAACACCACGCCGGCCGCACAGAGATGACCGAGGCCGGAGCGGTCGTCCGGACGATTGGGATTGACGACGGCCACCGCCGGCGGCAGCGCCTCCTCGACCTTGTGGTGGTCCAGCACGATGACATCGAGACCACGCTCGCGCGCATGGGTCAGCGGGGCGTGGGCCGTCGTTCCGCAATCGACGGTGATCACCAGTTTCGCCCCCTGCTCCGCCAGCCGATCGAGGGCCTGTTCGTTGGGGCCGTAGCCTTCCGTCATGCGGTTGGGCACATAGGTGACGACATTCGCCCCGACCGTGCGGAGAAAATCGACGAGCAGCGCCGCCGAAGCGGTACCGTCGACGTCGTAATCCCCGAAGATCGCAATGGTCTCGCCGTTTGCGATAGCGCCGGCGAGGCGGTCGATGGCGGCCTCCATGTCCGCAAGAGTGAAGGGATCAGACAACCAGTGCTGCAGCTTCGGCGCCAGAAAGCGGGGGACATCGTCCACGTCGATCCCGCGCCCGGCCAGAAAGGTGGCGACAGCCTCATCCAGCCCATGGCGCTGGGCGAGCAACGCCGCATGGCGCGGATCCACCGCGCGCAACCGCCACCGGCGGCCCGCGAAGGAGTTGGCGCCGCCCAGCAGAATCCCGTCCGATGAACGATCCCGGCTTGCGACCAGGGCCGTCACGACCGCTCACCGATGTGTTCGGTCGCGATCCAGCGGATCGTGCCCGAGGACGCGCGCATGACGACGGATTGCGTCCAATACCCCCGCGGCGTGCGCTTGACACCCTTGAGCATCGTGCCGTCGGTCACGCCGGTGGCCGCGAAGATCGTATCGCCGGAGGCCAGGTCAGGCAGGCGGTAGAGTCGATCGAGATCGGTGATCCCCAGCTTGTGGGCGCGGGCCTTTTCTTCGTCATTGCGGAAGAGCAGCCGCCCCTCGAACTGGCCGCCGATGCAGTTGAGCGCGGCCGCCGCCAGCACGCCCTCCGGCGCGCCGCCGATGCCCAGATACATGTCGATTCGGGTCGCGGGATCGGTGGTCGCGATCACGCCCGCGATATCGCCGTCGGGAATGAGCACGATGCGGGCGCCGAGCTTGCGCAGCTCGTCGATGATCGTCTCGTGGCGCGGACGATCCAGAATGCAGACCGTGATCTCCTCCACCGGCGCGCCCTTCGCCTCGGCCAGGGCACGGACATTCTCGCTCGGTGTGCGATCGAGAGCCACCACACCCTCGGGCAGGCCGGGACCGACCGCAATCTTGTTCATATAGACATCCGGCGCATGCAATAGATGCCCGCGCCAGGCGGCGGCGATCACGGTCAGCGCATTGGGAGCCATCTTGGCGGTGAGCGTCGTGCCTTCGAGGGGATCAAGGGCAAGATCGATGGCATCGCCGCCACAGCCGCATTCCTCCCCGATGTACAGCATGGGCGCTTCGTCCCGCTCGCCTTCCCCGATCACGACGCGCCCGGCGATCGGCAGGCGATCGAGGGCCGCGCGCATCGCCTCGACGGCGGCCTGGTCGGCCCGGCGTTCGTTGCCCCGACCGATCCAGCGATGGGCGGCAAGGGCGGCGGCCTCCGTCACCCGCACGAATTCCATGACAAGACGCCGGTCAAGCGGTTTGGTTTCCAGCGTCGGTTGTCTCATCCCCTCAGGCATCCCTTGTCCTTTCTTGTCTTTTGCCGATCCTCACCGCCTTCCTCGGCCCGCGCGGCGGTGCGCCGGCCCTGCTCCCACCCGACGGAAGAACGCATCTGGACAATCGTGAGCGTCTTTTCCTCATCGTCTTCCTCATAGTCTTTTTTGGCGCGTTCGACCAGATTGCGCATGCGTGCATCTGCGCTCGCGCGCTTTTGCCTCACCTGCGTGGCGGACGCAGCAGCGTTTTGATGACACCGAAGAGAGTCTGCACCTCCTGCTCGCTCCAGCGCGCCTGCAGAAAGAGGCTGCGCAGACCGCGAATCTGCACCGGCTTGCGCTGGGGAGACGGAAAGTAGCCGCGCGCGGCCAGAGCCGGCTCGATCAGCGCGAACAGGCGCAGATACTGCGCGCGTGGCGCGGCGGGGCGAAGAGGCTGACGCAGGCGCTGGCGGGGACGCAGCAGCTGGCGCCCCCATTCATAGGCCAGCACCAGCACGGCTTGCGCGAGATTGAGGCTGGAGAAGGCGGGGTCCGTCGGGATGGTCACGATCGCATCCGCCAGCGCGACATCGTCGTTATCGAGTCCGGAACGCTCCGGCCCGAACAGGATCCCGGCCCGCGCTGGGGCTGCCGTCCGGATCTGGGCGATGGTCTCTTCAGGATCAAAGGCGGGTTTCGGCAGGTCGCGCCGGCGCGCCGTCGTGGCGAAGACGAGTTCGAGATCGGCGACCGCATCGGCCAGATTCGCGAACAGCCGCGCGCCGGCCAGCACGTCGTCTGCGCCGGCCGCCGCAGGGCCGGCCGCGGGATTGGGCCAGCCGTCGCGCGGGGCGACGAGCCGCAGCTCGGACAGGCCGAAATTGCGCATCGCGCGCGCCGCCTTGCCGATGTTCTCGCCCAGCTGCGGCCGCACGAGAATGACGACCGGCGGCACCGCCGGAACCACCGCTTCAGCTTTCTGCCGTCCGGACGTCTCCGCCATCAACCGCTGCGCTCCCAATCCGTCGTGCCATCGGGACGATCGAGAAGGCGGATGCCGGCTGCGGCCAGCCGGTCGCGAATGGCGTCCGCGCGCGCAAAGTCCCGCGCCTTGCGTGCCGCGGCCCGTTCGGCGATGAGCGCCTCGATCTCCGCCCGCGTCAAGCCACCGCTGTTCTCATCGCCCTTCAACCAGGCTTCCGGCTCCGTTTCCAGCAGCCCGAGAAAGCGGCCTCCTGCCAGCAACGCCGCGGCGGTCTCCGGCCGTGCCAGTTCTTCGAGGGCCGCAATCGCGCGCGGGGTGTTGAGATCGTCGGCCAATGCGCCCAACACCGGAGCCGGCACCTGTGCACCCGGCTCGACATCCCGCACCAGACGATACCAGCGATCGAGACGGCGCCGGCATTCGCTCAGCAATCCCTCCGTGATGTCGAGCGGCTGCCGGTAGTGGGCGGACAGCAGCGCCAGCCGAATCGCCTCGCCGCGGTGGCGCGCCAGCAGGTCGTGGACGGTGAAGAAGTTGCCGAGCGATTTCGACATCTTCTCGCCGCCCGAGATCACATAGCCATTGTGCACCCACAGGCGCACGAACTCGCCGCCGAAGGCGCAGGCGCTTTGTGCGCGCTCGTTTTCGTGATGCGGGAAGACGAGGTCTTGGCCGCCGCCGTGGATGTCGATCGGGTGGCCGAGATGGGTGTGGATCATCGCCGAGCATTCGAGATGCCAACCCGGCCGGCCGCGCCCCCAAGGGCTGTCCCAGCCGGGCTGATCGTCCGCGCTCGGCTTCCAGAGCACGAAATCGGCCGGATCCCGCTTGAAGGGGGCCACCTCCACCCGGGCGCCGGCGATCATCTCCTCGCGCGAGCGATGGGAAAGCGCGCCATAATCCGCCAGATGCGCGACCGAAAACAGGACATGACCGTCTGCGACATAGGCGCAGCCACGCGCCAGCATCCGCTCGATCATCGCGATCATCTGCGGGATATGCGCGGTCGCCGCCGGTTCGATGGTCGGCGCCAGAACGTTGAGTGCCGCCATGTCGGCGCGATAGATCGCCGCATAGCGCGCGGTGATCGCTGCGATCTCCTCGCCGGACTCTTGCGCGCGGGCGATGATCTTGTCGTCGATATCGGTGATGTTGCGGGCGTAGATCACATGCTCTGCGCCGTAGACATGCCGCAACAGCCGGAACAGGACATCGAAGACCACCGCGGGCCGCGCATTGCCGATATGGGCATAGTCATAGACGGTCGGCCCGCAGACATACAGGCGCACCCGTGCCGGATCGAGAGGCGCAAACACCTCCTTACGCCCTGTCTTCGTGTTCGTCAGCCGCAAGGTGATCTCGGCCATCCCTATGCTTCCTCGCCCAACAGCCGCTTGCGCACCCGCTCGCGCGGGACGAGCGGCAGCAGCTTCGCCATTTCCGGTCCGCTCTCGCGCCCCGTGATCGCCAGCCGGAGCGGCCGGAAGAGCGCGCGCCCCTTGCGCCCGGTCTGCGCCTTCAAGGCGGTCGTCCAGCGGGACCAGGCCGTCGCGTCCCAATCCTCCGGCAGACAATGTGCCGCCTGCGTCAGAAAGGCGCGATCGGCTTCCGAGATCACGGGTGCCAGCGGGCCCTCCACGACCCGCCGCCAATGCCCGAGATCGGCGAGTGTGTCCAGATTGTCCCGCACCGCTTCCCAAAGCGCGGGCGCAATGCCCGCAAGCTCCGGCCTCTCGGCCAGCTCCGCATGGGGCGTGCGGCGAAGAACATGGCGATTGATGCGCGCCAGCTGCTCGGGATCGAAACGCACGGCCGCCTTGGAGAAGGCGCCAAGGTCGAAGTCGGCGATCAGCTCCTCGCGCGCGGTGACCGATTCGGGCGCCCGACCCGTGCCCACCGTCGCCAACAGAGCAAGCACGGCCAGCGGCCGCATCCCCTCCTCCCGCAACCGGCGCAGGCTGATATCACCGGCGCGTTTGGACAACGGCCGCCCATCCGGTCCCAGCATCAGCGGAAAATGCGCAAAACGTGGAGACTCGCCACCGAGCGCGGCGATCAGCTGAATCTGCTCAGCCGTGTTGGTGACATGATCCTCGCCCCGGATCACATGGGTGACACCGGTCTCGATATCGTCCACGACCGACGGCAGCAGGTAGAGAAAGCTGCCGTCCGCGCGGATCAGCACGGGATCGCTGAGCGAGGACGGATCGATCCTTTGACGGCCGCGGATGAGGTCGTCCCATTCCACGGGCGCATCGGTTTCCAGCAGAAACCGCCAGTGCGGCCGGCGCCCCTCGGCCTCCAGCCGCATACGCTCCTCTGCGCTCAGTTCCAGGGCTGCACGATCATAGACGGGCGGACGGGCACGCATGCGCTGGATGCGGCGTTTCAAGGCGAGTTCCTCGGGCGTTTCGTAACAGGGATAGAGCCGGCCGGCCGCCTTCAGCCGCTCCGCCGCCGCCCGATAGCGATCGATGCGGGTGGATTGGCGGATTTCCTGATCCCAATCGAGCCCGAGCCAGGTGAGATCCTCGCGGATCGCGTCCACATATTCCGCGCGCACCCGCTCGGGATCGGTGTCGTCGAACCGCAGGATGAAGCGTCCGCCATGGCGCCGGGCGAACAGCCAGTTGAGCACCGCGGCCCGGACGTTGCCGAGATGAAGATAGCCGGTTGGCGAGGGCGCGAACCGCACCACGACGGGCGCGGAGCTCTTCCCACCGGCCGCAGCCGCCGATCCCTGATCGGCATGACGCTGATCTTGTTCCATGGCGTTCACCCCTTCCGCCTGTCTTCCGCGACCATGCGCAGCCGCGCCGTGCGAAAGGCATTGGTGATCGGATAGCGGCGGTCTCGCGTAAAGCTCTTGCGCGTGATCTTGATTCCCGGTGCGCCCTGCCGCCGCTTGTATTCGGCAGCATAGAGCATGCTCTCGACCCTGGCGACCAGCGCGGGCGGATGACCGCGTGCCACGATCCGCGCGAAACCGAGTTCTTCTTCGATCAGGCCGTGGAGAATGTCATCGAGCACCGGATAGGGGGGCAGGCTGTCCTGATCCGTCTGGTCGGGCTTGAGCTCGGCGCTCGGCGGCTTCGTCAGGATCCGCTCCGGAATCACGGCGCCGGCCGGTCCATGGGCGTGCCCGGGGCGGTGGGCGTTGCGCCAGCGGGCGAGCCGATAGACCAGCGTCTTGTAGACGTCCTTCAAGGGCGAGAAACCACCCACCATGTCGCCGTAGAGGGTGGCATAGCCGACCGACAGCTCGGACTTGTTGCCCGTCGCCAGCACCAGATGGCCGAACTTGTTGGACAGCGCCATCACGGTCAGCCCGCGCAGCCGCGCCTGGACATTCTCTTCCGTCTCGTCCGGGGCGAGCGCATCGAAGGCGGGTCTGAGCATCGTCTCCAGCGCGTCCATCGCGGGGGTGATGGGAATGACGTCGTGCCGCAGCCCCAGATTGCGGGCGAGCGCGGCCGCGTCTTCCAAACTCTCCTTGCTGGTGTAGGGAGACGGCAGCATCACCGTCCACACATGCTCAGCCCCCAGCGCGTCCGTTGCGAGCGTGGCGACCAGAGCCGAGTCGATCCCTCCCGACAGACCCAATACCACGTCCCGGAAGCCGTTCTTGCGGGCATAGTCCCGCACACCGAGCAACAGGGCCTCGTAGATGCCGGCTTCCTGCTCCGCCCAATGCGCCTGTCCGCCGAGGCGGCGCGTGAGCGCAGCGGGACCGGCGCCCTCTGCCATCACCTCCAGGACGGCGAAATCCTCCTCGCAGGCCGCCAGACGGGCCACCGTCCGGCCCTCAGCATCGAGGGCGAAAGAGGCGCCGTCGAATAACAGCTCGTCCTGGCCGCCGATCTGGTTGACGAAGACGAGCGGCAACCCCGTCTCCCGCACCCGTGCGCCCGCCACCTCCAGACGGTGCGCCCGCTTTTCGATCTCATACGGCGAGGCGTTGACCGCCACCAGCACCGCCGCCCCCTTGGCCGTGAGTTCGCTCGGCACCTCCGGGAACCACATGTCTTCGCATATCATCAGCCCGATCGGGATACCGGCCACTTGCACGGGCTCCGCCGATGCGGCCGGCGTGAAGTGGCGTTTTTCGTCGAAGACGCCGTAGTTCGGCAGCATGCGCTTGAAGATACGGCCCAGGATCCGTCCGCCACCCACCAGGATCGCGGCATTGTAGAGTTGGTCGTCCTCGCGCCAAGGCAGCCCGACCACGAAGGCCGGTAGCTGCTCATGCGCCTGCGACCAGGCGATGAGCTCGTCCAGGGCGTGGCGGGCGGCATCCACGAACGCCTGTTTCAAGACGAGGTCCTCAGGCGGGTAGCCGACGAGCGACAGCTCGGGGGTCACCAGAAGATCGGCCTGGCATCGCGCCGCCTTTTCCACCGCAGCGGCGATGCGGGCGCGGTTGCCTTCCAGATCGCCCACGGTCGGGTTCAGTTGCGCGACGGCAAGTGTCAGGCCTGCACCCATCACCTTCTCCCTTGCGATCGTCGGGGACGGGACGAGTCAGTCCAAGCCCGCCGACGAGCTCGACGCTCATCAGCTGCGCCCTAGCCTGCCTTGGCGATCGAAACAAGCATCGGCAAGGCCGTCTTCTCCCATCGCGGATTGCGCGCCCCTTGACCGCACCCCGCCTCATGCGGTTCAAGGCTGGAGGAGAGAACCGTTTCCATACCAATGGCAAGACAGATGTGAGTGAAGCATGAGCGAGCACCACAATCCCACATTCCCGGCGATCATCGCCTTCCTGATCGGATTCTTCAATTTCGGTGTCGTCTTCGAAGGCACGCTCTGGTGGCTGGACGACATCATCGGCCTTGACGAGACCCTGCATCTTGTCACGATCGCGATCGGCCTTGCCGGCTGTCTGGCCTTCGCGCTCTACGCGGCCAAGCGGGCGCGGCGGCTCTATCGCGGGCTCACCGACGGTTCGCATTTCCGCGCGTATGCGGACTGAGCCGACCGCAGGGAGAAAGGAGAAGGAAGATGGGCGACAAACGCATATTCTCCTGGCGGGCGCTGGCGATGACGCTTTCGATGGTCGTGCTGACGACGGTGAGCATGCTCTTGATCATCGACGGCTTCGAATGGGCGCTGCTGCGCCTGATGGGCGTGCCGGAGTGGCCGACCGAGATCGTCATGGCTATCACCGCCGTGCCTGTGCTGTTCGTGGTCTGGCGGTTCGGCCGCAAAGTGTGGGCGATCGAGACCGAGATGTCGGAGGCATGACTCCCTGCCCCGGCCCGCTCCTTCTTCCGGCCTTGCCGGCATCCGTCGTCGCTTCTCTGTAAGAAGGAGCTCCGCTATCGGCGCCTTCCTTAACATCTGCTTTTTCGACAATGGGAAAATAGTGAACGATTCATTCATCATCTTTGCGCCCTGCCCCGAGAAGAAAGCGGTTCTTAATTGCGAACTGCATGGTTTTATCTGGAATATTTCTGTCGTTTCTGCTATGAATGTCTGATAGGAAGCAATTGCTTGCGCCATCTCCTCGCAACAGGGCGGGAGATGTGATCGCGTGGACGAAGAGCGAGGCGGCCGCATGCGCGCAAGGAAACTGTTTTTTGCCGTCATTGCCGGCCCGACCTTCAACAATCACTGAAGCAAAAGAACCTCTTGATGCAGATTCTGAACTTAAGTGTTCCAGTA
>CAZJPA010000072.1:0-12852 GCA_964547755.1 uncultured Sphingomonadales bacterium
ATATCGCGGCATTCCGCCTTGGACGGGCGGCGAAGGGCGGACTCGCCATCGCCCTGCTGGGCGTGGATCAGCCGATTGCCGCTCCGGTCTTGGAGGAGGTCCGGGCTCTGCCCTATGTTCGCCAGGCGGCGCCCTTGCGCTTCACATGAATGGCACAGCGGGTTGGGCGCAATCGGCCCGACAGCGGAATGGATGACGGATGCGGGAAGCGGACGACGGACGACGGCCGGGGCTTCTGCCCCAGGGATTGCAGGACACGCTTGCGCCCGATGCGGCGCGCGAGGCGGCGGCATCCGAGACGCTGATCGCGCATTTCGCCCGTTGGGGCTATGAGCGCGTCCACCCGCCGCTGCTGGAGTTCGAAGACGGCCTGGCCGCCGTTGCCGATGGCGGGCGCCTGCCGGAGATGTTCCGTTTGCTCGATCCCGAATCCCGGCGCGTGATGGTCCTGCGCGCGGACATCACCCTCCAGATCGCGCGGTTGGCCGCCACACGGCTCAAATCCGCTCCGCGCCCGTTGCGGCTCGCCTATGCCGGGCCGGTGATGAAGGTCACAGGAGACACGCTCCAGCCCTCGCGGCAGTTTCGCCAGGTGGGAATCGAGTTGGTCGGGACCGACAGCCCGCTTGCCGACCGGGAGGTCGCGCGGCTCGCCCTCTCGGGCCTGCGGGAGCTGGGTATCGCCGGATTGGTGATCGACGTAGTCTGCCCGCCGCTGCTTGGAGGGCTGCTGGCGCATTGGGGGCTGGAGTCGGACCGGCGCGCCGATATGCTGCATCTCATAGACGTCAAGGACATCGCCGGCGCGGCCCGCGATCTGGATGGCGACCAGGCCCGGCTGCTGGCCGATCTCATGACGGCGACAGGGCCGCTGGCGATCGCCGGCCCGGTGCTCGAACGGGTCGCTCTGCCGGCCGGCTTGGAGCCCGAGCGGCGGGCGCTGTTGACCTTCGCCGAAGCGCTGGCCGAGGCGTTGCCCGATGTCACCGTGACCATCGACCCGCTCGAACGCCGCGGCTTCGAGTATCATCGCGGGATCGCCTTTGCGATCTTCGCCAGGCAATCGGCCTGCGAGATCGGCCGCGGCGGCCGCTATCGCATCCGACGCGCGGACGGAGGCTTCGAACCGGCGGTGGGTTTTTCCGCCTATATGGACAGATTGTTGCCCCTGCTTCCCGCCGCCCCCGCCTCGCCCGAACGCATCTATGCCTGTTCGGACGCCGATCCCGGCCGGATCGCCAGCCTGCGCCAGGAAGGGGCGGTGGTGATCACCGCACTTGATGACGATGCCGGCGAGTCGGCGCAACAGACGGCGCGGGGTCTGGGGTGCACCCGGATTCTCGATGCCGGGGGGCTGAAACCTCTTGCACCCGGCGATCGAAAAAAGGCACAGACCGGACGTCCATAAACCGGGACGTCCGACAGCTCCAGCAGGAAACGAGAAGACGATGGCCAATGTGGTGGTGATCGGTGCCCAGTGGGGAGACGAGGGCAAGGGCAAGATCGTGGACTGGTTGTCCAGCCGCGCCGATGTCGTCGTGCGCTTCCAAGGCGGCCACAACGCCGGTCACACCTTGGTGGTCAACGGCGAAACCTATCGGCTGTCGCTGTTGCCCAGCGGCATCGTGCGCGCCGGCAAGTTGTCGGTCATCGGCAACGGCGTGGTCGTGGACCCCTGGGCGCTTGTGGACGAGATCGATCGGCTGACCGCCCAAGGGGTGACGGTGACGCCTGCGCGTTTTCGCATCGCCGAGACCTGTGCGCTCATCCTACCCTTTCATCGTGAACTCGATGCGCTGCGCGAAGATGCGACGCGCGGCATCAAGATCGGCACCACCCGCCGCGGGATCGGCCCGGCTTATGAGGACAAGGTCGGCCGCCGGGCGCTTCGGATCTGCGACTTGCGGGATCCGGCCCTGGTTTCCGAGCGCCTCGAAGGGCTGCTCACCCATCACAATGCCTTGCGCCGCGGCCTGGGCGCGGATCCCATCGACAAGGCCGAGGTCGAGGCGGCGCTGGCCGCCGTCGCCCCCCGCATTCTGCCCTTCGCCGGTCCCGTCTGGCAGACCCTCGCCGATGCCCGCGAGCGGGGCGCGCGCATTCTCTTCGAAGGCGCTCAAGGTGTGTTGCTCGACGTCGATCACGGCACCTATCCCTTCGTCACCTCTTCGCACACGGTGGCCGGCCAGGCGGCCGCCGGCGCGGGCGTGGGACCGGCTGCGCTCGATTATGTGCTCGGCATCGCCAAGGCCTATACCACCAGGGTCGGCGCGGGACCGTTTCCGACCGAGCTTGCCGACGAGACGGGGCGCCTGCTCGGCGAACGTGGGCACGAATTCGGCACGGTCACCGGTCGTCGCCGGCGCTGCGGCTGGTTCGATGCGGTCCTCGTGCGCCAGGCCGTCACCGTGGGGGGCATCCGCGGCATCGCCTTCACCAAGCTCGATGTTCTCGACGGCCTCGACCGGATCAAGATCTGCGTCGCCTACCGGCTCGGTGGGCGCGTGCTAGATCATCTGCCGCCCGATCGCGCGAGCCAGGAGCAGGTCGAGCCGGTCTACGAGACGCTGGACGGCTGGCGTGAGAGTACCCGCGGCGCGCGCTCCTGGCGGGATCTGCCGGCGACCGCCGTCAAATATGTGCGCCGTGTCGAGGAGCTGGTCGGCGCACCGGTCGCCTTGCTGTCCACCAGCCCTGAGCGCGAGGACACCATCCTCATGCAGGATCCCTTCCAGGATTGAAGGACCAGCTCTGGTCCGTTCACCGGTCGGAACCGCCGATGATGGGATGTTTTCCCAAGGCCGGGGTCCGGTCTAGGCTGGTTGCATATGAGCCCAGGGAGGGACGGAGATGAATCTGGACGATCCCTTTGCCTTGCCGGTCGCCTCGCCCTTCTATGGCGAGGAGCACCGCCAATTCCAGACCGCCGTGCGCCGCTTCGTCGCGCGCGAGATCATCCCCTTCGTCAACGACTGGGACGAAGAGGGCCGGATTCCGCGCGCGCTCTATGGCAAGGCTGCGGAGGCGGGCCTGCTTGGCCTCGGCTTTCCGGAGGCGTTCGGCGGGACACCGGCCGATTCCTTCTTCTCGCTCATCCTCAATCAGGAGATGGCGCGCGCCGGCGCGGGCGGACTGGTCGCCTCCCTGTTCTCCCATGGCATCGCGTTGCCCCCCATTCTCGCGGCCGGGTCGGACGAACTGAAAGCGCGCATTCTGCCACCGGTGCTCGCCGGCCGGCGGATCGCGGCGCTGGCCGTGACCGAGCCGGACGCCGGTTCCGACGTCGCCGCCATCCGCACGCGGGCCGTGCGTGACGGCGACCACTATGTGATCACCGGCACCAAGACCACCATCACCTCGGGCATGCGCGCGGATGTGCTGACCGTCGCGGTGCGCACCGGTGGGCCCGGCCATGCGGGAATTTCGCTGATCGTCGTCGAAACACCGGTCGCAGGGCTGGAACGCCACGAGCTGCCCAAGATGGGCTGGTGGTGCTCGGATACCGCAACCTTGCATTTCGACGGCGTGCGGGTGCCGGCAACCAATCTGATCGGCGCGGAAAACGACGGCTTCCGCCCGCTCATGATCAACTTCAACCGCGAGCGGCTGGGCCTGGCGGCGCTGGCGATCAGCTTTGCCAAACGCGCGCTCGCCGATGCGCTGACCCATGCGCGTGGGCGGGTCACCTTCGGTCGCCCCTTGAGCCGGCGTCAGGTGATCCGGCACAAGCTGGTGGACATGGCCCAGCAGATCCGCTGTGTGGAAAGCTTCGCCGAGACACTCGCCTGGCGTCTCGACCAGGGCGAGGAGCCGGTGGCCGAGATTTGTCTCCTGAAGAATGCGGCCGCGGCCATGCTCGATGCCGTCGCGCGCGCGGCTGTGCAGATCCTGGGTGGGGCGGGATTCATCCGCGGCCATGCGATCGAACGCATCTATCGCGAGGCACCGATCTACGGTATCGGCGGGGGCGCCAGCGAGATTCTGGCCGATCTTGCCGCCCGGCAGATGGGAATCTGACCGGCGGGGCGGAAAGGCAACCGCCCCCTCTCGACCGGCCGGCAGGCTAATCGACGGCGCTGCGGCTATCCTCGGATGCAAGGCGAATGAGCCATCGGTCCATGTCGAAAATGGCTTTTTTGACGGCTTCCACCTGTGTCCAGACGATGAAGTGATCCTCCCCCGCGAGCGGGCGCACCTCCAGCCGGGGGACATGTCTGGCCATATGCATCAGATAGGCGACATTGCCATAGGGCACCAGCCGGTCACGGGTCCCATGCAGGACGATGATCGGCGCGCGCAGGCGCATCAGATCCGCGCGCAGGCGCTCAAGCGCATCCTTGAGCGGGATCAGCTCGCGATTGGCGTTGCGTAGGCCGCGCCCCAGCAGCCAGACGAATGGCGGGACCTCGCCCAGATATTGAAGAGGATGAACGCGCTCGAAGGCGGGATCGAAGGCGCCGGCGAGCACCACGAGTCCGCCCACGCGGGCCGGATGGCGGGCCGCTGTCTTCGCGATGATGGGAGCGCCCAGGGAATGGCCGACGAGGATGGCCGGCGGGCCGTCGGCGGGCAGGGCATTCAGCAAAGCGGCGAGAGCGGTGGCCTGGCGGGCGAGGTGGGGCTCGGCGCGTTTGGGTCGGGTCCGGCCGAACCCCGGTCGGTCGATACTGATCAGGAGAAAACGCGCCGCCAGATCCGCTTGGCGCAGATAGCCGATGAAGGCCGCCCCCGATCCCGGCGTGCCATGGACGAAAACGACCGGGCGCTTGCGCGCCACGTCGTCCGAAACCGGCGGTCCGGCGACTGGGGTCGATAGCCTGTCTTCCTTCCGCCCGCGCCACCGATCCGCCCGCGTGCGCCCGTTCGGTCGCCCGACGGCAGGGTGCAGGATCCGGCCGGCCGGACACAGGCCTTCGTCCACACCCGACACCAGATAGGCAAGGCGCAGGTCCGGCCACGCCGGCACCGCGAGCACGCAGCTCGTGACGGCCGGCGACACTGCAGACGGTTTCAAAGGCGCGACCCGGCTCGGATCAGGGGCGCCGGCCATGGAGGCGGCAGAAGCACAAACCGCACCGATGGTTGCGACCCATGTCAGCAGACCGGTCAGGGCCGATGCGCGCCGCCGCCGGACCGGATGCCTGCTCATCCCTGCTCCATGACCGCCTCGATCGCGGTATGGGGCCAGCTGGCGTCGATCTCGGCCGGTGCCCCCGTCAGCCGCCCCTCGGCGTCCACCATTCCCCGCATCTCCAGATAGGCGAGATGGGCGCTGACCGATCCGGCGGCCGCCCGTCTCAATCGCGGCGTGAGCCCGTCATAGATGGCGGCGACGATCGCTTCTGGGCGATGGATGCCGCGCGCCAGACAGGAGACGATCTGACGCTCGCGCATATGGCGATGGGCGAGCAGCGCCCGCACATAGCGCGGCCCGTCTGCGATCTCCGGCCCATGGCTGGGCAGATAGCGCCGCGCCGGCTGGGCCAGCAGCTTGATCAGCGAATCGAGATAGTGTTCGAGATTGCCGAGCGGGGGGACGATCACCGTCGTCGACCATCCCATCACATGATCACCGGTGAACAGCAGACGCTCGTCACCTTCGTCCCTGCGGTGGATCGTCACCGCATAACACAGATGGTTGGGGAAATGGCCCGGCGTGTGCACGGCCGCAATCACATACCCCTGATCGATCTCCAGCACCGCGCCGTCCTCGAGTCGGATGTCGGGCACAGTCTTCACATCCACATCCTCTTCCGTCAGCGCGGCCAAGTCCGGATCGATGGCGCCGAAGCCGAAGACAGGCGCTCGTGTCGCCCGGGCGAGGGGAATGGCGGCCGGCGCATGGTCCCGATGGCTGTGGGTCAGGAAGATGCCGATGACGTCCCGCCCGTCCACCGCCGCCAGCACCGCCTCCACATGCTCGCGCGTGTGCGGGCCCGGGTCCAGGATCGCCACCCGCTCGTGCCCGAGCACATAGGTGTTGGTGCCGACCCAGGTGTAGTCCTTCGGATTGCGGGCGACGATCCGCCGTATTCCCGGCTCCACCTCTTCCGGGGTCTCGTAATGAAAGGAAAAATTTCGATTGAAGTGAATCGGCACGTCGGTTCCTCTGACCTGTTTCTCCGCTATGCGTTCTCCGCTGCGTAATATCGGGTGGGGCGCCGGCCGGAAAACACGAGGTCTCCCGGAAAAGGTCCGCGTCTTGCCCAATCCCTCCCGTCTCCCGGCAACGGCTCTTCGGTCTCCCAGGAAAAGGCGGCTGCTGCCGGATGAGGCTGCCATGTCGGCGCCCTTCCCGCAAGAAAAGCCATATCCGGCCTTCCGGCGCGACCATCCCCGCCATATTTTGCGATTGGCGGCGCAAGAGCCAATTCACGTTCCATCGCAGGTTTTCACAATTTCTTGAGGCCGGTGGCCGCGGCCGCTGGGCGGGCGCGGCGGATCCGGCCGCTCGGCGGCGATGCATGGTCGTGCGTATGCTGTGCCCTTGCCTTTGCCTGCGCTGAGGGCTAAGCCGCCGACAATCGGTGCGCCCTCACATTTGTGACAGGGTGACAGCCGCCATCCGCGAAGGCGCGCGTCTCATGCGGCGGCCGCGGACGGGATCAGACGCCGGCAGCAGGCGTCGGGGCGAGAGATGGCCGTGAAGAACGAGAAAGGCGAGGCATGACAAGGGCTGAAAAGACCCCCATCCTTCTTCTGGGAGCCGGCAAGATCGGGGAGATGATCGCGGCGTTACTGCATCACAGCGGGGATTACACCGTCCTGGTGGCGGACAGGGATGCCGAGGCGCTCGCCCGGCTGGCCGACATCGTGCCCGTGGACACCCGTGTCGTCGATGCGAGCGATCATGGCGAGCTGGTGAAGGCGATGACGGACCGCTTCGCTGTGCTGTCCGCAATGCCCTACTTCCTGAACCCCGGGATCGGCGCGGCGGCCAAGGAGGTGGGCGTGCACTATCTCGATCTGACGGAAGACGTCGCCTCCACGCGTGCGATCAAGGCGATGGCAGAGGGCGCGAAGACAGCCTTCATCCCGCAGTGCGGGCTGGCGCCCGGCTTCATCTCGATCGTCGCCTTCGACATGGCGAAGCGCTTCGATACCCTGCATGCCGTGCATATGCGCGTCGGCGCCCTGCCGAAATATCCGACGAACGCGCTCAAATACAATCTCACCTGGTCCACCGACGGACTGATCAACGAATACTGCAATCCCTGCGAGGCGGTGGTCGGCGGCGAGCTCAAGGAGGTGCCGCCGCTCGAAGAGGTCGAACATTTCTCGCTTGATGGCATCACCTATGAGGCCTTCAACACCTCCGGGGGACTGGGGACGCTGGCCGAGACCCTGGCCGGGAAGGTGCAATATCTCAACTACCGCACCGTGCGTTATCCGGGCCATCGTGATCTGGTGAAGATGCTGCTGCATGATTTGCGCCTGGCCGAGCGCAGGGATCTGCTGAAAGACATCTTCGAGCATGCGCTCCCGATGACGACGCAGGACGTGGTGCTGATCTTCGTCACCGTCTCGGGCCATCGCGACGGGCGCTTTTTGCAGGAGTCCTACGCCAACAAGATCTATGCGCAGGAGCTCTTCGGCCGCCGCTGGAGCGCGATCCAGATCACGACCGCGGCCGGGATCACGGCGGTGCTCGATCTGCTGCGCGATGGACGCATTCCCGATTCCGGCCTCGTGCGCCAGGAGGACATCGCGCTCGATGCCTTTCTCGCGAATCGCTTCGGCTGCTTCTATGCCCGGCGGCCGGGCTCCGATTCGCCGAAAGTGGAAAGCCGGTTGGCCGGCTGAGCGGCCGGGCCACAGATCGGGAGAAGTCCCGTGCAGGCGGATAGCCGTGCAGCCGATGTGATCCTCGATATTCTCGCCGCGGCCGGCGTGCGCCATGTCTTCGGCGTGCCGGGTGAATCCTATCTGGCGCTGCTCGATGCCTTCGTCGGTCGGCGGGACATCGCCTTCGTCGCCTGTCGGCATGAGGCCTCCGCCGCCAATATGGCCGAGGCGGCCGGCAAGCTCACCGGCCGGCCCGGGGTGGTGGCGGTGACCCGCGGACCCGGCGCGACCCAAGCGAGCGTCGGCCTGCATACGGCCTTTCAGGACTCGACACCGCTTGTCTGCCTCATCGGTCAGGTCGCCCGCGCCATGCGCGACCGCGAGGCCTTCCAGGAGATCGACTATCGCCGCTATCTTGGCGAGGTCACCAAATGGGTCGGCGAGGCGGCCGAGGCTGCCCGCATGGCCGAATATCTGGCGCGTGCGGTGGCAACCGCTTTGGCCGGCCGGCAGGGACCGGTCGCGCTCGCACTGCCGGAAGACGTCCTGGCCGAACCCGCGCCCGGCCTCGGCGTTCCGCCGCTGTCACCGGTGCAGGCCGCAGCCGAGACCGCGGCGGTCGAGGGAATTGCGCGGCTGCTGGCGGAAGCGGTGCGTCCGCTCGTCCTCATCGGCGGCGGGCCGTGGACCCGAGAGGAAGCCCACGCCTTCATGCGTGCTTGCGAGCGGGCGGCCGTGCCGGTGGCCGCGAGCTTTCGCGCGCAGTCGCTCATCGACAACGAATCGCCGGCCTATGCCGGGCATCTTGGAATCGGCGCGAATCCAGCGCTCGTGGAGCGGTTGCGCCACGCCGATCTCGTGGTGGCCATCGGACCGCGGCTGGGTGAAATGACGACCGACGGCTACAGGCGCATCGTGCCGCCGACGCCGGAGGTCAAGCTCGTTCATGTCCATGCCGGGGCCGAGGAGCTGGGGCGAGTCTATCGCCCGGAGGTCGCAGTCAACGCCGCACCGGGCCGATTTGCGGCGGCGCTGGCGGCGGCGCTCGATGATACCGGTGCGCGGCGGCGCGCGGCCTGGTGCGAATCCGCCCGGGCCGATGAGCTGGCCTGGCGGGCGCCGATCCCGAACCCGGGGGCGGTGCAGATCGCCGATTTCTATGCGGCGCTGCGTCGCCGCCTGCCGGAAGAGGCAATCCTGACCAATGGCGCCGGCAACTATGCCGCCTTTGTCCATCGCTTCTTCGTCTACCGGGGCTTTCGCACCCAGATCGCGCCGACCTCGGGTGCGATGGGCTACGGCGTGCCGGCCGGGATCGCCGCCGCGCTCACCTGTCCGGACCGGCCGGTGGTGGCGGTGGCCGGCGACGGTTGCTTCATGATGGCGGCGTCCGAATTGGCGACCGCGGTGGCACATAAGGCCAATGTCCTGTTCATTGTCGTCAACAACGGCATGTATGGCACGATCCGCATGCATCAGGAGCGGGACTATCCGGGCCGCGTTTCGGGCACACAGCTGGTGAACCCTGATTTCGTGGCGCTGGCCCGCAGCTTCGGGATGGACGCCTGGCGGATCGCAGCGGATGCCGAACGCGACCGGGTTCTGGATGCGGCGCTGGCGGCAGAAGGTCCGCGGCTCATCGAGCTTCTGGTCGATCCCCGCGCCATCGCGCCGGGCCGCCGGCTCGACTAGCGGCGGACAAGGCGAATCGTGGAAAGGGAGGATGGTGTGATGGAGACGAAAGCGGTTCTGGAGGCCTTGGGATTGGATCCCGTGGGGCTGCAAAAGGGCGACCGGCCGGTGCGCTCGCCCATCGATGGGCAGGTTTTCGCGCATGTGCCCGACGATACGACCGAAAGCCTGGACGCCAAGATCGCTCGGGCCGCCACCGCCTTTCAAAGCTGGCGCATGGTCCCCGCACCCAGACGCGGCGAGCTCATCCGCATCTTCGGCAACGTCTTGCGCGCCCACAAGGAGGCGCTCGGGCGGTTGGTGACGATCGAATGCGGCAAGATTCTGGAAGAGGGCCGCGGCGAGGTTCAGGAGATGATCGACATCTGCGATTTCGCCGTCGGGCTGTCGCGCCAGCTCTATGGCCTGACCATCGCCTCCGAACGGCCCTATCATGCGATGCGTGAGATCTGGCATCCATTGGGGCCCATCGGCGTGATCTCGGCCTTCAATTTTCCCGTCGCGGTGTGGGCCTGGAATTTCGCGATCGCAATCGTGTGCGGCGACCCGGTGGTCTGGAAACCGTCCGAGAAGACACCGGTGACCGCGCTCGCCTGTCAGCAACTATTTGCGCGGGCGCTGGCCGAATACGGCGCGGCACCCGACGGCCTGATGGAGGTGGTGATCGGCGGCCGCGGGATCGGCGAACGGCTTGTCGATGATCGCCGCCTGCCGCTGATCTCGGCCACGGGCTCCTGTCGCATGGGCCGCGCGGTGGGGCCGCGGGTTGCGGCGCGCATGGGCCGTGTGCTCCTGGAGCTGGGGGGCAACAATGCGATCATCGTCGCGCCCTCGGCCGATCTCGATCTCGCGGTGCGCGCGATCACCTTCGGCGCGGTCGGAACGGCGGGCCAACGCTGCACCACCACGCGCCGGCTCATCGTCCACGAGGCGGTCTATGACGCGCTCGTCGGGCGCCTCAAGAAAGCCTATGAGAGCATTTCGATCGGCAATCCGCTTGAAGGCCATCTCGTCGGCCCGCTGATCGACGAGGCGGCCTATGAGGCGATGGAACGCGCCTTGGACGCGGCGCGCGCGGACGGTGGCGCCGTCTTCGGCGGCGGCCGTGTGTTGGCGGCGGAGTATCCCGAGGCCTTCTATGTGCGTCCCGCCATCGTCGAAATGCCCGCGCAGCGTGGGATCATGTTGGAAGAGACCTTCGCACCGATCCTCTATGTCGTCCGCTACCGGGATCTAGAAGAGGCGATCACCTTGCAGAACGCTGCCGCCCAAGGGCTCTCCTCGGCGATCTTCACGAAGGATCTGCGCGAGGCGGAGCTGTTCGTCTCAGCCATGGGCTCCGATTGCGGCATCGCCAATGTCAACATCGGCACCTCGGGCGCGGAGATCGGCGGCGCCTTCGGCGGCGAGAAGGAAACCGGCGGCGGCCGCGAATCGGGTTCCGATGCTTGGAAAGCCTACATGCGGCGGATGACGACCACCGTGAACTACGGTTGCGATCTGCCGCTTGCCCAGGGCATCCGGTTCGATATCTGACCGGCCGTCTTCGAGAAGCAAGAGGCCGTCTTCAAGAAGAAGGCCGGCGGCCGCCTCCTTCGTCCGCCTCGCACGCGGGAGCCGGGCGTCCTGCGGGAAACCGAAAGAGCGCCTCTGGGAGGCGGCCGGTTGCGCCCGGTCTTTCGCCGCTGTCCGTGGCACCCGCCGCCGAGGGAAGCGGGAAGGCGTCACCGGCTTTCCTGTTGCGGCGAGCCGTCTACCGGCTCCACGAACAGCACCGGCCCATCCGCCCCCACGATCCGCACCTCGGCTCCTTCCGGCGCGTCGGGCCCTTCGGCCAGCCACTCGCTGTCACCCAGCCGCACGCGACCCTTGCCCATCCGGATCGCCTGGGTGACCAGGACGATGCGGCCGACATACTTGCCGCCGCCGGTGTTCAGCGTCATGGCGGGACGGCCCTCGTCACCAAGATAGCGGAAATAGCGGCGGCCGGTGACGGTGCTGGCGACCGCGAGCACCGCGAAGAAAAGCCCTTGCCATTCGGGCGAGAGAGCAGGCATCAGCCAGACGAGGATGCCCGTGATCCCACTCGCGATCGCCACCCACAGGAAAAAGACGCCCGGAGCCGCGATCTCCCCGATCAGCAGCAGGATTCCCAGAATCCACCACATCCAGTGGGTGAAGACGAGGTCGGCCAGATTCATCTGCGGATTCCCTTCGGCCGGATTGTGCCTGCCGGTGTGTTCGTCAATCGCGCACAGGCGGCCGTGGCGAGGATCGCGGTGCAGGCGGCGGGTTGGCCCCCGTTTCCGCCGTTTCCGCGAACAGCTCTTTGATCACGCCGATGGAGCCGATGACGCTGGAGGCTTCGATCGGCATGAACACCAGCCGGCTGTTGGGGCTGGCGGCGAATCCCTTGATGGCCTCCACGTATTTTTGGGCCACGAAATACTGAATCGCGCGCGGATCGCCTTTTGCAATCGCTTCCGAGACCATGCGGGTGGCCTTGGCCTCGGCTTCGGCCAGGCGCTCGCGGGCCTCCGCCTCGCGCCGGGCGGCCTCGAGCTTGCCCTCGGCCTCGAGCACGAGTGCCTGTTTTTCACCCTCGGCGCGCAAGATCTCGGCGCCGCGCTCACCCTCGGCTTCGAGAATGGCGGCGCGCTTGTCGCGCTCGGCCTTCATCTGGCGGGCCATGGCGTCGACGATATCGCGCGGCGGCGAGATGTCCTTGATTTCCACCCGTGTGACCTTGACGCCCCAGTTCATGGTCGCCTCGTCCACGACCTGAAGCAGGGAGGCGTTGATCTTGTCGCGCTGGGACAAGATCTCGTCGAGATCCATCGAACCGATGACGGTGCGGATGTTCGTCATCGTCAGATTGAGGATCGCAAGCTCCAGATTCTCGACCTCATAGGCCGCCCGTGCGGGATCCAGAACCTGGAAGAAAACGACGCCATCGATGCCCACCATGGCGTTGTCGCGGGTGATGACCTCCTGGTTGGGGATGTCCAGCACCTGTTCCTTCAGGCTCATCTTCGCACCCACGCTCTCGATGAAGGGCACCAGCAGATGCAGCCCCGGGCCCAGCGTGCGCGTGTAGCGCCCGAAGCGCTCGACCGTGTAGGCGTGGCCCTGTTGAACGATGCGCACATATTTGAGAATGAGGAAGAGGGCGAGCAGCACCGCTGCCGCAACCAGAATCGCAAATGCCATGACAGGCCCCTCCTTTTCTCCTCCCGCATATTCCTTTCGGCGATGGCCGAAGAGCCCGCATCATGGCCAAAGAGAATGAGAAAGAAAAGGGGGCACCCCCCTTCCTCATCTGCCGCCACTCTCGTCTCATCATCCGCCGGCACCTCCCCCTCTCGTCATCCGCCG
>CAZJPA010000073.1:0-12810 GCA_964547755.1 uncultured Sphingomonadales bacterium
AATCGTCGCCCAAATCCAACAAGCCTCCGGCCTCGTCCTCGATGAAAAAGCGTGAGGAGGCGCTAATAGAGCCGTTGGATCCGCTTGGTGCAGGCGGCAAAGCCAGCGTCTTGCGCCAAGCACCGTCAACAGCGCTTGGGGAAGACCTCATCCCACCCCAGGAAGTGCGTTTTCCTGGCCAAGCTACCAGGACGCTATTTTCCGTCCCATGGCTGCGAGGCGAATGGGCATGAGAAGCTACACTGGTTGTCATGCCAGCAGTAGGCTTGTGTCTGCCTCTTGTTGGATGTCGCGCACATTGGGAGTGCACACAGAGAACTGCCGGTCCCGGTAGGGTGCCGGTCGTTGACAGCCGCCGGGATCTCAGCCCCCCTATGAACGTCGAAGAGGGGGAGGATAGGAGGTGTAGCGCATCATGCTGCCCAAACGTGACATCTACGAGGAAGAACACGAAATCTTCCGCGATTCGGTCCGCAAGTTTTTAGAGGCGGAATGCCGTCCCTATCGTGAGGAGTGGCGCAAGGCCGGCACCAGTCCCAGGCGTTTTTGGCGCAAGTGCGGCGAGGCCGGATTGCTGTGCCCCGATCTGCCGGAAGAATACGGTGGACCAGGCGGGGACTTCCGCTTCAACTGTGTCGTGGACGAGGAGATGGCCTATGGCGGGGCGGCGGTGGCGTTGTCCGTGCACTCGGATATCGTCGCCCCCTATATTCTGCACTACGGCTCGCAGGAGCTGAAAGAGGCATGGCTGCCCAAGATGGTCTCCGGCGAGGTGATCGGGGCGATCGCGATGACTGAGCCGGGCACCGGCTCGGACCTGCAGGCGGTCCAAACCACGGCGGTGCGCGATGGCGATCACTATGTGATCACAGGTCAGAAGACCTTCATTTCCAACGGCCAGAACGCCGACATCGTGATCGTTGTCGCGAAAACCGATCCAAAGGCGGGCGCCCAGGGCATCAGTCTCATCCTCGTTGAGGCAGACCGGCCGGGTTTCCGCCGTGGCCGCAATCTGGAAAAGATGGGGCAGAAGGAGTCGGACACCTCCGAACTGTTCTTCGACGAGGTACGGGTGCCGATCACCAACTGCATCGGCGTCGAAAACCAGGGTTTCATCTATCTGATGCAGCAGTTGCCCCAAGAGCGCCTCGTGATCGCCGTGGCGGCTGCGGCTGCGGCGCGGCGGGCGTTCGATATCACGGTCGCCTATGTGAAAGAGCGTAAGGCCTTCGGCCGACCGATCGCGAAATTCCAGAACACGCGCTTCAAACTGGCCGAGATGCTGACCGAAATCGAAGTCGGTCAGGCCTTCGTCGACCAGTGCATCAGGAAGCATGTGAAGAACGCGCTCTCCCCCGCCGAGGCTGCGATGGCAAAGCTGTGGCTGACCGAGATGCAAGGCCGCGTGGTGGACGAATGCGTCCAGCTGCACGGCGGCTATGGCTATATGATGGAATACGAAATCGCCCACCACTACACCGGGGCGCGGGTCCAGCGTATCTATGGCGGCACATCCGAGATCATGAAGGAACTGATCTCGCGCGCGATTGTCTAAGGCTTGGACGTTATATCCGCCTTTGGTTCGGCCCCCTTCTCAGCATCACCCGACAGCCTTTTCTCGCCGGTATGCCTGGGCCGAAGTGGAAGGCGTTCCCTTTCTCCGGCTGATCGAGATGGGAGAGGGCGCATGCGAATCTGAGTGATCTGGTTGCGCCGGCGTCCCACGACCTCGAATTCGAAGCCGTGAAAGACGAAACGCTGGCCGACGATGGGAATGGTCTCGGCGGCGTAGATGAGCAGTCCGGCGATGGTGGCGGCTTCATCGTCGGGCAGGTTCCAGTCGAAGCGGCGGTTGAGATCCCGGATCGTCACCGTGCCGTCCACAAGCACCCAGCCGTCGTCTTGGATACGGATCCCTTGGTCGGCGACATCGAATTCATCCAGGATGTCACCGACGATCTCTTCCAAAATGTCCTCGAGCGTCACCAGCCCCTGCAATGCCCCGTATTCGTCGACCACCAACGCGAAATGCGCTCGTCGTCGGAGAAAGGCATTGAGCTGTTCGCGCAGGGTCGTCGTCTCAGGCACAAACCAGGGATCGTGAAGAAGGCCGCGGATGTCGATGCGGTCCGGGTCTCCCAACTGGCGCAGCGCGCGCAGGATATCCTTGGCGTGAAGAATGCCGACGATGTTCTCCGGTTCGCCGTCATAAACAGGAATGCGGGTATGGCCGCTTTCGATCACCGTGTCCACGACCCGCGCAGGTGAATCGGCAAGATTGACCATGGTCATGGCGCGGCGATGGATCATGACCTCCTCGACGGTGATCTCGTCGAGATCAAGGATCGAGCCCAGCATATGGCGATAGGATTTGCGCAGGACACCCTCACGCGCGCCGAGATCAATGGCGTCCTTGAGCTCTTCATGCACCGAAAGCACTTCGCGTCGGCTGCTGAGATCAATGCCGAAGACGGCGAGAGTGATGCGCACGATGCGCTGGATCAAGACGACAATGGGTGAGAATATCGTCACCACCGCAAGAATGGGATAAGCGACCTTGAGAGCCGTGCGGTTGGGATCCGCAATGGCGTAGGATTTGGGCAGGACTTCGGCAAAGATCAGCACAAGCGCCGTCATCATGAGCGTCGCATAGGCTACTCCCGCCTCGCCCGCGAGCAGCAGGAAACTGCGTGTGGCCAACGCGGACGCCAGAATATTGACGAGATTGTTGCCAAGCAGGATCGCACCGATCAGCCGCTCGCGATCCGTGATCAGCCGTTCGACAATGCGGGCCCGTCTGTCGCCTTCGCGCGCGCGGCCGTGAATCCAGGCCCGGCTGGCGGCCGTCAGTGCCGTCTCGGAGCCCGAGAAAAAGGCCGAAAGCGCGAGCAACGCCACGATCGTGCCCAGCGAGAGCGTGAGATCGAGTTGAGAACCGGATATCGTCATCGCGAATCGTGCCGCCTTTCGGGACTCACTGTCATCCTTGACGAGCGCCGCTTCTCGCAAGCACCATGGCAACCTGTTCGGGGGGCACCTCGGCCGTCACGAACGCCCGCCCGGGTTCCGCGAGCAAGACAAAACGCAGCCGCCCCCGACGGATCTTCTTGTCCTGGCCCATGGCTTCCATCAGGCTCGTCACTGTCGGCGCATGTTCTCCGAAGACCTGCGCAATTGTGGTTGGCAGGCCGATGGCCGCCAGTGGGGCCGCGACTTCTTCGGCCAGAGCGGGATCGGTGTGTCCGAGTGCTGCCGACAGCTCTGCGGCCAGCACCAGCCCCACCGCCACCGCTTCACCATGCAAAAGACGCGCGCTGTCATAACGCGTGGCCTTCTCCAGCGCATGCGCGAAGCTGTGACCGAGATTGAGGAGAAACCGCCGGTCGCTTTCCTCACGCTCGTCCGCGGCGACGATGCCGGCTTTGATTTTGCACGAGGTGGCGATGCCGTGGAGCAGAGCCTGACTGTTCCTTGCGTCCATCGCGCTCAATCCGCCATCGGTCAGCCACGCCCAGAATCCGGCGTCTGCGATCAGGCCGTATTTGGCGACTTCGGCAAGGCCGGCGCGGCGCTCGCGAGCGGGCAGGGTGGTAAGACAATCGAGATCCGAGATGACGAGCCGCGGCTGATGGAAGCTGCCGACGAGATTCTTCCCGGCGGGCATATTGACCGCCGTCTTGCCGCCGACCGCGCTGTCCACTTGGGCGAGCAGAGTCGTCGGGATCTGGACAAGGCCCACGCCGCGTCGCACGAGTGCGGCCGCCAGTCCCGCCAGATCGCCCACCATGCCGCCCCCGAAAGCCAACACATGATCGTCCCGGGCGATTCCCGCCTCCAGCAGCTCTGTGCAGATCCGTTCCAGCATTCGAAAGTTCTTGGATCCTTCGCCGGGTGGCACGTCAAGATAGGTTGCCGGGCGATCGAGACGCGCCAGGGCTTCCCGCAGAACGGGACCGAACAGCGCGGCCACACGGGCGTCGGCCACCACGGCGAGCCGCCCCTTGCGAATATCCGCCGGCAACAGCCGATCGAGCATCGCGATCAGGCCATGGCCGATTACGATCTCATAGCTGCGCGAGCCAAGGGGCACGGTCACACGGGCGGACACGCCGACCTGTTCCTGGTCACCGACTATGGTCATCTCGCACCCCCATGGTAAGCGCGCAAGGCGGCGAGAATCCGATCGATGACGGTGGCATGAGGGCCATTGTCGCTTTCGATATGAATCGGCGCTTGCGCGTAATAAGGGCGACGTTCCGCCAACAGCCGAGCGAGAATAGCGCGTTTGTCGCCACGCTCGAGCAGCGGCCGGCTGCGCCGACGTGAGGTGCGTTCGACCAAGATGTCGAGCGGCGCATCCAGCCAGATGGCAATTGCGCGTTCGCGGATCGCCGTCCGCACCTCTTGTGACTGCAGCGCTCCGCCACCCAGGGCGATGACACGGACCCCCTCTTCGGAAAGCAGACGGAGGATAACGCGCCGCTCCCCATCCCGAAACGCTTCCTCGCCAAGGGTCTCGAAGATATCGGGAATCGGCATACCCGCCGCCTTCTCGATCTCGCGATCGGCATCCACAAAGGGCACGCTCAATCGTTTGGCGAGCCTGCGGCCGATAGTGCTTTTGCCCGCCCCCATCATGCCGACCAGCACGAGCGGACGGGAGAGCTTCAAGGAACCGGGCAAGCGACTGTCGGCTTCGTCCTGCATCACCTCTTCACCGGCGGGTCGGGCCCGTTCGGCCGTCTTCACGAGGCGGGACCCACATCTGTTCATGACGAAGTGCCGGCGCTCAGGTCAAGACCCACCGGTGGCGGCCGCGGCCTGTCAGCTGGACGAGCGGCCGCCAGCATGGCTATAGCAACGAAGGAAGTGGATAGGCGTATATCGTGTTCTGGGAGGACCTGTCCTCGCCCGCGTCACAATTCTGCCGCCCAGCGCGGGCAGATATCGGTCGCTTGGGTGGAGAGCACGGCTCCGGAACAGGATGGAGAACGGCGACCATGCGCAATCGAAGTCTTGCGATCCTACTGGCGTTGCTGGTGGTTTTGCTGCTGGGAGGCGCGATATTCCTCTACTTCTGGGACATTCCCGCTCCACAGCAGGTGGTGGAAAAGACGATACCCGATGACCAATTGCCGCATTGAGCGCGATGGTTCCAATCATCTGTCCCGACGCCCCGGCGGGCGAGATGGCCTGCGGCGTCTTGTGCTATGGGCGGCGGGGCTGAGTGTCGTTTGCATGCTTGGTCTGCAGCCGGTGGCGGCGCAGCAGCCGCCACCTTCTCAGAGCGTCGAGCCAGCGCGTCCGGCGGTGCGTGACAAGCCGGCCGGGCAATCTTCCCCTCATTCGGCCCCATCTTCCTCGCCGTTGGAGCCGGCCCGGCCCATCCTGCTGAGTCCGCTCGTGCCTCCGAGCGAGATTTCGCTGCCGCCGGTCGCAGATTCGGCGGCTCCCGAGCAAGGGGTGGGAGAACAGGAGACGCCCCTTTCCGGCGATTCTTCCGCGCAGCCAGAGGGCGGCACAGTGGCGAGCGAAGGGTTGGGCCAGCCCGATCCTGCGGCGATCGGCTTGTCTTTTGAGGCGGAAGATATGCCGGTTTCGCCTCAGGATCTGTGGTCCGGCCTCTCGCGGGCGCGACTTGCGGCGCTCACCGCGGCTCTGGATCTGAGGAATCTGCCTGCGCCTCTCGTGGAGTTGGGGGATCGCCTGCTCTTGATAGCCGCGACAGCGCCCTCGCCCCAGGCCGGGGAGGATCCTCTTGCCCTGCTGCGGGCCCGCTTTGCGGCGCTGGCGCGTGCCGGTCGCAGTCACGAGATCGTGGCGCTCGGCGCGCTTCGGGATCCGGCCCTGACGGATGGCGACATTCTTCATGTTTTGGTGCAGGCGCAGCTCGTGGAGGGGGCGTTTGCGGACGGCTGCGCGCTTGCCCGCGCGGCGGATGCCCGCTCGCATGAACGCCGGTGGCTGCCGATCTTGCTTTTTTGTGCGGCCCATGAAGCGGATCGCGCACAGCTCGATCTGACCTTCGGCCTTTATAACGAGATCTTCGGGGAAGATGCTCTGGCGATCTTGGCGCTCAGACTGGCCGACCTGCGCGAGAACGGCTCGTCGACGATCTCGCCGCCCGAGCCGGCCAGCTATGCCCGTGTTTCCGATCCAACGGTCACCGCTGTGGCCGCCATGCTGGTGGGTGAGTCTCCGCCGGTGGCGTTCGTGACTCGGGCCTCGGGACTCACGTTGGCGGCTCTGCTGCGTCACGACAGACTGGAACCGGATGCCCGGATCATTGCAGCGATGAAGGGCTATGAGGCGCATCTTCTTGATGTGGCAACCTTGGCCCAGATCCTTGTCGCCTATCCGTTTCCACCCGGAAGCCGTCAAGGGCTGATCGAAGGGCCGCCGCCGCCTGCTTCGGCGCCGATGCAGCTGCGGCAACTCACCGCTGCTCGACGCATGGCTGCGGTCGTCCAATGGCTGGCGGAAGCGAGCGAGGGGGAAGAGCTGATGCAGCGGGTCGGGACGCTCGGCATCCGGTTCACAGGCGACGAATTCCTGGACCTTGCGCCGCTCGTGGCTTTGCCCCTGTCAGCCCTTTCGCCGCAGCCGGGCGACAGGGACCGTCTTCTGGCCATTCTCGATGTGCTCATCGCCAGCGACCGGCTGGCCACGGCCCGTCAGTGGTGGAACGCAGCTATGCTGCCACCGCCTGCGTCGATCGACGGAGCTGCCGGATCGCAAGACGACGATCCGGCCCTGGAGCAGGAGATGGCGGAGCAGACATCAAAGCGCACCTGCCCCACCGACACGCATGTGGCCTTGCGGGGTCTTGTCTTTCTGCTTGCTCCTCTTATGGATGCCGAGGTCGATAGCCGGAAGGCGCTGATGCGCTGTGTTGCTTCCGCATTCCGTGCGCTGCCGGCGCTTCCTCTGGCTGAGCAGGCGGATGCGGCAGCCATTTTGCTCGCTGCGCTGGGGCGGCGGGAAGCGGCACGGGTGTTCGAAGCATTGGCCATTCAGTCGCTTGCTGAAAGGGCGAACGCCGGCGGGCCGCCTCATTCTTTGCGGCCTGCGCCGGCAAGCCTGTGGGCGGTCATGAGTGAGGCCGTCACGCGGCATCATGTCGGTGAAGGGGCGCTGGCGGCACTTCTTCTCGCCGAACAAGGGGACACGCTTGCTTCTCGCAGTGCCGTGGTCGCGGCCCTCGCAAGCCTTGGCTTTGCGGATGCCGCCGAACGGATGGCCGTGCGCGAATGGCTGGCTCGTCTGCGCCGGGTGGGGAGGGCGGTGGTGCCTTCGTCATCCGGTCAGCCGTGAGGGCAGGAGGTCGCCCATGGGTAAGGGCGATGATCAGCAGCTGATTGAGCGCTTTCTTGAGGCCTTCGTCGTCGAGCGGCGGGCGGCACGCAACAGCGTGCTCGCCTATCGGCGCGATTTGGAGGATTTCCTGGCCCATGCAGGCGTCTCCTTCCGGAAAGCACAGGCCGCCGATCTGCATCGCTATCTGCGCGGCCTTGATGCGCGCGGGCTCAAGGCGAGCACGGTCGCACGCCGCCTGTCCGCCCTGCGGCGCTTCTTCCTTTTTCTGCTGGAAGAAGGCGAGCGCCCGGATAATCCTATGACGGGGATCGAGTCGCCTCGGATTCATCGCCCCTTGCCGGTGGTTCTGGATGAAAAGGCGGTGGGCCGGCTGCTGGAAGTCGCTGCCGACCGGTTGGCACGGCGCGAGCAGGCTGGTGCTCCGCTTTCCTCCCAGCTCGAAGCGGCCCGGGATCTCGCCCTCGTCGAACTTCTCTATGCCACGGGCATGCGGATCAGCGAGGTTCTCTCACTCAAGCGCACGGCCGTTCATCCCGACCGTCCTCTTCTGCTGGTCAAAGGCAAGGGCGGACGCGAGCGGATGATCCCTGTTGGTGAGGCGGCGCGCACAGCCCTTGCGTATTATCTCG
Source organism: uncultured Sphingomonadales bacterium (assembly GCA_964547755.1). Taxonomy (GTDB): domain Bacteria; phylum Pseudomonadota; class Alphaproteobacteria; order Sphingomonadales; family Rhodothalassiaceae; genus J084. Next base: position 7,947 of record CAZJPA010000073.1, read on the forward strand.
ATCTACGGAAAGCGTGCGAAAGAGGAGGGCGTTCCTCCAGCCCCTGGCTGTTTCCAGGCCGGTCTTCCGATCGACCGTTGGGGCGGATGCGCGCCCATGAGATTCTCAAGAGTTTGGCCCGTGAAGCCGGGCTCGATCCCCGGGCCGTTTCCGCCCATAAGCTACGCCATGCCTTTGCGACGCATCTGCTCGCGCATGGCGCGGATTTGCGTGTGTTGCAGCAGATGCTGGGCCATGCGGATCTGTCGACAACCCAGATCTATACCCATGTGCTGGATGCACGGCTGCAGGCACTGGTGGCGGAAAAACACCCGCTCGCCCAGGGGCTGCTCGGCGAAAACAAAGCCAAGGCAGGGCGCTCAAAGTCGAGAGCTGGTGAATAAAGACGGGGTCACCTGCGGCTTCACTTCTTGCCTTGAGCCTTATTCCTTGCTGCCTCTTCTCACCGCCTCTCTTTCACTCTAGAATGAAAGAGTAAGCGCTTGGGTGCGCTTGGGTGGGAAAGAGGAGAACGGCTATGAATGCGACCAGCAGCACGCTCGGCACCGATGTGGCGGCCGCCGGGCTTCGTGTGCGCAAGATATCGAGTGAAGATCCGTGGAGCTGGTTGGCCGGCGGGTGGCGTGACCTTTGGCGTGCACCTATGCCGGCGCTGACGATGGGGGGTGTGTTCTGGCTGCTTTCCATCGCCTTGCTTGCGACCCTGATCAACCAGGATGCGTTGGCCCTGCTGTTGCCGTTGGCCGGTGGGTTCTTCCTGCTCGGACCGTTTCTGGCGATTGGTCTGTACGAGCTGGGGCGGCGGTTGGAGCGCGGGGAACCGCTCTCAATCGCTGCCGTCTTTCGGCCGCGCATCGCCGCGCCCACGCAGGTGGGGCTTTTGGCGGCGTTGCTCTTGTTTGCTCACTTCGTGTGGATCCGGATTGCGCTGTTGTTGTTTGCGTTGTTTTTCGGGGTTCATCGGGAGCTGCCACCGTTAGAGACCTTCGTGCATGATCTCTTCTTTACAGCCGAGGGATGGATATTGCTGATCGTGGGCACCGCTGTCGGCGGCCTGTTCGCCCTGATCACCTATGCGGGGACCGTGATTGCGCTGCCGCTGCTGTTCGACCGTGACGTCGATGCGTTCACGGCGATCGCCCTTTCCATTCGGGCTGTGCGCGAGAATCCCGGGCCGATGTTGCTGTGGGCGTGGTTGATCGTGATGTTGACGGTCTTCGGCATGGTGACCGGCTTCTTGGGGCTGATCCTGGTGTTTCCGCTTCTGGGGCTTGCCACTTGGCGGGCGTATCGGTCTGTGGTGGTGGAGACGTGAGCGGTGGCATTTGAGCATGGAGAAGGGTAAACAAAACAGGCCCGCCCTGGGTGGCTGTGGTGGTGATCATGCGCCTTGAGCCCAGGGGGGACGGCACGAAAGCGGTGGTTGCCCGTTATCTGTTTGGCGGTGAAATTCATTCGCAGGTCCGAGCGTTCTCGCCTTGCAGGACTTGGGAAGAGTGGGCCTGGGCTCATGACCATGGGAGGACGACTGTCGAACCGGCTGGTTGAGGATGGAACCAACCGGCGCATGTCCGGCGCAAAATGTGTGGTGCTTGCACTGGCTGTGTTGACGGCGGCGTCGGCGGTTGGCTGCGCGCGGCTTGTAACGGGTCTTGATGTGCTCACCCATCTGCCTGAGGGCGATCCGGCGGCCATCCGGCCCGGGCACTATGTCACCGATCCCGAGCACCGGTTTCTCATGCTCGCAGTCGCCCATCTGGGATATGCGCGCGTGCTGGCGCGGTTCGCGCGGTTTGCGGCCGAGATGGATCTCGATCCCGCCCATCCAGAACGGTTCCATCTTGTGGCTCGGATCGAGGCGGCGAGTTTCTCCACCGGTGTGGCCGGTATCGATGACGCGGTGCGGCGGCTGCTGAAGGCGCAGAGGTATCCGGTGATCACCTATGAGGCGAGTCGGATCACGCGCACCGGGCCCCATACGGCGCGCGTGGACGGCCGGCTTACGATCGCGGGGCGTGATGCGCCCGTGAGTCTCGATGTCACATTCAACGGCGCCGCCCCCAATCCTTTGACCGGTGCCTTTACGGCCGGTTTTTCGGCGACGGGGCGGCTCAAACGGTCGGCCTTCGCCCTTTCGCGCTGGGAGCCGGCGGTGGGCGATGAGGTTGCTTTTCGTATCGAGGCGGAGTTCCGGCTGGCATCCGCCGCCGGCCGGTAGCGTCTTAAGGAGCATCGCCCCCCTTGCCCCTTTCACGGCCCCGGGTTATGACCAAGTCTCGGTGGTGCCGGCCTGGTTTTGTGAGCCAGGCGGCGAAGAGGGAACGCGGTGAAAATCCGCGGCTGTGCCCGCAACTGTGAGCGGCGAGATCCCCCACCAGCATGCCACTGGAGGCGTCCCGCGCGACCCACGCCTGTCGCGAATCGATGAGGACGGTCCCTTCCGGGAAGGCGGTGGTCGGATCGGTGACCCGCAAGCCAGGAGACCTGCCACCCCGTCGCCTGTCTTCGATGCCGGGGCCAGCATCGAAGGGCGGACACGCACCCGTCACGGCGACATCCTGACAAAAAGAGGAGCCAATGGCGGCCGCATCGGTCCGGACTCTTGCGCCCGGGCGTCTTGCCCGAGCGCAGGGAGGGACTCGGTCGCTCCCGATGCTCCTCACGCAGGGAAACCCGGCTGCACCCGACAGGGTGCGGCCGATGAGCCATGATCAGGGAGAAACAGTCGTGACACATCGGAAAAACACTCTCGTTTTGCACGCAACGCGTCTGATCGCCATCAGCGTGGCAGGCGGCTGCCTTTTTACGAGCGCTATCACGCTGGCGTCCGAAGATTCTGACAAAAAGGGCAACGAGGCGGACTCCTTGCAGCCGCTTGAGGAAATTCTGGTGACGGGAACCCGCTCTCCCCTTGCCCAAAACCGCATCGGGATTACGGTGAGTGTCCTTGATCAGGACTGGCTTCAAGCGCGCGATGTGCCGCAGCTGTCCTTCGTGCTGCGCGATCTGCCTGGACTCGCCGTCAGCCGCACCGGGCCTGTCGGCGGCCTCACTCAGATTCGGATTCGCGGAGCGGAAGCCAACCACACGCTTGTTCTGCTCGATGGCATCGAGATGAATGACCCGGTCAGCGGCTTCGAGCTCGATTTTGCCGATGTCCTGACCGCCGGCCTTGCCCGGGTGGAACTCGTGCGGGGGGCGACCAGCGCGCTTTATGGCAGCGAGGCCTTGGGTGGCGTGATCCAACTCGTCTCCCGCTTGCCGGAGAAGGAGCAGGAATTCGCGTTGCGCGCTGAAGGCGGCAGTTTCGGCACGCTGCGCAGCGAAGGCTTTATCGGATTGCGCACGGATACAACCGCCGCGGCGTTGACCACCGCCTTCTATCGCACCGACGGCGTCTCTGCCTCGCCGACCGGTCCCGAGCGCGACGGCTATCGCAATATCACACTCCATGGGCGGCTCGAAGCAGCAGCCTCCGACCAGCTCACGGTCGGCCTCGTTGGCCGCTTCGTCGGTGCCCGGTCCGAATTTGACGACCAGGATTTCTTCACCGGCCAAGTCGTGGATGCCAACAACCGCCGGCGGTTTACCGCTTTCTACGGCCGGGCCGATACGCGGCTGTCGCTGTTCGATGGGCGGTGGACGCATCTTGCGGCCTTTGATGTCACCGATACCGCCACACGCAATTTTGCCGATGGAGCGTTCAGCGGCCGCTTTGCCGGCACCCGCACCAAATTCACCTATCAGACGGTGGCCCGCTTCTCGACTGCTGCGATCGACCACCGGATCACCGGTGCGGTGGAATACGAACGCTTCCGCTTCCGCGTGCGCGGCGCCACAGCGGACGCCCCCCAAAACCAACGCCAGCACGACCGGCAGATCGCCATAGTCGGGGAGTATCACCTCGGCGTCTTTGATCGGCTGTTTCTGGATGTCGCTATCCGGCACGACGACAACCGCCTCTTTCGCAATGCGGACACCTGGCGGATGTCAGGCCTGGTGCGGATCACGCAGGCACTCGCGCTGACCGGCAATGTCGGCAACGGGAATGCCGATCCCACCTTTTTTGAGCGCTTCGGTTTCTTCCCCGGGAGTTTCATCGGCAATCCGGATCTGAAACCCGAACGCGGGCGTGGCTTCGATGTGGGTCTCAAGATTACGCCCATGCCCGGACTTATCGTGAATCTGGTGGGTTTCCATGGCATCCTGAAGGATGAAATCACCACCAGCTTCGATTTTGCGACCTTCACCGCAACAGCGATCAATCAGCCTGGGCGTTCCACGCGCAATGGATTCGAATTCGACGTGGTTGCCCATCCTTCGGCAGCTTGGACAGTGCGAGGCTATTACAGCTTCGTGGACGCCAAGGAGCCGGATGGGGCCCGGGAAGTCCGTCGGCCGAAGCACCGCGCCGGTGCCGGCGCCAGCTGGCGCTTTGAGGGCGAGCGGGGGCTTTTCAACCTCGACGTCACCTACAACGGCCGCCAACGCGATTTCGATTTTTCACGGTTTCCGGCCGCGCGGGTGCGTCTGGCCAGCTACTGGCTGGCGAGTGCAAGCCTGAACTACCGCCTCATCGGTCCGTTGTGGCTGACGGTCCGCGTCGAAAATCTCTTCGACAGCGCCTATCAGGATGTGCTGGGCTTCAACACACCTGGTATTGGTGGCTTCGCGGGGCTGGGCGCTCGTTTCTAGAGTCGCTGGTCCTGGCTGGCAGGGCGCAGGAAGGACAAGACGGGATGGCCTGTCCATGCCCGCGACATCGATGGCATTCCCGGCAGGGGGCGACGCGCGGGGGCCGCGTGCGGCTCCTGCCGGGAATGCCCCGGCTTGCTCTTCTGTCGGCGATCCTGTTTATCGGGAC
>CAZJPA010000074.1:0-12781 GCA_964547755.1 uncultured Sphingomonadales bacterium
GTGCTGCGCAGCGTGCAGAAAACCAACCGTTGCGTCACCGTGGAAGAGGGCTGGCGAGAACGAGATCGTCGTCCTCGTGCCGCCGAAACCGTCGGAAGAACTGACCGATGAGGCGCTCGAAACCATGGCCGGTGGCGGATGCGCCGGCACCCTGGGATCGAACGGCATTGGCTGCTTTGGCACCATTGGCACCAACGGCTGCCTGTAGGTCGCACTTCGGTACCCATCTTAGATCACGTAGCGCCAAATGATCCGGTGGCGGTCCGGCTGCAATCGGTCGGGCCGCCATTCGGTCCTGTTGCCTTCCTTTCCCCGGAGATGTCATGACCGCAAGCGAACGCATCCGCGCGCATCCGCGCTGGCAACTCATTCCCGTCCCGAATGACGCCCTCTACCTGTTCAGCGAACGCGAATACCGGGTCATCACCCAGGTGCGGACACGTCGCTTCGTCGAAGCCTGGCAGGAAACCGGCGCGGACGATCTCGATGCGATCGTCGGGCGCCTCGTCGCCCGAGGAATGTCCGCGGCCGAAGGCTATTTCGCCTGCGAGGAGCTGTGCGCCAGGGGCTATGTGGAGCGCGCCGAAACGCCGCCCACGGCGGCAGAGCTGTTTCTGGCCGGCCTTGCCCCGCTTGCCGACCGACCGCGGATCCCATCACCGCCGCGCCCGCCGGCAGAGCGGATCGCGGTCGAGATCCTACCGATCGGCAACATCCCGTCCGCACCGATCCTTGACGCGGCACGGGCAAGCGGCCTTGTGCCACAAATCATCAACGCGAATGCGACCATCGCGCCATCGACACGACCCCTCGTCGTGCTGACGGACGACTATCTGCGTCCCAAGCTGGTACCATTGGCGCAGCGGCTGCACGCCTTGAAGCGCCCCTGGCTGCTGGCGCGCCCGCTCGGCACCGTGATCTGGATCGGCCCCTTCTTCGCCAGACGGGAAGACGTGCCGGCCGGCTGCTGGCAGTGCCTTGCCCAACGGCTCGCAGGCAACCGCGAGGTGGAAAGCCATGTGGCCCGCAGCCTCGGCCGCCGGTTGCCGCTTGCACCCGCGCGTGGATGGACGGTGGAGAGCCTTGCCCTGTGCATGGGAGAGATCGCAACCCGGCTGGCCGAGCCTGCGGATGGCGAGGCGACAGAAAGCGACACATGCGCGCACCTGACGACGATCGATTGCGCCGACGGAAGCCGTCAGGTGCATCACCTCGTCCGCCGGCCGCAATGTCCGCTGTGCGGTGACGGCGGGCGCAAGACGCTTTCCCCCCGGCCGATCCGGCTGCGCCCGACAGCCAAGCGGTTTACCGCCGACGGCGGTCACCGCAACCGCGACCCGGAAGATACCTGGCGACGCTATCGCCATCATGTCAGCCCGTTTACCGGCGCCGTCACCTTCCTTGCGCGCGTCGACGACGGCCGATCCGCCTTCGCACAGGCTGCCGGAGAGGGGCTCATCTCCACCGTGACCGGGAACGCACAGCCTTCGGATGCCGGGCAGGATGCGCCCGGTGATCTGCCACTGCCGATCCACAACTATATCGCCGGCCACAATCTCGCGATGAACCAGCCGGGTCTGGCCGGACTGAAGGCCGGCCTGCGATCGAAAAGCGCCGGCAAGGGCATGAGCGATGCGCAGGCCCGCGCCAGCGGTCTGGCGGAAGCGCTCGAACGCTATTGCGGCGTCTTCACCGGCGAGGAACCGCGCCGGCGCGCGCGCTTTGTCGATTTCACGGCCGATGACGTCATCGACCCGCGTACATGCATGCTGTTCAGCGCCCGCCAGTATGCAGAGCGCGCAGCCTGGCGTGCGCGCGGTTCGTCCTTTCAGTATGTGCCCGATCCCTTCGACGAAGAGGCCGAGATCGACTGGTCACCCGTCTGGTCGATGACCGCCGGGCATTTCCGCCATCTGCCGACGAGCCTTCTCTATTTCTCGCACCCGGAAGGCGGCCGCTTCTGCACCGGCGATTCCAATGGCTGCGCGGCCGGCAACACCATCGAGGAAGCGATCCTGCAGGGCTTCATGGAACTCGTCGAGCGCGATGCGGTGGCGGTGTGGTGGTACAATCGCGTGCCGCGTCCGAAGGTCGATATCGCTTCCTTCGGACTCGATTACACGCAGCGGCTCGCCCCCTTTCTTCATCGCCACGGGCGCGACTTTCACGTCATCGACATCACCCACGATTTCGGCATCCCGGTATTTGCGGCCGTCACCTGGCGCACCGACAAGCCCACCCAAGACATCGTCTTTGCCTTCGGTGCCCATTTCGACGCACGGATCGCGCTGACCCGCGCACTGACCGAGATGTGCCAGTTCCTACCTGCGGTTCTCCATATGCCGGCGGACGGCAGCGGCGAATACGGCTTTCCCGATCCCGATTCGGTCCGCTGGTGGAAGACGGCGCGCATGGCCGACCATCCCTATCTTTCGCCCGCTGCCGATCTGCCTGCGCGCGGAGCCGGAGATTTCCCGGAGCTTGCCTGCGACGACATCGCGGACGAGGTGCGCTACGCGCAGCGCCTCGTCGAGGAACGCGGCATGGAGATGCTGGTGCTGGACCAGACGCGGCCCGATATCGGCCTTCCCGTGGTCAAGGTGATCGTACCCGGCATGCGCCATTTCTGGGCCCGTTTCGCACCGGGACGGCTCTATGAGGTTCCGGTCGAACTGGGCTGGCTGAACCAGTCTGGGCGCGAAGAGGACCTCAACCCGATCGCCATGTTCATCTGATGTGATGGTGCGGGTGACCAGCGCAACGACGCCGCGCGAAACGAGGAGCAGGATATGGTCATGAATGAACCCGCGAATGACGGAGTCCGCCGCTTCTGGCGTCTGCGCCCCGGTTTCGGGCTGCACGCCGAACAGACGGCGGACGACAGGAACATGTGGCAGATCGTCCTGCAACAGGGCGAAGACTCCTTTCCGCTTGCCAGCTCCACGCTTCCCGTCGCGCAGGCTCTGGGAGCGCTGGAGCAGGGATCTGACGAGGATGGATTGTTGCAGACCGCCGTCACGCAAGGCGCCGACGGCACATCGGTGGCCCATGCCCTCTATCTTTTCGACATGCTGCGCCGGCGTGCGCTGGTCAGCGAGGTCATTGCGAAAGGCGTGGCCGACTTCGCCGTGCGCGAGAGAATGACGATTGCCCTCTCGCCGGGAGGTCATGAGCTTCCCGCGATTCCGGCGGATGAGTCCTTGCGCCTGTCGCGCTTCGCCTTCATTGCGCGCCATGGCGGGGAAGCGGTTCTCGAATCGCCGCTGAGCGCCTGGCGGATCCGCCTGTCCTGCCCGGATGCCGCCGCCTTCGTCTCCCGGCTGATGGGCACACCGGTACCGATGGGGTCGATCGCCGATCCGGCAGCGCAGCAGCTGGCTTCCTGGCTTGTGGCCTGTTCGTTCGCCGGACCGGTCGATGACGACGGCCTGCTGCCGGAAGACACCGACCCCGATCTCAGATTCTGGGACTTCCATGATCTGCTGCATGCACGACGCAGCCGCGTCGGCGGGCACGACCATCCCGTGGGCGCGAGCTTCCCCGGCAAAGGGGTCGTCGCGCCGCTGCCCGCCGTCAAGCCGGCGATGGCAAGCCGTGACGAAGACATCATCAGCCTGCCGCGCATCGATGTCGCAGCCGCCTGCCAGGGTGATCCTCCCCATCAGGCGGTGGTGGAGGCGCGACGGTCCGTGCGCAGCTACGGGGCAACCCCGATGGACCGCGATGCCTTGGGTGCCTTTCTCTTCCGCAGTGCCCGGATGATCGCGCGCGTGCCGCCGGATCCCGAGAACGAGCTTTTCTACGAGGCAAGCCGGCGCCCCTGGCCATGTGGCGGTGCGGCCTATGAGACCGAAATCTACGTCACCGTGAATCACTGTGCGGGGCTTGAGCGCGCCATCTACCACTATGATCCCGAGCATCATCGCCTCGAACGCATCTCGCGCGATGATCGCCTGATCGAGGCACTTGTGACGACCGCCTGGCATTCGGCGGCGCAAACCGTGCGTCCACAGGTGCTGCTGACGCTGACCGCGCGGATGCGCCGGCTGAGCTGGAAATACCGCGGCATGGCCTGGGCGGTCGCCCTCAAGCACGCCGGCGTCCTCTACCACGCCTTCTATCTTGCCGCGACGGTGACGGGACTGGCGCCCTGCGGGCTCGGCCTCGGCGACAGCGAGCTGGTGAGACGGGTGACGGGCGCGCCGCCTGCCGCGGAAATGCCGATCGGAGAATTCATGCTGGGCAGCCTGCCGGAACGGCCATGATCGACCCGGGCTACGCCGTATCTCACGGTCTGATCGCCCGCACGCGGGACTTTCTCGCGGGCGGCGACCGACAGGAGAAGGCCGTCTGCGCGCTCGCCAGCGCTCTGCATGCGGAAATGCCGCCCGTCTTCCCCCTGGATCACGGACTGTGGGTGGCGCGATCCCATGCGGCGGTCAAGGCATTGGCTTCCAGCGCATCGACCTCCATCGATCCGGGCCGTCTGGATGCGCGTTTCCGTGCAGCAGAAGTCCCGGAGATCGACCGGGCCATCCGGGCATCTCTGGTGTTGCAGGACCCGCCCGAACATACCCGGCTGCGTCGCATCATCGCCCCCTTCTTCACCCGCCGACGCTTGAAGGCGCTGGCGCAGGATACGGCCGGGTGGCTGGAGCAGAAGCTGCAAGCCGCTGAAAGGGCCGGAGAATGCCTGGAGTTCGTGCAGGAAATCGCCGAGCCGATGATTCTGGAGACGACCCGCCGGGTGATGGGCTGGCAGGCTGCGCCCCTGCAGAAGCTGCACCGATGGTCGCACATCCTGGCCGCACAGATCATGCGTTTCGGTCAGAGCGAGGAAGACAAGACCCTGGCGCGCGACGCCTTTGCGCAGTTCGGCGCCTTCCTTGCCGAGGAACGCGAACGCCGACGCCGCCACAATCGAAGGGACCGGGCGAAGGACGATGGTGACCTCTACGACGCCCTGCTCGCCGCCGAAGAAGACGGTGCGATCGCCGACTCGGACGAACTCACCGCCCAATGCCTGCTGCTGCTCGTCAATGGCATGGAGACGGGCCCCACCTTCCTGGCCGCCCTCGTCCACCGCCTGCTGGAAGAAGAAGGCCGCCGCGCGGATCTGCGCACGCATCCCGAAGGCATTGCCGGCTTTCTCGAGGAGAGCCTGAGATGCGACGGATCAGTGCCGATGATCGCGCGCGTGACCGTCGAAGACAGCGTGCTGGACGGTGTCGCCATTCCCCGCGGCGCCGCGGTGATCGGACTCGTCGCGATCGCCAATCGCGATGGCCAGGTATTCGCCGAACCCGGCCGATTCGATCCCAAGCGGCGACCGAATCCGCATCTCTCGCTGGGTGCCGGACCGCACCGCTGTCTCGGCAATGCCCTGATCCGGCTCCATGGCGCGGCCGTTCTGCACGTCTTCTCGCAGCTCACTCATCCGCCCCGTCTGCCACCAGACGCCACCCGTTTTCATCACAAGCCTGCGCTCAGAGGGCCGCAATCCTTGAGTCTCCAGTTCGAGAAGGCGCGCCGGCATGGTGCGGTGATCCGGTGATCCGAATGGCGGATACATCCTTTTCCATGATCGCCGTCGCTTTTGGCTTGACAGCCCCAAAATACCCAGATAGGGTATGTGCCATCATCGGCGCTCATGGAGCGGAGAACGCATGCCTGACCGGTTCAAAAACAGGTGGGTGATGTTGCTTGGCATCCTGTGGCTCGCCACGGGTTTTTTCATGCCGAGTACGCCTGCCTTGTCAACCGCTCTGGCGCCGGGACACGCCATGTTGCCACCACAAGACCGTGATGTGTGTCATCCTTTATCTTCCGACACACAGGTCCGAGCAGCCGTTGTCCCGTCATGCATGACGGCCGATGGTGGGAGCCCCATGTCATTGCCGCCGATCATGCCGGCGTGTTGTCCATCTGCGGGGCTCACCGGCTGTTGCGTGGGGCTTGCGGGGATCGCAGCAACAAGCCCGGCTGCGGCTTTTTCCCCTACCGATCACGCGACAGGCGTATCCTGGAGCGGTTTCATTCCCTCATCCGCACTCAAAGAGGTTCCCTTGCCTCCTCCTCGCACGACGAACCGGACAGGCTGAACCGACCGTCGCGCTGCGCATGCGTGCGCTTCGTGCGACGAACCGTGTGACACCTCGACGGTTTGTGCGGAAAAAAACAGGCAGGAAGAGACCCTTCAACGATGTATACGAGACGAAACTTTCTGGGGGCCGGCGCAGCGTTGGCCGCCAGCGCCCTGATCCCGGGCTGGGCCCGCAGCGCCCTGGCCGATCCCCGTGTCGCAATGCGGGGTATCCGACCGCTTTCGGGCAATGAATACCGACTGGAAATCGCCCGCACGCCGGTTGCGATCGAGGGCCGGCGCGGTGAGGCCGTCACGATCAACGGCCAGCTACCGGCACCCCTCCTGCGCTGGCGCGAGGGCGAGGAAGTGACGCTTCATGTCACCAATCGCCTGGATGAGACCACGTCCATCCACTGGCACGGCATTCTGGTGCCGCCGACCATGGACGGCGTGCCGGGTGTCGCCTTTCCCGGGATCGCACCCGGTGAGACCTTCACCTACCGCTTCCGCGTCCGGCAGACCGGCACCTACTGGTACCACAGCCATTCGGGCTTTCAGGAACAGCTCGGCCATTATGGGCCGCTGATCATCGATCCGGCGGGGCCTGATCCGATCGCCTATGACAGGGAATACGTCCTTGTGCTGTCGGACTGGACTTTCCTGTCGCCCGAATGGGTGTTCGCCAAGCTGAAGAAGAACAGCGACGGCGACAATTTCCAGAAGCGCACCATTGCCGACTTCTTCCGCGACATGAAACAACGCGGGTTGGGCGACACCATCGCCGAACGGCTGATGTGGGGGCGGATGCGCATGGATCCCACCGATCTTGCCGACGTCACCGGCCACACCTATCGCTATCTGATCAATGGTCATGGCCTGGCGGACAACTGGACCGCCCTCTTCCGCCCCGGCGAACGGGTGCGCCTGCGCATCATCAACGCCGCCGCCATGACGATCTTCAATTTCCGGATTCCCAGCCTGCCCATGACAGTGGTTCAGGCCGACGGGCAGAATGTCGAGCCCGTTACCGTCGATGAATTCCAGATCGGCGTCGCCGAAACCTATGACGTGATCGTCACCCCGCGTGCAGACCGTGCCTTTGCGATCGTCGCCGAATCGATCGACCGCTCCGGTCTCGTCCGCGCGACCCTGGCCCCGCGTCCGGGCATGGAGGCTGAGGTTCCGCCGCTGCGCCCGCGACCGCTGCTCGGCATGAAGGACATGGGCATGGGCGACATGCATGACATGTCCGGCATGAAGATGGACGGCATGAAGATGGACGGCATGAAGACGGCGCATGCCATGCCTGCCGAAAAGGACGGCGGAATGTCCGCCCATCACGGGCAGCACGGGATGTCCGATCATTCCGGGATGGCCATGCATGACGGCGCCTCCGACATGGAAATGGGTATGCCGACGGCAGGTCCCGTGCGTCACGACCATCCGAAGGGTGTCGGCGTCGTCAACATCGCGCGCAACCCTGTGAACCGGTTGGGAGAACCGGGAACCGGCCTGGAGAACGTCGGACACCGCGTGCTGACCTATCGCGATCTGAAGAGCGTGGAACCGACGAAGGACCGTCGCGAACCGGAGCGCGAGATCTTCCTGCATCTGACCGGAAACATGGAGCGCTACATGTGGTCCTTCGACGGCCGGAAGTTCTCCGAAGGCGCCGAGCCGATCGTGCTGCATTACGGCGAACGGGTGCGGCTCACCCTCGTCAACGACACGATGATGCCACACCCCATTCACCTGCACGGGATGTTCTTCGAACTGGTGAACGGCCATCACCCCCGCCAGCCGCGCAAGCACACCGTCATCGTCAAGCCGGGAGAGATCCTTTCCTTCGACGTGACGGCCGACGAGGCGGGCGACTGGGCATTCCACTGCCACCTTCTCTACCACATGGCGGCCGGGATGTTCCGCGTCGTTTCGGTGCGCAGGAAGGCTTGAGGTGAGGAACGCACAGATGAAGACGACATTCCTTCTGTCCATTACATTGCTTGCGGGCGCAGTCACCCTTGGCTCATCCGTCGGGCAGGCTCATGCGCAAGAAGCGCAGCAGGAAACGGGTCAGGCACAGCAATCGCAGGAGACGCAGGAAGCGCCGCAGACGCCCGATGAGGTCTTCGGCAAGGACGCCATGGCACGCGCCCGCGCGGCGCTGCGCAAGGAGATGGGCGGGCATACGAACTGGTTGGTGATCGGCGACCGCCTGGAATACCAGACCGGTGAAGGCGATCCCGCCATGCTGTGGGACATTCAGGGCTGGATCGGCAGCGACACCGACCGCTTGTGGCTAAAGACCGAAGGGCTCTATCTCGGCGACGAGGGGCAGCTCGATGAAGGCGAGATCCAGGCGCTCTATTCGCGCGCCATCTCTCCCTTCTTCGACTTTCAAGCGGGAATCCGCCAGGATTTCGCCGCCGGTCCCAAGCGCACCTATGGTGTCCTCGGCTTCCAAGGTCTCGCCCCTTATTGGTTCGAGATCGAGGCGGCCGCCTTCATCAGCGACAAGGGCGACGTCACGGCGCGTATCGAGGCCGAATACGAGCTGCTGTTGACCCAGCGCCTGATCTTCCAGCCGCGTATCGAGGTCAATCTCTCGGCGCAGAACATCCCCGAACTGCGCACCGGCAGCGGGCTGTCGAGTGCACAGCTTGAAGGGCGCCTGCGCTACGAATTCCGCCGCACCATCGCGCCTTATGTCGGCCTTTCCTGGAGCCGGGCCACCGGACGGACCGCCAAGTTCCTGCGAGCCGACGGCGAGGATCCGGGACGCCTATCCTTCGTCACCGGTATCCGCTTCTGGTTCTAGGACGAGGTGCAACCACGTATCCACAACCCAACAACAGGTGAGGATCGCCACCATGAGAGTCCCCCGCACCGCCCGCCTCTGCCGGCCTGCCACGGCTGGTGTCGCTGCCCTCTGGATGGCGTTGTCTTCTCTCGGCCTGGCATGGTCGATGGAACCAGCGACACCGGTGGATGCATCGGCTTCGTCCGGCTTCCAGACGGAAGGCAGACAGTCCCCCCTGTCTCTGGAGGAGGCGGTGCGGGCGGGCCTCGATGCGGACGATCCCAGCATCCTGCGCTTTGCCCGACGCGCCGCCGGCAAACAGGAAGCTGCGATCGCCGACGCCCAGCTTCCCGATCCGAAGCTGCGCTTCCGGCTGCAGAATTTCCCGGTGGACAGCTTCCGTTTCGGCGAGGTGCCGATGACCCAGATCCAGGTGGCGCTCTCGCAGGCTTTCCCACGTGGGCGCACACTCCATTACAGCCGACTGCGACGGGAAGCGGAGGCCAAGGCCGACCGGGCACGCATGGCGCTGGCCCGCCGACAGCTCGTGCTGGCGATCCGACAGAGCTGGTTCGATCTTTATTTCTGGACCCATGCCCGCCGCTTCGTCGAGGAGAGCCGTAAGGCCGTCGCCGAGCTGGAAACGGTGGCGAGCGGCATCTTCGCCGCCGGCAAGGGATCAAGCGAGGACGTGCTGCGCGCCCGTTTCGAGTTGTCGGTGCTCGACGATCGGCTGATCGAGATCGACCGCCGTATCGAACGCGCGCGGGCGGATCTCGCACGCTGGATCGGCCCCGAGCTTGCCGCCCGGCCAGTGCCTGCCGAGTTGCCCGTCCTGCCCGTCCCCTCCCCGATCGAGGGAATCAGACGCGCTCTGCAGTCGCATCCATCCGTGCGCGTGGTCGATGCGTTGATCGAGGCGCGCCGCGCCGATATCGCGATCGCCCGTCAGCAGTACAAGCCCGGCTTCACCGCCGAGGTCGGCTACGGCGCACGGGGCGGAGGACGAAGCGATTTCGCCAGCGCAGGTGTCATCATGGATCTGCCGCTGTTCACGGCCAAGCGTCAGGACAAGCGGCTCGCGGCCGCAAAAGCGGAAGAATCGGCGGCCCGCCTCGATCGGGATCTGCTGCTCCTCGAACTGCGCAAGCGCCTCGATCGCGCCGCCGCCGACTGGCACCGTCTCAATGAGCGCGTCAAGCTCTATCGACAGGTGGTCACCATGCGTGCCGGCGACACCACCGAGGCCGCACTCAATTCCTATCGCGCAGCCGTCACCGACTTCGCCGAACTGATCCGCGCGCGCCTCGCCGAGCTCGACGCCGAAACCACGGCGCTGAGATTGGTGGTCGAACGCGCCAAGACCCAGGCCGAACTGCTGTTCCTGGAAGGAGACGCCTGATGAAAACCCGCAATCTCGTCCTGGCCGTCCTGCTCGTCGCCGTAGGTGGAGCCGGCGGATATCTGTTCGCGCGCAGCATGCAAGCGGACAAGGCCGACAAGGCCACTTCCGAGCGGAAAATCCTTTACTGGGTCGCACCGATGAACCCGAACTATCGGAGCGACAAGCCCGGCAAGTCGCCGATGGGCATGGACCTGATCCCCGTCTACGAAGGCGAGGAGCCGCCGGACAAGACGACCGTGAAGATCGATCCCGTGGTGGTCCAGAATCTCGGCGTGCGCACCGGTGTGGCCGAGCGGGTCACCTTCCACCGCCGCATCGAAAGCGTCGGCATGGTGACGCCCGACGAGAATCTGCTCAGTCATCTGCATGTGCGCGCGCCGGGTTGGATCGAACGCCTGCATGTCAAGGCATCCGGCGAACATGTGAAGAAGGGACAATTGCTACTGGAGCTCTACTCCCCCGATCTCGTCGATGCTCAGGTCCAGTATCTGCAAGCTCTGTCCATCGCCCAGGGAACGCTCGTCCAAGCGGCTGAAGAGCGCCTGCGGGCACTTGGCATGAGCACCGCCCAGATCCGCCGCCTCGCCAAACGCCGCAAGCCCGACGAATGGGTCCAGATCTATGCGCCGCAGGACGGCTACATCACCGCGCTCAATGTCGCCGAGGGCATGTATGTCATGCCGAAGACGACGATCATGAGCATCGCGGACCTGAAGCGGATCTGGGTGCTGGTGGATGTCTTCGAGGATCAGGCCCCCTGGTTGAAAGCCGGGGATCAGGCCGAGATCCGCCTTCCCTATCTGCCGGGACGACGGTTCGCCGGAAAGGTGGACTATGTCTATCCGACCGTCGATCCGAAGAGCCGGACAGTGAAGGTGCGCCTCGTCTTCGCCAATCCCGACGAAGCCCTCAAACCCGACATGTATGCCTTCGCCACCCTGCACACGTCACCGAAGGCCAATACCCTCGTCATCCCGCGCGAAGCACTGATCCGCACAGGCCGTAACGAGCGCGTGATCCTGGCGCTCGGCGAAGGTCGTTTTCGACCGGCCCGCGTCGTCTCGGGCCTGGAGAGCGGCGAGAAAGTCGAGATTCTGGAAGGACTGAAGGAAGGCGAGCGCGTCGTCACATCCGCGCAGTTCCTGATCGATTCGGAAGCCAGCCTCGCCGGCACCATTTTGCGGATGAGCCCCGATGATGACGGTATGAGCGGACATGACATGACGGGGAATTCTCCAAACGGCGCCCATGAAACCGCCGCCCACACCCCGCCCCTGTCTCCAGAGACGGCAACCAACACGGGGCATGACGCAGCAGCACACAAAACCCCAGCGGACGAAGGAGGCGCACAATGATCGCCAATCTGATCCGCTGGTCTACCGAGAACCGCTTTCTGGTGCTGGTTTTCGCGGTCCTGCTGGCGCTCGCCGGCGGTTACGCCCTCAAGCAAACACCGCTCGATGCGATCCCGGATCTCTCCGACGTCCAGGTCATCATCAAGACGACCTATCCGGGCCAGGCCCCGCAGGTGGTGGAAGATCAGGTCACCTACCCGCTCACCACCGCGATGCTGAGCGTGCCCGGTGCGGTGACGGTGCGCGGCTATTCCTTCTTCAACGATTCTTACGTCTATGTGATCTTCGAGGACGGCACCGATCTCTATTGGGCACGGTCACGGGTGCTGGAATATCTGAGCCAGGTGGCACCCACCCTGCCCGAGGGCGCGCGCCCTGCCCTCGGTCCCGATGCAACCGGTGTCGGATGGGTGTTCCAGTACGCACTCGTCGATCGAACGGGGCAGCACGACATCTCCGAGCTCACCAGCATCCAGGATTGGTTTCTGAAATACGAATTGCAGACCGTGCCGGGCGTCTCGGAGGTTGCCACCATCGGCGGCATGAAGCGCCAATATCAGGTTGTCGTCGATCCCGACCGGCTGCGTGCCTATGGTCTGCCGCTCAAGACCATCGTTCAAGCCATTCGGCGCGGCAACCAGGAAACCGGCGGGCGCGTCATCGAGATGGCCGAGGCCGAATACATGATCCGCGCGACGGGTTACGTCGACTCGCTTGAGGATCTGCGCAACATTCCGGTCGGCGTCACGAAACACGGTACGCCGATCCTCCTGAAGGACGTGGCCGAGGTGCGCTTCGGTCCGGAGCTCAGGCGCGGGATTGGCGAACTCAATGGCGAGGGCGAGGCGGTCGGCGGTGTGATCATCATGCGCTTCGGCGAGAATGCGCTGGCCACTATCGACCGTGTAAAGGAGAAACTTGCCGAAATCAGGAAAAGCCTGCCCGAAGGCGTCGAGATCGTCACCACCTACGACCGCTCGTCGCTGATCAAGCGCGCCGTCGCCACGCTCAATGAAAAGCTGATCGAGGAATTCACCATCGTCGCCCTGGTCTGCGGGCTGTTCCTCTTCCACCTGCGTTCGGCGCTGGTCGTGGTGCTCTCGCTTCCCTTGGGCGTGCTGGCTGCCTTCATCGTC
>CAZJPA010000075.1:0-12744 GCA_964547755.1 uncultured Sphingomonadales bacterium
ATCTGTATGTTCAGATAAATAGATTTATTTTGAATTCGCATAAAATTCGTTTACGAAAAACCAGTAACTCATGAGAGAAGCTTTACCTGAGATTGCTTTCTTAAATTCAACTACTATGAAAGATTTTTACAACCGTTTTTTCAAATCGCTTCTTGGTTTGTTATTCGTGGCTCTTTTCTTCTTTTCCAATGAGAAGAAAGCGGAGGCGCAGTGTACCATTAACTGCCCCATTGCCACGCCCGAATCATTTACCATGCAAAATGGTGACGTGGTCAATGCCGACACCATTGTCTTTCCTCCATTCCCTCCGGCCATTTGTGCAGCGCTGGTCTCATGGCCGAATCCTACCGTATCCGGTTGTGCTCCGAATAGCTACACGCAGCTTGCGGGCCCGGTTAGCGGAGGAACACTGAATGTGGGTTACTACACGGTCACTTATGCGACTACAAGCGGTGGAGGCAACCCCAACGAGGATACCTGCTCCTTTACCATTGCGGTTTTGGATACGGTCAGTCCCAAGATTACGGGTTGCCCTACGGATATTACGGTTTATCAGGAACCGGACACTTGTGGTGCCCATGTCACCTGGATTGCTCCGAATGCTTCGGATGCTTGCCAGATGCTATCCTTTGTTCCCAACTATAACTCAGGCGATTTCATTCCAATCGTAGTGGGGGGCGAAACCATTACCTATGTGGCTACCGACACATCCGGAAATACCAGCCAGTGTCAATTTGTCATTACCGTGCTGGATACTTCCGCACCGGTGATCACATTCTGCCCCAATGATACCATCGTGTCTACTGACCCTACGCTTTGTACGGCATCTATTACACTTCCCGACCTTCAATATAACGAAGACTGTGCCGCTACCATCGCCTGGTCGGTTACCGGTGCAGGTGCCACGCCAGCTGCCGGCAGCGGTGTTACGGTTTCGGCTACCTTTAATAAAGGGGTCTCTACCGTAACTTATGTGGTTTCGGATCCTTCCGGAAATACGACAAGTTGCTCGGTACAGGTGACCGTGGAAGACAACGAGTCTCCTATACTTATTTGCAACAACGGCCCGAGTGAAACCTTTAATACCAGTGCTGACGGAACGGGTGATTGTACCTATGATTATATGGATAATGTGACCTACATTGAAAATTGTGACGGAGACATTACTTATACGGTGACCCATAATGGTGTTGCGGGAACGCCCGTTACTTACGCTACGAATGTGTCAAGCGGAACGGCTACTCCGACCATCACCCTGAGTGCAGGTACCAATGTCATTGCCTGGATCATGACCGATGATGCCGGCAATGCCGACACCTGTTCTCATACGGTGATCATAGTGGATGATGAAGTGCCTTCTATTTCATGTCCGGCGGACGCAGTATTAAGCAACGATCCGGGTCTATGCAGTGCTGTCTATTACTATTTTGTGGGTACTAATGACAATTGTGCGGTAGCATCCCTTGTGCAAACCACAGGTTTGAGCAGCGGGTCTGCCTTCCCGGTAGGAGTCACAACCAATACCTTCGTAGTAACCGATACAGCCGGCAATACCAATTCCTGTTCATTCACGGTTACGGTGAATGATACGGAGGCTCCGACCCCGGCCGGATGTACCGACCTGACTTTTTATGTAAACAGTGGCTGCGTTGCTGCAGTAGGATGGACGGATCCCACGGCCACCGACAATTGCCCGGGAACCATCACGATAAACCAAGTCGGTGGTATTTCAAATCCCTCATTGCAAGGGCCCGGCACGTACCCCATTCAGTACTCCTTTACAGACGTTGCCGGAAATGTGAGCTTCTGTACCTTTAATATTTATGTGTTGGATACCATCTCTCCCGACTTCGGAGGAACCTGTCCGGGTGACATTACGGTTAATGCCGATGCCTTGTGTAATGCCGCGGTCAGCTGGACGGTGCCGACCGCTACGGATAATTGTGGCATATCCACTTTCACGGCAAGCGGCCCGGGCACCAGCACCACCATGGGAGCTGTCGAAAACGTAATCCTGACGGCCGGTGTTTACACCCAAACCTATGTGGCAACCGATGTTGCCGGTAATACCAAAAAATGTGAGTTTACAATTACGGTGTTGGATAATATCGCGCCAACAATTTCAGGATCAACTACCGGACCCTTCAGTACGGATGCCGGACTATGTACTTACACAGGATCGGGATTGAATTTTCTTGTGCTTGATAATTGCAGTGATCCGATCAATGTACGTGAGATTGGGGTGAATGACGGCAATACCGTTTTTGATGTGAATTTTGACCTGCCCCCGGGAGCTTATAACCAGGGTATCAGAACCTATCCGCTCGGTAGCACTACGGTTACCCTCATTGCTACGGATACCTCCGGAAATACAAGTTCCACTTCCGTGGTGGTGGTAGTCAATGACAACGAAGCACCGGCTATTTCTTGTGTAGCAAACTTTACACAAGCCAATGATCCGGATACCTGCGGTGCAGTGGTAAGCTTTTCTGTCACCGGATCGGATAATTGTGCTTATAACATTACCAATGACTTTAACGGACAGTCATCCAATAATGCGGCACTCAACTTCACGGACTTTTTGCCGCAGGGCAATACGACCATCACCTTTACGATTACCGATACAGGCGGTAATATTGCAAATTGTTCGGTGGTCGTTTCGATTGTCGATACGCAATCTCCCGGTTTGATCTGTCCTCCGGATATTTACCAGTCCACCCTGGATCAAACCGTCTGCTACGATATCATTAGCTGGAGCCAGCCCAATACATCGGACGGCACCCTTACGGACAACTGTCCGGGCTTGCTGACCATCACGCAGACCACATCTTATAATAATCCGGATCTCTATGCCGTAGGACACTACACAGTAGAGTACCTGGCCACCGATGCCAGCGGAAACACCGCCACCTGTAGCTTCGGAATCGAAGTGATTGACAGTGCGCAGCCGGTGATCAACAATTGTCCTTCTGACATTACACTGGCTTACGATCCGAACCTTTGCGGTGCCGTGGCCACCTGGAGTGCACCCAGCGCTACGGACAACTGCCCGGGTGTCTTGCTGACAGCGGACTATGCTCCGGGTTCCGTATTCCCAATCGGAACAACTACGGTTACTTATACCGCACAGGATACTTCCTCCAATTTCAGCTATTGCAGCTTCACCGTGACGGTGACGGACAATACCGTACCGACCGTGACCTGCATTGGTGATACGATCATTTACTCATCAGATACCATGTGCGGGGATTATTTCAGCTATGTGATCACAACAAATGACGATTGCGATACGGTGGAGATCAGCTATGTAACTACCGATCAGGCACAAATCTCCTCACCCGGTGCACGCCATAGTATCGGCATGCCACCGCTTGCATTCCATGGAAATGTGTCAGGTACGGACAATTACAATAGTTCGTATCAGAGTATCTATGAAGTACATGATGATATTTACTTCGATACCGACAGCAATACCGTGATCATTCGCTCACCCAAGAAAAACTTCTCATACATCTTTGTGGACGGTCGCCATGTGGCACAGCCCTTGACACTGGAGGCTACCGGACTGGGAAGCTATCCGAATGCCACGGCAGACGTCTTGTTGAATGTGTATTACAGGACGGATGTAGATAACAGCAATGAAAGATTTAAAATCAATGGAGAAGGCGGGTTTGATCTGGATACCACGGATGTATTGGTTACGGACAATGCGGGTTCGGTACAGTTCTACGGCAAAAAATCCATCTGGGTGAATGCCGCCACCTTCAATGCGTGGAAAGCGGACAACACCATTCAGATTGACCTTGATACACTCGCTCCCAACCGTGTAGACTGGTACATATCCGGAAGCGGATCAACAGGCGAACGCTTCCTGAATGATGCCTATTTTGAAATTGTATATACGCGCTCATCCAATCCGGAGATGACCGTTGTTGGTGATGTAAAATACGTGTTGCACAGAAGAGGGGACTTTAATTGGTTCGATGAGCAATTCAAGGTCTATGGGGAAAGCGGATATTACTTTGGAGTTACTTCAGATAATGCTCCGTCATGTGGTGTAAATTTCTTCACAGATACCTTCAGCATATCTCTCGATTCATTTAATGCCTGGTATGCGGATGGTTTTATAGGAATTAGCTTAATCCCTGTAGTACCGAATGACATTGATGATTTCTGTGATTATCCGGGAGAAGCAGGAAGCAATTACTTCCATGAATTCATTATTCCGCAATACATGCTCGATACGCAGCGTACCGGCCTGGCCAGCGGTAGTTTCTTTGAAACCGGTTTGCACCAAATTACCTATACGGTGACCGATTCTTCCGGAAACAGCAGCATGTGCAGCTTTACGGTGAACGTATTGGATACGATCAAGCCGCAAATTGATTGTCCAACGGCCATGGCAAATTATAACAACGATCCGGGGCAGTGCTATGCCACCATTAGCCTGGCATTGCCTGTTGTATCAGATAATTGTATGGTGGATACCTTCTACCATGACTCACCCTATGGTGTGAGTCCGCAGGATGCTTCCGGTGTTTACCCGGTAGCCGGTCCTTCGTCACCATACACGATAACCTATACGGTGATTGATACCAGTGGAAATACCAATACCTGCTCCATTACCTTCACGGTGGTGGACAATGAAAATCCAGTTATTTCCTGTATTCCGGATATTTCAGCTGTTACGGCTGCCGGTGTCTGCGGAAATACACTCACAGGTCTGACATTGCCGGTGGCTACGGATAATTGTTCGATTGCTACGATTGTAAATGATTATACGGGAACAGACGATGCATCAGGGTTCTATCCGGCAGGAGTCACTACCGTAATCTTTACTGTGACCGATGTATGGGGCAATGTGTCCACATGTTCATTTACAGTGACCATTACGGACAATGAGCCGCCCACACTTACCTGTGCTCCGGATGTGACACAGGACAACGACCCCGACAGTTGTGGAGCATATGTATCTGCACTGACTACGGTCTTTGAAAATTGTGTAATTGATACGACTTACTTTACCACAAGCGGAGCATTGACTTCTTCCGGAGACGGATTGGATGCCAGCGGTGACTATCCGGTAGGAACAACGACCATCGTATTCTTTGCTTCGGATACGGCCGGCAATAGTTCTACTTGTTCTACAACTATTACTATTGCGGATACACAGCGTCCGGAGATTACCTGTCCTGCGGATGTGGTAGTAAATAACGATCCGGGTCTGTGTGAAGCCACTATAATAATCGCCCTCCCAAGTGTTTGGGACAATTGTATGGTAGCCAGCTATACCAACGATTACAACGGTCTGTCCGATGCCAGTGATACCTATCCGGTGGGTGTGACAACGGTTACTTATACGGTTACGGATATCTACGGTTTTACCAATTCATGTAGCTTTACCGTGACGGTTATTGACAATGAGGCACCCGACATTACCTGCCCTTCAGACGTTTATACGGTTACCGATCCGGGTGTATGTGATGCCAATATTTCAATTGCACTGCCTTTCACTGCCGACAATTGTGTGGTAGATACCTTCTGGCATGATTCACCTTATGGTGTTTCACCACAGGATGCATCCGGTGTTTACCCGAAAGACACGATTGTAATCACCTATATCGTAGTTGATTCTGCCGGTAACAGCAACTCGTGCAGCTTTACGGTGGGTGTGCGCGATGCCGAGCCTCCTGTGATTACCTGTACGGATCAGCAATTCTTCAATGATCCGGGTAAATGTTACAGCACACAAATCTATGCCGAACCTACGGTGACGGACAACTGTCCTGGACCATGGATCACCCATGTTTCCGGGCCGATGCAAGGAGATACCCTGGCTGTAGGAACACATGTAGTGACCTACATGGCTACGGATATGGACGGCAATACCTCTACCTGCTCCTTTACGGTCACGGTTATTGACAATGAGCCTCCGCAAACGAATTGCCCGGCTGATATTGTTGTAAGCAATGATGCGGGAGTATGTGGAGCACAAGTTAATTATGTACTTCAGTCGCCTTCAGACAACTGTCTGGTTGCCTCTGTTGTTCAAACGGACGGTTCAGGATATACATCCGGTGA
This sequence comes from uncultured Sphingomonadales bacterium, assembly GCA_964547755.1. Classification (GTDB taxonomy): domain Bacteria; phylum Pseudomonadota; class Alphaproteobacteria; order Sphingomonadales; family Rhodothalassiaceae; genus J084. Next base: position 6,082 of record CAZJPA010000075.1, read on the forward strand.
TGTATTCCCGGTAGGAACCACGACCCAGTCTTATATGATTACGGATCAGTATGGAAATACCAATACCTGCTCTTTCACGGTAACGGTCAATGATGATGAGGCTCCTGTTATCACGAATTGTCCGGCTGATATCGTACAGGGTTCAGACCCGGGTCAGTGTGGTGCAGTAGTCACATGGACGGTTCCGGATACTTCTGATAATTGCGGTATTGTAGTGTACATTGCTTCACATAATCCGGGCGATTACTTCCCAGTTGGCAATACCACGGTCAGCTATTATGTGGAAGATGCTGCTGGAAACAGCGCCATGTGTGTATTTGTGGTCACGGTGAATGATACGGAAAATCCGGATCTCGTATGCCCGGCTAATATGACGGTTTCCAACGATCCGGGTAATTGCAGCGCGGTAGTAGACTACAGTGTACCTCTCGGTACGGATAACTGCTCATTTACCGAATACTTCTACGACTTTGAAAACGGTGATCAGGGATGGAAAACGGGTACATTGCCCGGTTCAGCAGTGGATTACTGGAACGTTTATAACACTGTGGCCAGCAGTGGCAACAACTCTTACGGAACATCAAACGATGGTTCTCTGGGATTGGAGCACAGTTACATTGTTTCTCCGGCCCTGTACTTGTCAGACAATACTCCGACACTCACATTTGACAGCTATATCAACAATGAGAACAGCCCGTCAGATATGGAATATGTGGAAGTATCTGTGGATGGCGGTATAACCTGGACGGAAGTGGATGCTACACTGACCAGTCAATTGCAGAATACAAGCAGCACTTCGGTATGGAACACCTATTCTGTTCCGTTTAACGCTGCTCCTGCCGGACAGGCTACCTTCCTGAGATTCAGATACAACACGACCAATACGGTGGGTGGTGCACCCAATGGAGCCCCAATCGGATGGTACATTGATAATGTTCGAATTAGCAATGACAATTCCACGGCTACCTTGGTTTCCGGACTGCCCAGTGGTGCCACCTTCCCGGTTGGAACTACGACCAATGTCTACAGTGTAACGGATGATGCCGGAAATACGGCCTCCTGCAGCTTTGATGTAACCGTGAATGATACGGAAGCACCGGTGGCCAATTGCCCGGGCGACATCAATGTGAACAATGATGCCGGACAATGTGGTGCAGTGGTTACCTGGACCTTCTCTTCCAGCGACAACTGTGGTGTTGCCTCTACAAGCAGCACTCATAATCCGGGAGATTTCTTCCCCGTTGGTACTACGACTGTCACTTACACAGTAACAGATATCTACGGAAATGTCACGACCTGCAGCTTTGATGTAACCGTAAATGACACGGAAGCTCCTGTGGCCAATTGTCCTGCTGACATTACCCTTAGTAATGATGCCGGTCAATGCGGTGCTGTAGCTACCTGGACATTTACTTCTTCTGACAACTGTGCAGTTGCTACAGTTAGCAGTACGCATAGCTCCGGTGATTTCTTCCCGGTTGGTACAACCACTGTTACATATACAGTAACAGATGTAAACGGCAATGTAACGACTTGCAGCTTTGATGTGACGGTGAATGACACGGAAGCACCTGTTCCGTCTTGCCCGGCCAATATCAGTGTAAGCAACGATGCCGGACAGTGTGGTGCTGTTGTTAGCTGGAGCTTTTCCGCTACGGACAATTGCAGTGTGGCAAGCATTAGCAGTACACATGCATCCGGAGACTTCTTCGCTGTGGGAACGACAACGGTTACCTATACAGTGACGGATATCTATGGAAATGTGGCTACCTGCAGCTTTGATGTAACTGTGAATGATACCGAAGCGCCTGTGGCCAATTGTCCTGCGGACATTACTCTTAGCAATGATCCCGGACAGTGTGGTGCAGTAGCCACCTGGATGTTTAGTTCATCTGATAATTGTGGTGTGGCCTCTATAAGCAGTACCCACGCATCCGGTGACTTCTTCCCTGTGGGAACAACGACTGTTACATATACAGTAACAGATGTAAATGGAAACGTGACAACTTGCAGCTTCACAGTGACTGTGAATGATACGGAAGATCCTGTCATTACATCCTGTCCGTCTAACATTACGGTAACGAATGGAGCCGGACTTTGTGGAGCCGTTGTGATCTACAGTGAACCTACATTCACCGACAATTGCGGTGCTACCTTGGCGCTCATCCAGGGATTACCGAACGGTTCGGAATTCCCGGTGGGAACCACAACGCAGGTGTATGAGGTGAGCGATGCTGCCGGAAATGCTGTGACATGTAGTTTTGATGTCATTGTGACGGATGACGAAGTGCCTACGATTACCTGTCCTGCTGATATTGTTGTAAGTACGGATCCCGGTGTGTGTGAAGCAGCGGTTACCGTTCCATTGCCAACGGTAGGTGATAATTGCGAAGTGTTGACATTCAGCACTCCGTTCCCGGCACCGACCGGAGACGCTACATTAACTACTTACGTAAGAGGTGACTATAGTTGGTATCTGGAGTATACCTCATTCTACGATGAGGGCGGTAGTTATATCGGAAGAAACTACGGTGGAAATTGGTATGATTGCTTCTCAACTCCGTACGCTACGGCCTTTACAATAAGTCAATCTACAGTGTCAAGCTGGATTTCGGACAATGTGATACAAATAGATGCACAAAACAGTGTGTATGTAAATTCCTTCTGTTTCTATGAGGATGTTTACATCGAAATATCTTATCCGACAGCCAGTGGTACATTTACGGCTACTTCCCAAGTAGAAGAGATTACTTCGACTGGTCAAAGTTTCACCTTCCTCATCGGAAATGGACCGGCAAGCAGCAACCTCACGGTGGTCAATGACTATACCGGAACCAATGATGCCAGTGCTACTTATCCGGAAGGAACAACCACTGTTACCTATACAGTAACAGACCCGAGCGGAAATGAAAGCACCTGTTCATTCACGGTTACTGTGAATGACAATGAGGCACCTGCTATCACCTGTCCGCAAGGAGATACGACCATTTATGCCGATGCAGCCAATTGTTCGGCACCATATACTTTCGGAATGGCCACGGCTACCGATAACTGTGGTGTTGATACGATTATGCAGACAGCCGGTTTGGCCAGCGGTTCTGACTTCCCGGTTGGAACTACGACCATAACCTATACCGCTGTGGATGTGAATGGAAATGACGCACAGTGCAGCTTTACAATTACGGTACTTGATACCATTGCTCCTGTACTGGCATGTACGGATACGATATTCGCACCAACCGACTCCGGTTTGTGTGAAGCATTCGTGCAAGTTGCCAATCCGGGCGTGACGGAAGCATGTGCTTATACGATTGTAAATGATTACAACAACACATCGGATGCAAGTGATGTATATCCGGTCGGTGCGACTGATGTTACCTTTACGGTAACGGATGCCTCTGGCAATGTAAGTACCTGTCTTGTTACCGTCATGGTGATTGACATGGAAGCTCCGGTTATCACTTGCCCGGGTGACATCGTTGTAAATAATGATACGGCACTTTGCGGTGCAATTATTCAATACAGTTTGCCGACTGCAACAGACAATTGTCCCGGTGTGAGTGTGAATCTGATTTCAGGTTTGAATAGCCTCTCACTCTTCCCGGTGGGTACGACCACCGTTGTCTACCAGGCAACAGATGCGGAAGGCAATACCTCTACCTGCTCATTTGATGTAACAGTCATTGACGTAGAAGGACCTACCTGGGTGAATTGCCCATCTGACATTACAGTTTCGAATGACAGTGGTCAGTGCGCTGCTGTAGTCAGCTGGTTGCCACCATTTGCTTTCGATAATTGCGGTGCATCCAATGATACATCCAATTACAATCCCGGTGACTTGTTCCCGGTAGGCACTACGACAGTGATATATACAGCAACAGATACGAGCGGAAATGCTTCAGAGTGTGTGTTCACCGTAACGGTTCTTGACAATGAGGCTCCAGTAATTACAGATTGTCCTGCCGATATCGTTACCTGTGATCCGCTGGTTACCTGGAGCGAACCCAGTGCTTCTGATAACTGTGCGGTGGTATCCTTCACCAGCACACACAGTTCAGGATCACAATTCCCGGTTGGAACTACTGTTGTGACTTATACCGCAGTGGATGCAGCCGGCAATCAAACACTGTGCAGCTTTAATGTGACGGTGAATCCGTTGCCGGTGGCTGATGCTGGTGCAGACAGAGACCTTTGTATCGGTAGCACAACGACCCTGGGAGGTAATCCGACAGGTAGTGGAACGACCGGTAACTATACATATAGTTGGTCACCTGCCGGATCACTCAACGATGCGACCGCTGCCAATCCGGATGCTTCACCCAGTGTGACGACCACTTATACTGTGGTAGTGACCGATGCCAACGGATGCAGTTCTGAGGACATGGTGACTGTTACGGTATTGCCGTTGCCAACGGTAGATGCCGGAGCCAATACGGCAATATGTATCGGTGAGTCAACAACGATCGGTGGTAATCCGACCGCAAGTGGCACAACCGGTAACTATAGCTACTCATGGGCTCCCGCTACAGGGTTGAACTCTACCACGGTAGCCAATCCGGTAGCAAGTCCGACTGTGACAACCACTTATACGGTTACAGTAAGTGACGGAAATGCATGTGTTGCTACAGCTACCATTGAAGTAACGGTGAATCCGTTGCCAGATGCCAGCATTACTGCAGTGGATCCATTGTGTGTGAATGCCGGAAATCAAACATTGACGGCTGCAACGGCCGGTGGTACATGGAGTGGCCCTGGCATTGTAAATGCCGCTGCGGGAACATTCAATCCTGCTGCTGCCGGTGTCGGTACTCATGTGATTACGTATGAAGTAATTGATGCCAACGGATGCTACAACAGTGCTACTACTTCTATTGAAGTACAGCCTACACCGAATATCACGGTACATTCTGCAGGACCTTTCTGTGAGAATGACGATCCGATATTCCTGACAGCTACTCCGTTCTTCAATATCCACAACTGGTTTGGACCCGGTATTGTAAATGGTACGACCGGAGAATTCAATCCGAGTGTGGCCGGAGCAGGACAGCATGAAATATTCTATACTGTTACCGGTGCGAATGGTTGTGCTGACACAGCTTCCACATTGATTACGGTTTATGCGGCTCCTGCCATTACCATTGACGCTGCCGGTCCTTTCTGTGAGAACGAGCCGGTACAGGTACTGACGGCTAATATCAGTGGCGGAAATTGGAGCGGACCCGGTATCATCCAGTCTCAGTTGGGAGAATTCCTGCCGATTGCTGCAGGTGCCGGAGTACACGAGATTAGCTATACGGTTACGAATAGCAATCAGTGTACGGCTACGGAAACAACTATCATCGTTGTGAATGAAGTGCCTGCCATCACCGGAAAAGTGACAGAAGCTACTTGTGAAACCTCCAGTGACGGAGCCATCAATCTCACGATTGACGGTGGAGTATCACCTTATAGTTACACCTGGTCTAATGGTGCTACCACTGAGGACCTGAGTAATCTGGCAGCAGGAGTTTATGATGTGACTGTAACAGATCAGAACGGTTGTAACTCTACGGCCAGCTTCACGGTTGGCGTTAGTACACAACCTGTTAATGCTACAGCCATTATTACACCGGCAACTACACCTACCATTGCTGACGGATCGATCGATGTGACGGTTACAGGTGGTGTGGCTCCTTATACATACAGCTGGTCAAACGGTGCAACTACCGAAGACATAAGCGGATTGTATACAGGTACATATGTCCTGACAGTAGCTGATGCTGCCGGATGTAACTATCTCTTCAGCTTCTTTGTACCGGCCAGATACTCAACAGGTATTACGGTTCAGGATTTGGATGAAGGAATCAACCTCTTCCCGAATCCGACCAACAATACCATCAATGTAGAGATCGAAATTGGTAAAGAAGCCGATATGGACATGACTGTCTTCGATATGCTTGGAAGAAAAATGTATGAAGTTCATACTACCATTTCCGGCAAGTATACGGAGCAAATTCACATGAGTGATTGGGCATCAGGACAGTACATGATCCGATTCAACATTGATGGTCAGTCAGTGACCAAGAAATATATCTTAGCAAAATAGTAGTTGAGATGATTCATGGGAAAGGCTGCTCCAAAAGAGCAGCCTTTCTTTTTTATATCTGCTCCACATAGAAAAGGAAAGATCCGGGAGGGGTGTCGTGCAGGAAATAAAGGATTGTGAGAGGCAAAAAAAATCCCGCATGGTTTTTCACCTGCGGGATATCTTGAGGTCGCGAGCGGATTCGAACCGCTGTAGGAGGTTTTGCAGACCTCTGCCTAGCCACTCGGCCACGCGACCCTTTGAAGGTGAAGCAAATTTAATTTAAAATTGCTTCTTAGTAAACCGGAGAAGGAATTATCTCTTAAACGTCATCCATTGAGTCTGTTTCGATGCTGACCCGGTCAATCTCGCCCTCGATGGGCTGATGCAGTTTTGAAACACGAATACGATAGTATTTGACCTGAGAAAGGGTTTTCAGTTCCCGGCCAATGCGAAGGGCCACTTCCTCGAGTAAATTTACGGGTGTGGCCATGACTTTGCTGACCAGCTGATATATTTCAGAATAATCAAGGGTGCTCTCAAGCCGGTCGTCCGTCTTCTTCAGGATATTTGTTTCCAGTTCCAGTTCAAGGTCCACC
>CAZJPA010000076.1:0-12351 GCA_964547755.1 uncultured Sphingomonadales bacterium
GATCCTGACCCTCATCATATTCGTGGCCGCCTTCAACATCGTCTCGAGCCTTATCATCCTTGTGAAAGACAAGGCGCGGGACATCGCGATCCTGCGCACGATGGGGCTGGCGCGCGCGGCGGTGGTGCGGGTGTTCGTGATCGCCGGCGGCAGTCTTGGGGTTTTCGGCACAGCGCTGGGGGTGGTGCTGGGACTCGTTTTCTGCGAGCATATCGCCACCGTGCGGGCCTTTCTGGAGCGGCTCACAGGCGCCCGTCTGTGGGATCCGGAGGTGCGGTTCCTGAGCGAGATTCCGGCCCTTGTGGATCCGGTCGAGGTGGTGGTGGTGGTTCTGGTGGCGCTGGCGCTGACTCTGCTCGCCACCCTACCGCCGGCGCTCAGAGCCGCGCGGCTCGATCCCGTCGATATCCTCAGATACGAGTAGGCTTATGACCACCACCGTGCTGAGCGCCGAGGCGATCGCCAAGAGCTTCCTGCAGGGCGGCCGGCGGATTCCCGTCCTGGAGGATGTCTCGCTGGTGGTTCATGCCGGTGAAGTCGTGGCGCTCACCGGTCCGTCGGGCACGGGCAAGTCCACCTTCCTGCATATCGCAGGACTCCTGGAGCGGCCGGATGCAGGGCGGATCGTGATCGCCGGCGAAGATGTAACGGGCGCCGGCGAGCGCGAACGCACCCGCACGCGTCGTCACCGCATCGGTTTCGTCTACCAGTTTCATCGCCTGCTGCCCGAATTCACGGCGGTCGAGAATGCGGCCATGCCGCTGCGCGTGGCGGGCCGGCCCCGCCAGGAAGCATGGGAAAATGCCCGCCAGCTGCTCGCCCGCTTGGGACTGGCCGAACGCCTCGATCATCGTCCGGCCGCTCTTTCCGGCGGTGAGCAGCAGCGGGTGGCGATCGCACGGGCTCTGGTGCATCATCCGAAGCTGGTACTGGCCGACGAACCGACCGGCAATCTCGACGAACACACGGCCGACGAGGTGATGGATCTGTTCTTGACAGTGGCACGCGAGCGCCAGGCGGCGGTGTTGTTGGCCACCCATAATATGGAGCTGGCCGCTCGCGCCGATCGTATCTTGCGCCTGCACGAAGGCCGGTTGGAGACGGTGGCCTGACGGGGCGGACATATGGGCGATGGCAACATGATGAGGATGATGCGGGGATGAGCGAATCACCCGGAGCGGCTCGGCAGGACGGCTTGGCGCCTTTCGTGCACCTGCGGGTCCACAGCGCCTATTCGCTGCTGGAGGGCGCTCTGCATCTTGGCACGATCGCCCAGCTTTGCCGGCAATACCGCATGCCGGCCGTGGCGGTGACCGATTCCGCCAATCTCTTCGGTGCGCTCGAATTCTCGGAGACGATGGCCAAGGCCGGTATCCAGCCGATCATCGGTGTGACGCTGCCGATCGTCTGGGACGATGACGGCGAGATCCGCGGATCCCGCCGTCCCACACGGGCGCTGCCCAAGTTGGTGCTGCTCGTTCAGGACGAGACCGGTTATCGGAATCTGCTCAAGATCGTCTCGCGCGCGCATCTGGACAGCGCCGATCCATATACGCCGGCCACGTCATTGGCCATGCTCGCCCGCCACCATGCCGGGTTGATCTGTCTTGCCGGCGGTGTCGAGGGGCCGGTGGGCGAGGCGCTGCTGGCCGATGATCCGGCTGAGGCCGAAGTCCGGGCCCGCCGGTTGGCCGAGATCTTCGCGGATCGCTTCTACATCGAGATTCAACGCCATGGCGTCACGGCGCAAGAGCGCACCGAGCCGCATTTTCTGAAGCTGGCCTACGACCATGGCTGGCCCCTGGTCGCGACCAATCAGTGCTACTTCCCCGATCCCGACATGTATGAGGCGCATGACGCGTTGTTGTGCATCAAGGAAGGCACGGTCGTGGCGGAAAGCGACCGTCGGCGGGTCACACCGGAGCACAGCTTCAAAAGCGGTGAGGAAATGGCCGCTCTCTTCCGTGATTTGCCGGAGGCCGTGCGCAACACCCTCGTCATCGCCCGCCGATGCGCCTTCCGCCCGCGGCCGCACAAACCCATCCTGCCGCGCTACACCAGCCAGGAAGGCTTGTCGGAAGAGGAGCTCTTGCACAAGCGGGCGCAAGAGGGCCTGGACATGCGGCTCAACACCCATGTCTTCGCCAAGGAAGACGACGCCGCGATCCGTGAGCAGAAGGCCCGCCCCTATCGCGAACGGCTTGCATACGAATTGGACATCATCACCCGCATGGGATTTGCGGGGTATTTCCTGATCGTCTCCGACTTCATCTCCTGGGCAAAAGAACGTGGAATCCCGGTCGGCCCGGGGCGTGGTTCGGGCGCCGGATCGCTGGTCGCCTGGGCGCTCAAGATCACCGAGCTCGACCCTTTGCGCTTCTCGCTGCTGTTCGAGCGCTTCCTCAATCCGGAACGGGTGTCGATGCCGGATTTCGACATCGATTTCTGCCAGGAACGCCGGGAAGAGGTGATTCGCTACGTACAGGAGAAATACGGGGCCGATCGCGTCGCCCAAATCATCACCTTCGGAAAATTGCAGGCGCGCGCGGTCTTGCGCGACGTGGGGCGGGTGCTCGAACAGCCCTATCCGGTCACCGATCGTCTGTGTAAGTTGGTCCCCAACAATCCGGCCGACCCCAAGACGCTGGCCGAGGTGCTGGAGGAAGAACCGCGACTGGCCGAAGCCCGGCGCAAGGATCCGCTCACCGATGCGGTCATCACCCGGGCGCTGAAGCTGGAGGGCCTCTATCGTCACGCTTCCACCCATGCCGCGGGCGTCGTGATCGGCGACCGGCCGCTGGACGAGTTGATCCCGCTCTACCGCGATCCCAGAGCCGACATGCCGGTTACCCAGTTCAACATGAAATGGGTGGAGCAGGCGGGGCTGGTGAAGTTCGACTTTCTAGGGCTCAAGACGCTCACCGTCCTGCGGCGTGCGGCCGCGTTCGTAGAGCAGATGCGCGGGATCAAGATCGACTTCGACCGTCTGCCGCTCGATGACACCGAGACCTTCGCTATGCTCGGGCGTGGCGAGACCGCCGGGGTGTTCCAGTTGGAATCGGCAGGCATGCGCCAGGTCCTGAAGGATCTCAAGCCCGACAAGTTTGAAGACATCATCGCGATCGTCGCCCTCTATCGGCCGGGGCCGATGGACAACATCCCGCTGTATGTGAATCGCAAGCACGGGCGCGAACCGGTGGCCTATCCGCACCCTCTGCTCGAAGACGTGCTCGAGGAGACCTACGGCGTCATCATCTACCAGGAGCAGGTGATGCAGATCGCCCAGATCCTCGCCGGTTACTCACTGGGCGAAGCGGATCTCCTGCGTCGCGCGATGGGCAAGAAGATCAAGTCCGAGATGGACAAGCAGCGCTCGCGCTTCGTTGAAGGCGCGGCCGCGCGCGGTGTGGATGCCCATCAGGCGGAAGAGATCTTCGATCTCGTCGCCAAATTCGCCGGATACGGCTTCAACAAATCGCATGCGGCGGCCTATGCGCTCGTCGCCTATCAGACAGCCTATATGAAGGCGCATTACCCGGAAGAGTTCATGGCCGCCTCCATGGCGCTCGATGTCGCCCATACCGACAAGCTTGCCGCCTTCGCCAAAGAACTCAAGACAATGGGCATTCCGCTGCTGCCGCCCGACATCAACCGCTCGCACGCCAATTTTGCCGTCGAGCGGCTGGACGACGGCCAACTCGCGATCCGCTACGCCCTGGCTGCGATCAAGGGGGTGGGTGAGAAGGCGATGGAGGCGGTGGTGGCTGCGCGTACGAACGGCGGGCCGTTCCGGTCTCTGGCCGATTTCGCGCGCCGTATCGATCCACAACTGCTCAATCGTCGGCAGATCGAGCAGTTGGCTGCGGCCGGCGCCTTCGACAGTCTCGAGCCCGAGCGCGCAGCGATCCACAAGGGTGCGGAATCGATCATGCGGCTTGCTCAGGAGAGCGCAGAGGCGCGCGCGCGCGGCCAGTCCAGCCTGTTCGGGGAGGAAACACTCGCCATCGAGGAGCTGTGTTTGCCGGCGGCGGAAGCCTGGTCGAAGCGCGAGCAGTTGCAGCAGGAACAGGCGGCGATCGGCTTTTATCTGTCCGAGCATCCCTTGCGCGCATATGAAGACGCCCTCGCCCGTTTTCGGGTGCGTTCATCGGCGGTGCTGACCGATTCGGCGGCCGGGCTGGTGGAAGGTCAGGTGATCAAGCTCGCCGGGATCGTGGAGGGGTACAATGAACGGCGCGCCCGCCAGAGCGGGGATCGCTTCGGCGTATTGCGGCTTTCGGATGCGGCTGGCGGTTTCGAGCTGCTGGTATTCCGCGAACAGCTGGAAGTCGCGAGGCTGCTGGTGGAAAAGAATGTACCGATCCTGGTGGAGGCGGAACTGCGACGCCGCAACGGCGATGAGGAATGGCGCCTGCAGGCGCGGAGTCTGACCGATCTGGACGCGGCTCTGGCCCGTCTCGGGATGCGGGTCATGTTGCGTGTCGTCTCGCCCGAGGCGGCCGCAGCACTTGCCCGCAGCCTGGAAGGGGCGCCTGACGGGCAGGGCGTGATCGAGGCGGTCGTGCCGCTCGATGCGGAGCGCGAAGCGGTGGTGGAGCTGGGGCGTCGGTTCGCCATCAATCCGCTGCTGGTCGGTGAGCTTGCCCGCCTGCCCGGGGTTGCGGCGGTATGGGAGGCATGAGGCGTGCCCTGGATCACAGCTGAACCGGATGCGCCTCCTGCCGCCGCGCCGGCGTTGCCGGCTGGTTCCATTCTCGTCCTGCGGGACGGTCCGAAAGGGTTGGAAGTCTTGACCGTGTTGCGCAGCCGCGCCATGCGCTTTGCCGGCGGCATGCTCGCCTTTCCCGGCGGGCGGGTGGATCACACGGATGTCTCGGCGAGACTGGCGCTTCGGACGCGGCCGCGCCGGGCCCTGCCGCTTGGCGAACGGGCGGCACGCTTCGCGGCTCTGCGCGAGCTGTTCGAGGAAACCGGTCTGCTGCTGGCCCATGACGAGCGAACAGGCCGGGCGATAGACGAACCGGCGCGTCTGCGGCTCGACCGTCGCTATCGTCGGCTTCTGTTGACCGGCGGGATGACATTCGCCCGTTTCGCCGAGCGGGCAGGACTGATCTTCGATCTCGGTGCGCTCGTGCCCTTCGCTCATTGGGTGACGCCCGTCGAATCGCCGCGGCGCTTCGATGCACGCTTCTATCTGGCGCCGGCGCCGAGCGGGCAAAACGCGGCGCTGTGGGACGAGGCCGAAAATACGCAGCTTGCCTGGCGGCGGCCCCAGGACATCCTGGCCGATTGGCAAGCCGGTCGCCAGCCGCTGATGTTCCCGACGCGGCTCAATCTCGTGAAGCTCGCCCGTGCGCATACGGTCGTGGCGGCCATGGCGCAAGCCCGGCGCACGCCGGTTCATCGCCTGCGTCCGGAAATCGTCGGCCCGCGTGGCGACCGCCGACGGCTCGTCATTCCACATGATGCCGGCTTCGGGATCACCGAAGCGCGCCCTGATGAGCTCGACCCGCTCGAAGGGCAGTTCGTCGCACAAATCCCCCTGATGGGTGAGGAGAGACAGGCGGATTGAGGCGCGCGTCGCCCGGCGGTTGACGCTAGACCGTGATCGTTCTCACCATATTGCCCTTCTTGGCGACTTTTATGATCCTCAGCGTGAACAGTCAGCGTGAACAGAATGAGAGCGCTGGCAATGATTGGAAATACTATGATGCGGGCATAGGATTCCCTTTCCTTTTTCGAGAGTTCCAGTATGAACGTATATCTTATATGATCTACAATTATAGATAATCATCCAATATGGCTTGAGGGGATCGGATTCGCTTCCTCACAATTCCAGAAGCTTGCGGCGTGCCCACAAGACCGTCATGCTGCACGGCAGCAAAAGCCATGATGCAGACAGGAGGGAGAGCGCCATGCGCGAAGCCGTCATCGTCTCCACCGCCCGCACGCCCATCGGCAAGGCCTATCGCGGCGCCTTCAATGCCACACCGTCGCCGACGCTCGCCGGCCATGTGATCCGCGCCGCTGTTGCGCGCGCCAAGGTTGCGCCCGGCGAGATCGACGACGTCGTGATCGGTTGCGCGTTGCCGCAGGGCTGCCAGGCCCCCAACATCGGCCGGCTCGCGGCGCTCAGGGCCGGATTGCCGGTTACGGTCTCGGGAATGACGGTGGATCGCCAGTGCGCCTCCGGGTTGATGGCGATCGCGATCGCGGCCAAGCAGATCATCGCCGATGGCATGACGATCGCGGTCGGTGGCGGTGTCGAGTCGATCTCGATGGTCCAGAATGAGAAATTCCGGATCGAGCCGGATCCCGCCCTCATCGAGATACATGAGGACGCCTACATGCCCATGATCGATACGGCGGAAGTGGTGGCCAAGCGCTATGGCATTTCCCGCGAGGCGCAGGACGAATATGCGCTTCAGTCCCAGCAGCGCACGGCGGCGGCGCAACAGGCGGGCCGCTTCGATGACGAGATCGTGCCGCTTGAAACCGTCAAGCTCGTCAAGGACAAGGAAACCGGCGAGATCCGCAAGGAGCGCGTGCGTCTGACGAAGGACGAGGGCAACCGTCCGAACACCACGCTGGAGGGACTGGCGGCCTTGCAGCCGGTGCGCGGGCCCGGCCATACGATCACCGCCGGCAACGCCAGTCAGCTGTCCGACGGCGCGAGCGCCTGCGTCTTGATGGAGCGCAGCGAGGCCGAACGCCGCGGCCTGGATGTGCTCGGCATCTATCGCGGCATCGCGGTCGCCGGCACCCAGCCCGATGAGATGGGCATCGGCCCCGTCTTTGCGGTGCCGAAGCTGCTCGCCCGGCATGGCCTCAAGATCGAGGACATCGATCTGTGGGAGCTCAATGAGGCTTTCGCCGTGCAGACCATCTATTGCCGCGACCGGCTCGGCATCGACAATGAGCGCTTCAATGTGAACGGCGGGGCGATTTCGATCGGGCATCCCTACGGCATGTCGGGCGCGCGGATGGTCGGCCATGCGCTGATCGAGGGACGCCGGCGCGGCGCACGCTATGTGGTGGTGACCATGTGCGTGGGCGGCGGCATGGGCGCGGCCGGGCTGTTCGAAGTGGCCTGATCCTGCGCGCTCGGCCAGCCCGAGACAGGTGTCAAAACGGAAAGGGACGACATGCGTGCGGTGCTCTGTCGTGAGTTTGGACCAGAGGAGAATTTGCGGGTGGAGGAGATCCCGGCTCCCGCCTTGCAGCCCGGCTGTGTGCGCATCCGGGTGAAGGCGGCCGGTGTCAATTTTCCCGATATCCTGTGCGTGCGCGGCCAGTACCAGTTCAAGCCGCCGCTGCCCTTTGCGCCGGGTGGGGAAGGCGCCGGGGAGGTCGTGGAAGTGGCCGCGGATGTCTCGGAATACAAAGCGGGGGACCGCGTGCTGTTTACGGTGCTGGCCGGCGCCTTTGCGGAAGAGATCGTCGTGCCGGCGGCGAAGGTCGTGCGTATCCCGGATTCCATGCCGTTCGATGTCGCCGCCGGATTCGCGATCGTCTATGGCACCTCCTATTATGCATTGAAGCAGCGCGCGCGGCTCAAATCCGGCGAGACGCTGCTCGTGCTGGGGGCGGCCGGCGGCGTGGGGCTGGCGACGGTGGAGTTGGGCAAGGCGATGGGAGCGCGGGTGATCGCGGCGGCCTCATCGCCCGAGAAGCTGGCCTTGGCGCATGAGCACGGCGCGGATTGCGGCGTCAACTATGCGCAAGAGGATCTGAAAGCCCGCGTCAAGGAACTGACCAAGGGCCGGGGTGCGGATGTGATCTACGATCCGGTCGGCGGCGATTTCACCGAGCCGGCCTTCCGCGCCATCGCCTGGGAAGGACGGCATCTGGTGATCGGTTTCGCGGGCGGCCGGATCCCGAAACTGCCGCTCAATCTGCCGCTCTTGAAGGGGGCGAGCGTGGTGGGCGTGTTCTGGGGCGCTTGGGCGGAGCGCCGGCCCGATGAGCATGCCGAGAACATGCGCGAGCTGTTCGCCTTCTATGAAGAAGGCCGGATCCGCCCGCATGTGGACGCGCGCTACCCACTCGACCGCTTCCTGGAGGCCTTCGCCGCGATCCGCGAACGCCGTGTCAAAGGCAAGGTCGTGCTGCTCCGGTAAGGGACGAAGGCGGTCTCCAACGCCCTGATCCTGAAGGGCGGGGTGGTAGACTGCATGAACAGCCGCGCATGGCTTCGACGCCCGGTGTCTTTTATCCCGGCCGGCAAGTCGCTTTTCTTTGCCCGGCAATACACTCTTACTTAACGTGTATGTATATCAAACAGCACACTTGACAGAAAGATGTGGATGGGGGGGTAGTAGTAATGGTGCTCGGTGGGAGGTGCCGGGTGGTTCGGGGAGGTAAGAGCAAGGGACATCCGGGAGTAAAGTGCGTGGGTATCGTCTGCAGAGGATTGTGCGCACTGTGGTCTTGGTCTGGTTGCCCTTTCTTCTTGTTCCCCGGACCGGTCGCCAATCTTGCCTGTGAGGGGAGTCAGCGATGACAACTACTATTGAGAGAGTTGATTGGGGTATGTCCCCACCACTCCTGCCGTCCGCGAACTGAGCATGGAGGAGATCGACTGGGTATCGGGAGCGAGTGCGGGCGACGCGGCGGCAGCCGCTGCAACAGCAGGCTTCTTGGGGGCTGGCGCTTATACGACCCGCCTTGCTTTGCAGGCTGGGCTGACATTGGGTAGAGCACTCTTATTCGGTGCTGCGGCGGGCACTGGCGTTGGGCTGGTTGCGGCGGTGCTCGCGACGGCCGTGTTCATTGGAGCCGAATACGTTGCGTCTCGTGCTCTGGACACGCATGCTTAGCACTTCGGAGTTGGGTGATCGGGGAAACGGGCGCGGGACAGGCGATGGTCTGCATGATCGATAGGAGGGGCGGCCTGTCCCGTGCCCGCTTGGTTCGACCGCTGGTCCAACACGACGAAGCAGGGGGTGGCATCATGGCAATCTGGTGTATAGCCACCATCACGATGGTGGCCTGTTTCGCGGCCTTCGGCTGGATGACTTTGTTCCTGCTGGCAGATCGGCACGGGATCTCACTCGAAAATTTTCTTGGGGAGAATTCTGTCAGGAAGATCGTGTTTGGAGTCACGATGGTGACGATGATATGTCTGCCGCTTCTTCTCTTTCTCGTGAGTAAGAGCGCGGATTATATGGCTGCCAGATTTCTTCAATAGGGCAGGCCCCTTGTATGTCGCGAGATCTGATGTGTCGTTTCGTGCGGTTTTGTCCGTGCGCTTGTCACGCTCCGAAGGATGCCCGCCGGCGCCTGGGACCAGGGTAGCCCCGCCCGCAAGGGACGTGCCGCCTCACCGTCTTTCGGCGCGTGGACGGGATCGGGCCGTCAGGCGGTTGGAGCCGGTTGTCGATCTTTGAGCGTGGCAAGAGTTTGAGCCCATCTCTTCATCGCGCCGAGCGCCCGGGCGGCCATCGCCTGCTTGCGTTCGCGGCCGCGCAGACGCGGGCCGTCTTCGGTGATCGGTGGAAAGAGCCCGAAATTGACGTTCATGGGCTGGAATGTCTCAGGGTCGGCATCCGCCGTGATATGGGCAAGCAACGCGCCATGGGCACTCTCGCGCGGTGGCGCCGGCAGGTCCAGGCCATGGCGCTCGGCGGCCACGAACAGGCCGGCAAGCAGCCCGATCGCCGCTGACTCCACATAGCCCTCAACGCCCGTGATTTGACCTGCGAAGCGGATGTGCGGGCGGCTTTTCAGCCGCAGCCGGCCGTCCAGCAGCCGCGGCGAGCGGATGAAGGTATTGCGGTGCAGGCCGCCGAGGCGGGCGAATTGGGCGTTCTCAAGCCCTGGGATCATGCGGAAGACCCGCAGCTGCTCGCCATGGCGCAGCTTCGTCTGAAAGCCCACCATGTTGTAGAGCGTGCCGAGCTTGTTGTCCTGTCTCAGCTGCACCACCGCATAGGGTCGCTTGCCGGTGCGCGGATCGGTGAGCCCAACCGGCTTCATCGGTCCGAAACGCAAGGTGTCCCGCCCGCGTGCGGCCATCACCTCGATCGGCATGCAGCCTTCGAAATAGGGTGTGTCCGTCTCCCACTCCCGAAATGCCAGCTTCTCAGCCGCCAGCAGGGCGTCTACGAAGGCCTCGTATTGGTCCTTGGTGAGCGGACAGTTGATGTAGTCGGCGCCCTCGCCCTTGTCGTAGCGGGACTGGAACCAGGCCACCGAAAAGTCGATCGAATCCTTGTAGACGATGGGTGCGATGGCATCGAAGAAAGCGAGCTGGTCCTCGCCGGTCACACGCCGGATGTCTTCGGCGAGCGCCGAGCCGGTGAGTGGGCCCGTCGCCACGATCACGTCTCCCCACTCGGTGGGCGGAAGGGCGGTGATTTCCTCCCGTTTGACAGTGACCAATGGGTGTTCGGCGATCGCGGTGGTGACCGTCTCGGCGAAGATGTCGCGGTCAACGGCCAAGGCCGAACCCGCCGGCACCCGCGCCGCATCGGCCGCCCGCATGACGAGCGAGCCGAGCAGGCGCATCTCGGCATGCAGCACGCCGACGGCATTGTGTTCGGCATCGTCGGAGCGAAAGGAGTTCGAGCAGACCAGCTCGGCCAGCCGGTCGGTCCGGTGCGCAGGCGTCGGCGTGACCGGCCGCATTTCGTGCAGAACGACGGGCACGCCCGCCTCGGCCAGCTGCCAGGCCGCCTCCGAACCTGCCAGCCCGCCGCCGATGACGTGAACGGGTTTGGTGGCAATCCGCTTGTTCACCGGGTTAGCCCCTATCGTTTTCATCTGCATTTCGCCGGAAAGCGCCGGTACCCTTGCGCACATCCGTCCGCAATCCCAAGCGCGATCACCCATCATAAGGCCGCTCACATATGGTGGTTCGTCTGCATTCGTCAAATGACGCAATGGATCCATTCGTGCCTGTTTCCCTCCTCGCCAAGGCGCCAGTGATATTGACAGAGACGGCCCGATACCCTACTGAATCGCTATAAATTCGTGATTGGAACCCGCGACCCGAAACCCCTGCCTAGGGTAGGGGGAGCTGCCACCAAGGCAGGGCCCACGAGGCCTAGGGTCGCGGGGCGTTTCTTGGATCTCTCAGGCGAAAATTCCAGACGCTGAAACGGGCGTCTGTCGGATGGCGGCGACGGTTTCCGTCACTACACATCCGCCTCAGTACCACTTTCTGCCTGCGCTGTGTTTTGCGTCACGTCCGGAATCCACGCATCCGCCAGTATTCGCAGGATCATGTGCCGCTTGGCGGGTGAGGCGGTATCCAGAAGGTGGCGGCCGTTGCGGGCTGCCCCAGCGCACCAAGAATGATGTCGTTGATCTGAAGCAGCTGACTTTCCGTGGCGTTCGGAAAATACCCATGGGCCACGGGCCTTTCTGTGTGCTGAATAGTCTGCGCAGCGCATTGTTGAGAATGGGGCGCAGAACCGTGTCCGGATCATGCCTTGTCGTTCGGGAATCGAGGTAGATTCTCACGGGCCGCGCTTGCGGGTAGATGCGCGTACGATTTCCCCTTCACTCTTCCATGCTCTCAGCGGCGCTTGGCGATCCAGGCGCGGATGCGCTGTTCCAGGACGGGCAGCGGCAGCGCGCCTTCCGCAAGCACGGCGTCGTGGAAGGCGCGGATGTCGAATGCGTCTCCCAAGGCCTCTTCGGCCTCGTGACGCAGACGCCGGATCGTGAGCTCGCCCAGCTTGTAGCTCAAGGCCTGGGCGGGCCAGGAGATATAGCGGTCCACCTCGGTCTCAATGTTGTGCTCGGACAGCGCCGTGTTGTCCCGCAGGAAGGCGATCGCACGATCACGGCTCCAGCCGAGGGCATGGATGCCGGTGTCCACCACCAGCCGGGCGGCGCGCCACATGTCGTAGCTCAGCCGGCCCATCAGCTCATAGGGAGACTCGTAGATTCCCATCTCCTCGCCCAGCCCTTCCGCATACAGCGCCCAACCTTCGCCGAAGGCCGAGACGTAGAGCTCGCGGCGGAAACGCGGCACATTCTCCAGCTCGCGCGCCAGCGAGATCTGCAGGTGATGGCCCGGGACGGCTTCGTGCAGTGCAAGCGCCGGCAGGGCGTAAAGCGGTCGCTTGTTCAGCGCATAGGTGTTGACGAGGAACAAGCCGCCCCTGACTCCGGGAATGGCGGGCCAGTAGCGGCCCGTCGTGTAATTGGGGGCGATCTCCGCCGGCACGGGGGCCACCCCGTAGGGCATCCGCGGCAGCCGTCCGAACCAGGCCGGCAGCAGGCCGTCGATGCGCTTGGCGATCCAGGCCGCATGTTCGAGAAGCTGATGTGGTGTTTGGGCGTAGAACTGCGGATCCCGGCGCAAATAGGCGAAAAAGGCGGCCAGATCGCCCGAAAAAC
>CAZJPA010000077.1:0-12291 GCA_964547755.1 uncultured Sphingomonadales bacterium
GCGGCGAATGCGGCGACGACGTGTCATGCGGCCTCCGGTCCAGGTGCGCCTTCATGCGCGAGATCGAATAGGCCGATCGAAATCAGCGTTCCGCCCGCAGCACTCCGCAGGCGATCGTGAGGGCAGGATCTTGCTAGGCTGAGCAGGTAGCGAGCAGCTGTCCCCGGTGAGACCGGTGTTTCGCAAGAGCCGCGCAGGCTCTTTGCAGCCCGCCAATACTCGGTCGCGAGGCGCTCAAGCGGGATGCCGCCGTGGGTGCGTAGATCTTGTCTGGCCATCGATGCCTCCCGTCTTTCGGGAGGCATATTATTGCGGTCAAAATGCCGCGTCAAGTTGATATACGGTCACTTAACCGTATTCTGTGACCTAGGCTCGCGGCGCTTCATTCGGCTCTCACGCTTGGCATAGTGGGTGCCTAGGTGATCTAAGATATCGGCGCGACGAAACGGGAAAAGGGTAGGGGTCGTTGCGGCCATTGCGATTTTGGCCTTAACGCCGACGGCATTGGCCGAGATATCAGGCCCAGCACTCGTCATCGACGGAGACACGTTAGTGGTCGATGCTCAGCGGATTCGACTCTACGGGATTGACGCACTGGAGGCGCGGCAAAATTGCCGCAAGGGCGGCGTCATCTGGCCGTGCGGGCTTGAGGCCAAGACGGCACTGCGGTTGATGGTCGAGGATAGGGATGTCGTGTGCAAGGAGCGGGACCGGGATCGTTATGGCCGGGTCGTCGCTGTCTGTTTCGTGGAAGGGCAAGACATCAACGCGGCCCTTGTGCGGCAGGGGTGGGCCCTGGGGCGTACAGGCGGTACTCCATGGACTACGTGACAGAGGAGGAGGCGGCCCAGGCCGACCGGGTCGGTCTATGGGCAGGTCGGTTCGTCCTACCCTGGGAGTGGCGGAGAGGCGAGCGGATGGGGTCTGATAGGGTGCGCCTAAAATTAAGTGGATCGGCGGCCGGCATCACGCCGGCCGCCGTCACGTGCGCTAAGCCGGCACGAGGATCGGCCAAGCCTTGAGCCCATACTGCCATGCGTACAGGATCTTGCCGGTCTTCGGATGCCGACGCCAGGGCCGGAAAATATACCGGTAGCCAGGCGGCGCCTTCAAAGTCTTTCGGCTAGCCATTGCAGCTCCACGTTGGGGCGAAGGTTGAACCTTGACTTCCCCTGACGCGGAGCTAGGATTTCCGTCTGCCACGAAGGAAACCCTGCTCGGGGAAGGTTGGGCTCCCGCTTCGGCAAGCCCCCTAAAACCCGATACGGGAACGAAAGTGCGGGCCTGGGCTTTTGCTCAGGCCCGCTTATTTGACTATTCCTTCCTTTTTGAATACCTGCCATTGGTATTGCGCTGCCGCATCTGAAACGCCGAACAACTCGGCTGCGGCAACGTGGTTCGGGCATTGGCCAACGAGTCGGTGAAAGACCAGAAGCTCACCGGCGAACGCTTTTGCCTGCCACTCCGGGCTGCGATACGCTTCTAACCGTTGCCCAGCGTCCATACGGCGGGCAAGCCTAGCAGGACCATGAAGAATAACGTGCCCAAGTTCATGGGCCAATGTCGCTCTATCTCGCCCATTCCCATCACAGGCTCCAACGTACACGTCCTCACGGATCAGCAACTTCCGATTCTGATGATCCGTGAGGCCGTGGTTCGGCCCCATCTCAGCGCGGGGGAGAATGTCGTACGTGAAGCCCGAAGCAAGATCGTCGAGAAGAGTCTCGATCACCCTTACAATGGGGAAGTACGGTTCGTTCTCTCGCGCAAGGAACACCCGAATCTTTGTTGCGACCTCGCGAATTTCTACTCGCCGCATGGGGTAGGCTTGATATTGCTCGTCGCTCAATCAGGCCTCCCACGATTCAGGATATTCCGGATCCGACGTATATCTTCGTCGCTAAGTTCGTTGAATCGCCGGGCGAATGTAGCAGCCAAATTCCGTTGCTCCATGGTCGCATTGTCACTTAGCTCCAACTTGAATTTCTTGCTCGAAATTTCTGCTGCCACTATGAGCCTTTGAGCGTCGCTGGCACCCAGCTTTAGTTGGTCGGCGATCTTTTGCGCGAGGGTGTGTGGGACGGCTTTTCTCCCGGTCTCGACTGCCGAGAGCCATGCCGGGGAACAGCCGATTGCGTCGGCTAGGTCCTTTAGCAGGAGGCCCCTGTCGATACGCAGCTTGCGGACCTCCTTCCCAAATGGCGTTAGCATCTCGATCTCCCCTGCCATCGATTTACGGTTAATAAAATATCGAAGTGGGTTCTGTTTGTCAACCCCTGAAGGTTGATTGGCGAAACCATAATCGGGTTCTACTCACCTACAGGTTCGGTTTTTTGAACAAGGAAAATGACCCCCGAGGGGTAGGCAATCCGGTTCTCCCCTCTGTCCGTTTCTATACCTTGCCAACGGGCGGGCCTTTAGCTGCGCCGTGAGGGCACGGACACGATGGTGATGGTTCGCCCATGGGACAATGGCGCGGCTAGGCAGCATCGACGAAAACCCGCCGGGTCACATCGGTCGACAGCCACTCAAGCGTTACCACCAGCGGATGGCTGTCGCTCTGACCTTCAGGGGGCCGTATGTAAACTTTTGGTGCCGTGGATCCGCTACGTGGCAGAGGAGAAGGTGGCCCGGGCCAACCGGCTCGGTTTATGGGCAGGCCAGTTCGTCCCGCCCTGGGAGTGGCGCCGAGGGAAGCGGTTGGAGCCCTGACCGAAAGCGGAGCGAAGCGTCAGTGCCGCATCAATGGCGACATCAACAGCGAGCACGCCGTAGCGCCACAATCATGCAAGACCCAGTCCGCACACACTTTGCCCGCTCTCCTGCGCGTTGATCCCCCATCGCCGGTTTTTCTTACTGCCAACCACGAGCGAGTCGCCGTCGATCACACGGACACCGGCGGCCCCGCTGTCTACCGCAACGGCGGCAGCGATCTTCAGGGCCGCCGCGTCCACCACGTAACGCCATGCCCCCCGGCCCAATTTCATACCTTCCCGCAAACTAGTCCCTAAGCATTGACATCCTCACGCGGACAGATGACTATGAGTAGCGCATCGATTCCTATTCCTGAAACCCTCAAGGTCAAAAACAAATGGAAGCTCTCCACCAGCCGCGCTTTACGAAGCGCTATGATATCGTCACCAAAGAAAAGGCCGGTGGAGCCACCTACACACCCAAAATCCTCGCGGATTTTGTTGCTCAACAGATCGTCAGGGCCGCCGGAAAACTCCCGACCGATCGTCCGCTTCGCGTCCTCGACCCTGCCATCGGCCACGGAGAGCTTCTTGTCAGCCTGCTTGAACACTTGGCTGCCGCCCAACCGGGACTGACCACTGAGATCTACGGTTTCGAGACCGACCCCGAGGCCCTCGACACCGCCACGGATCGCCTCAAAGGGCAATTCCCCGGCGTCTCCCTCCATTTCGAGCCGGACAACTTCCTTGTGTTCGTTCTTGAGCACTTTGGAGTTGGCGGCCACGGCAGCTTGTTCCGCTGCGCCGTTCCCGAAGCTTACGACCTGATCATCGCTAATCCCCCCTACGTTCGTACCCAGATCATGGGGGCGGCCCAGGCGCGGCTTCTTGCGGAGCAGTTTGGCTTGGCCGGTCGCGTGGACCTCTACTACGCCTTCATTCTCGGCATGTCACAGGTGCTCAAACCCCAAGGCATTGCCGGGATCATCGTCTCCAACCGCTTCATGACAACGAGATCTGGCGCTTCCGTCCGGCAGGCCCTTTTCGAGCGCTTCAACATCCGGCATGCGTGGGATTTGGGCGACACCAAGCTCTTTGATGCTGCCGTCCTGCCCGCCGTGTTGCTCGTTGAGGGCAAGAACGGTCACAAGCTGGAAACTCCGGCCTTCACATCGATCTACCAGACGACCGACTCGGCGACCGAAACAGCCACTGACCCGATCAGCGCCCTCGACACCGAAGGCGTGGTTGAGATAGCTGACGGGCGGCACTTTCATGTCCAGCATGGCAAGCTGAACACCAGCGGCGCGCCTGACGGCGTTTGGCGCATCGCAACGGACGCCGTTGACACCTGGCTGGCGACCGTCGAAGTCCATAGCTGGGGCACGTTCCGCGACATCGGCAAAATCCGCGTCGGCGTTAAAACCTGCGCTGACAAGGTTTTCATTCGGAACGACTGGCAGGACATGTCCGCTGCCGACCGGCCCGAGCTTCTCAAGCCGCTCACCACCCACCACATCGCCCGCCGCTTCAAGTCCCTCACGTCCGACCGGCCAAGTCAGATCCTCTACCCGCATGAGGTTGTGCAGGGCCGCCGCCGCGCCGTGGACTTGGCACGCTACCCCCGAAGCCAAGCCTATCTTGAGGCGCACCGCCCCGCCCTTGAAGGCCGTCGATACGTCATCGAGGCGGGCCGGGAGTGGTATGAAATCTGGGTGCCGCAGGATCCGGACGCCTGGGACCAGCCCAAGCTCGTGTTCCGCGACATCGCCGAGGAACCGACGTTCTGGATCGACCTGGACGGTTCCGTCGTAAACGGCGACTGCTACTGGCTCGTCAGCCAGAACCCCGCCCAGACAGACCTGCTATGGCTCGCGGCCGCCGTCGGCAACTCGACTTTCATCGAGCGCTTCTACGACCTCCGCTTCCACAACAAGCTCTACGCGGGCCGCCGCCGTTTCATCACGCAGTACGTTGAGAAGTTCCCCCTGCCCGATCCCCACAGCCCCATTGGCACGTCCATCATCGCAAAGGCGAAGCGGATATACGACAGCACCCCCTCGCCCGAAGCCGAGCAGCTCTTATCTGAGCTGGACGCTATGGTGTGGGAAGCACTCACCGGCGGCAAACCCGCCTCAAGCTAGGCCCGCTTTCTTCCTCACCATCGAGAGGCCTTGTCGCGCCGCTCGCGCTCAGCCTTGTCGATAACGGTGTGAGGTTTGCCGCCGTGTGGTGGCGGCATCGTGACGCTTTACTCGTGCGGCCCTTGGAGGATTACAACGTCGCGCCAATTGTTCCCGTACACACGAACCGTGACAAGGCCCCGTCGAATGAGCTGCCGGAAAACACCGGGGATGCTACTCGCAGCTACCGACTTCGTTATCCCGGATTCGTTGAGATCGGTGGCGATTTCCGCATTTGTCGGGCACCGCCGCCCTTCACTTGCCGCCCGCTTCACCAGTGCGAACACACGGGCTTCCAGAGCCCCTTTCTCTCCCTGCACCTGCCGAGCAGCGCTCATCGTTCGTTACTCATCGAAGAAGTCCGCCGGGAGCGGTATCTGTAGCTTCTTGTTCAGCACCTTGCCCTGGAACTGCGGAAACCGCGTGAAAAATTTCTCGCCCGTCGTCAGGAAAAGGTGCGTCAGGGTGACGTTCTCACCGTCCGTCACCGCATAGAGCAGCGCATAGCGCACATCGCAGTGGCGAATCTGCCGACCTTCGATTTTCGGAACGTCGAGGGCTTCCTCGCTATCCGGGCACACCAGACCGAGATCGATAGTAGGTGACGTTTGTAGCTTCACTTCCAGAAGTTGGTGCCGCACGTCCGGAAATTGCCCGTCGTCCCGGTAGTCGACATATCCCAGGTGCTGGCACACCAGCCGGTGCAACGCCGCGCCCCTGTTGCGCTCCTGATCGTAGCCGATGTCCGCGAAGCCCTCCCCGACGAGCGTTTGCAGCCGCTCGAACATCTCTCCAATGGGCAGCAGTTGCTCCGCCCGAGGGTGATTGACCGGGCTCGCGATGGCGGCCAGATCAACGCCCGCCCGCACGAAGGGACGGAGCAGGTCCGTATCCTCGCCGCTGATCAGTTCCGCCTTTGCTTCACCGGGGATCAGCCGCGCCTGATATTTCTGGGTTAGCGTGCCTGTTGTATCCAGCTCCGCCAGGGTGTCGCCCGTGACCACCTTCACTCTGGTGATCATGTCGCCCTTGCCAACCCGGATGATCACGTAGCGCCGCGTGGGCGCAAGTTCCTCATTCCAGACCTGGAGGTTGTTCGACTTCTGGGCGTAGGTGTCGAAAAACTGGCCCGGAAAGCGCGGCTGCGTCTTCTTGAAGCTGGACGGCACTGGGTAGCCGAGCGCCCGGCAGACATGTTCCTTGACCACCTTCGAGCGGGTCCGCAGCGGTAACCCGGCAAGCGAGACGCCTGCCATTGCCGCATTGAGCAGTTGTTCCAGCTCCGGCGTCGGAATCCATAGTTCCGGATCACCAATCTCGATAGGGTCGTAGATCGACAGTCCGCTCCGCCGGATCGCCTCAACGTACCGCTCCGGGCCATTTCCGTCAGTCGCCATCCTCAAATGCTCTCTTGGTCAGGAGTTCCGGAACACTCACACCAAGAGCAGCGGCCAAAGTCTCCAACGTGCTAAGGGTCACGTTGCGCTCCCCCCTTTCCACCGAACCCACATAGGTCCGGTGCAGATCGCACATGTCGGCGAGTTCTTCCTGGGAGATGTGCTTGGTTTTTCTGTAGGCACGGATGTTGTCCGCAAGAATTTGCGTCAACTTCCGGCTCGGTTTTCTAAGCTGTTTCTCGCCCATATGCCCCTGGCGGTGTGAAAACACAGATCAGGGAACAGCTTTCGGGCGATGATGCCTTTGAGTCTACAGACTTTGAGTAGCTGATTTTATCGATTCAGGGTGTTGCGACCCGCGCCGTCCCGGTGCACGATAAACGAAAGCCCCCGCCCTGTAACAGGGACGGGGGCTTTCTGACCCACTCCGCGCGCCTGCCAGCGGCGTGCGGCCAGCTATTGTTGCTCCGGCTGGCGGCCCGTAGCAGTTTCCTGGCTCCGCAAGTCTGTAGCTGGCATTAGGCTCCGGGCATTCACGGGTCTGGGTTTCTCGCCGACTTTCACGGTCACGGGCTACGGAGGCGGCCCAATAGTGCCTTCACGTCACACCTCCGTTTCACCGGCTTTTGTGCCGGTTCCCTACATATAGCATATAGGCCACCGCTCGCCGAATCTCTATTAGCATTATCCTTCCCTGTTGAAGGGCACGACTGTCCCACCGCTTTCGCTTGATCTCGCCGAGCGTTTCAATTTTGGAAGCGGCACCACGTCAGCCGGCTCGGTTGTCATATATCCCCGAGGCAGACCGCACAGAGCCTCTATGTCCGCACCATGAAGCCGAAAATCGCTCAGCAGCGTCTCGCGGGTGCGCACCTTTTCCTCGACTAGCAAGCGCACCGATCGACTCAGCAGACGCGGGTGTTCCGGTTCAAGCACATCATCCAGGGGCTCGCTCTTTCGCCAGCCCCGCGCGCTGTAATACTTCCAGAGCCGCCGCTGATATTCCTCGCTCAGCATATTGAGCTTGGCACAGCGCATGATCATCGCGCCGATTGATGCCTTCCACCGTTCCTTGAGCGCGACAAATGCATTGAGCGAGGGCGACCAAATTTCCGCCGAGAAACTCTCTGCGGGCATTAGGAACGCCCCGGCAAAATCGAACGCCTGGATCTCGATTTCCTTGAAATCCGCGCTGTTGTTCAGTGCCTTTGGCTTGAGGCTATGGTGCAGCACCAGGTGCCCAAGCTCGTGTGCCGCGTCCATGCGCGACCGGACACACGTGTTCTTGTCCCGTGCAATCAGCACGTAGGGCCGATTGTCTACCGCCGACCAGTTTGACAGCCCGTCCATCTTGGCGGTGCCGACTTCCTCTTTGACAACCACAATCCCAGCGTTCTCCAGAACGAGCAGAACATCGGCAATCGGACCTGTACCCAGCCCCCACGCACGCCGACACTCGGTCGCCATGCGCTCGATATCCTCGTCCCGGATTTCCCGATGGTCTGTCACGTCCAGGCGCGGGACGTTGACCTCTGGAAGGTCCACCCATTCCTGGAGGTTTAGCGCGATATCCTGCGCCCATCTTAACCGCGCCTGCGTGCGCTTGCGCCATGACTGTGTGGTACTAGCCATGGACCGGAAAAACATCGGGGCCGGCCCGTGATCGGGCGGCGGTCGCAGAAAGAATGCAACCGGCACGTTGAGCGCTCGTGCGAGCGCTTCCAATGCCTCCGGCTCGGGGGACTGTCCTCCACCCTCCCATCGTGAGATGCTGGAGCTGGTCCGGTTGATCAGCTCAGCGAGCGCTACCTGTGTGAGGCCCCGGGAATCCCGGGCCTCCACCAGTCGCTCTGCTCTGAACCCTGGTGTGCCACTGCGCATGGTCATTCTCCCCGCGCCCCATTTTCGGGGTCTAATTTGTTGGATCGCCTCCTGCTGTCTTCTTGAGCCGCGGCATGGCCTGGTCCTTCACCTCGACCGGCGGCTCAGGTGGGGTGTGGATCAGCGTCTCAAGATCGTGGTAGCGGCCCAGCAGCTTCTGGATCGGCTCCAGAACCACCCACTCTGACAGGTCGCAGCGCGGAATCCCGAGCCCAACGAAAGCCGGGATGCTTGGGTCGCCGTCCCGCCTGTGCGCCGTGACGACGATCATCCCGCAAAGCCGATCCGAGGACGGCACCGGCACCGCCTGCAGCAGATCAAGCTGGACCGGGTCCAGCCAGGCATTGAGCGCCGCCCATGCGCTCCGGAAACGCGTCGGGCGAGGCGGCCCGCAATGCACCTGCACGTTGCCCCGAATCAGATGCACGCCTTCATGGCTCACCAGGCTGTAACGACCCCCGGCGGGCTTGGTATGCGGCGCAACCGCCGTCAGACCCGCATCCTGTGCGGCCGTTCTGAAGCCTTCCTCGCAACAGGCATGGCGCGCTTGGCCGAGCATGTTGGCCCGCTCGGGTTCGGCGTAATGCTGGCACGTCACGCGCAGCGCCTTCGTAAAGGCCGCGTCCATCTGTTCCGCGAGGCTTTGAAAGAAGGCCGCCGGGCAGCTGGCCAGAATGCGGTCAATCGGGTTGGCCATATGGTCCTCGACAACTGGCTTGCGTTATCGGGAAAATAACACTAAATTTTTGCGTTAACAAGTCTAGTGGGGTTTGCCTTCACCTTCCATCCTCGGAGCCGGACATGAGCAAGAAACGAGATCGTACCGTCTATCGCCGTGACGACGGCAAATGGGTCAACAAGCGCAACGACACGAGCCGCGCATCCAGCCTTCACGATACTCAGCGGGAAGCAATCGACGCAGCCAAGAAAATGCTCGAGAACCAGAGCGGCGGCGAGCTTACCACCATGGGCCTGGACGGGCGCATCAGGAGCAAGGATACCATTGCGCCCGGGAACGACCCCCTCCCGCCGAGAGACACAGAGCACTAACGCAACACTTTGTACGACGGCACCTTCTCCGCCTCTCCGGGCAGCGGCTGCCGCCGGACACTGCCCAGCGGTTTCTTCGCCCTGAAACACTATTGGCGATAACGTTTCAGGCTATCGCGGTCATTTTTTCAGCCGCTACGCTGCCTCTGCCTCAAGGATATGGTCGCCAATCTGAGCGATGTTGGTCATTGGGTTGAATCCGATTTCTTCCTTCTTAGCCTGTTCGGATAAATCGCTGATCGCTTCCGTGATTGCATTGTACTGACGCTCGCTGACCTGAGGATCATCGGCGGCAGGATGCTGTACGATCATTTCGTGCGCGCGCGCCGCGATTGGGCCACGCTCGGTATCGCGATTGACTTTCAGGTCCCACATACGGCGCTTGATCCTATCCACCGAAGAAGCGCGGTTTGATGCCATGAGAGTCCCAAAGTTGGCTACCAGATGCGAGCCCGAAAAATCGATGATCACGTCGTGTATCTTCGACCGCCGGCGCCTCTTCCGCTGCTCACGAATGTCCTCATTGAAAAACCCTTCCAAGCCCGGGCGGCGGCGTTTCACGTAATCAAATACCAGCGTGGGAAGCTGCTCGCTGGTCATTTTTCTTTCTACGCTAGCGGCAGCCTCTTCGTGCGCAAGAAAATCTTTGGCATCGTAAAGCGATGACAGTGAAGTCATCCATGTACGAGCAATGTCTCCGAGGGAAGGGGCTTCACCCTCGGAAACACTTCCGATGCACACGCCGGAAAAACCGGGGTGCGGGCTGGTAAGGGCTTCTACTCCACGCCTTGCGCAATCCGCTTCCAATTCGTCTAACGCGAGTTCAGCCGCGAAAACCGCCGTTTCAGCTGCATCCCCATAAAGGCATTGGAAACGGGCAAGCGCGTTCGCTCGTTCAATATGGAAATCGGAATCGCTCACCGCAACGACACCGATAACAAGGCGCTCAGGCGAGCCCATAATCGGTGACATGAATACCGGTGCCCACATCGCTCGGACCGGCTTGTTCAGATGCGGGAACTGGTTCAGCTTAAGGGCAGGCATGACTACACCACAAGATCAAGCGCATTGGCAGTCAATCGGGGGACATATACAATGCGATCCGTGAGAAATGAGACAAGAGCATCGAAGTCGCCTCTATTCAGCACGTCGAGAACGTGGTTCAGTTCACCTACTTTTTTCAAATCTAAGCCCTCGAGCTTTTCGGGCACTTTTGCCGCTTCGCTCGCCACGGCTGTACGCCTAGTGGCAGACATGATAGGGGTCAACCAGCTTTTCAGCTTGTTCGGATACACCTTGGCTGGGTCAAAGTTCTCTGGTGTCCATGCCGGGCCTGTGAAACAGTGTCCATGGTCGATTAGCCAAACCTCTTTGTCGCCGCTGAACAGTAGGTTTCGTTCATGACGGTCCGTGTTGGCTATCCATGAATCGAAGCCATATAAGCCGCCGACGCCATCCCATTCAACTAGCCGTTCCCGGATCTTCCTTTGAACGGTTGCGTCCTGCCCGTGGTAAAGCTGCGCAACGGGCGGCGTCTGCGCATCTACACTCCCAAAAACAAGCCGCTCGCCACTGGGCAATGACGGTCCCTTCTTAGCGGGCATGACACCCGATGGCACCATGGCAAGATGGGCTCCCGGTATCGGCATCCCGACCGCATGCGCAAGGGCTGCGGCCATTAGTTCATTCGCAAGTTGCTTCGCGTCTAAATCCTTAATGATAGCCGACTTGATCGTTCGATCAACAAGCATCAACTGCCCGCGAAAGGAGTCGTTGACGCCTTTTTCGGCTAGGGGCTTTGCCCCCTTCAGCACCGTCGCTAGTTGAACGAAGGTGACTCCAGATTGCCCCTCCACCGCAGAGGTGGGTCGATCAGAAGAATCCGGTAATGTCACTCAGAAGCCCTGGGAGAATTGAAACATCAAAATTCACCATCAGAAAGAAAAAACGAACCATGACGGTCGATGTATGGAGATGCCAGGAAAATCGGACGTGGGCAGGATATATTCTGTCGGACATACGTCTGCCCCATTGCTGAGCTACATCCTCCTTGCGAACCACACGACCCGCCCGATCATCCGGGCTTCCTCCGCCAGCACCTCGTAGTCCGAGAAGCGCTTGTTCTCGGACATTACACGAAGCTTGGGTGGATCGCTGTCGTGCATCCGCTCCACCCATTTCACCACCAGCCCGTACCCGTCCCAGAGGGAGAAGACGCCCGCCTGTGATGGGTTGACCTTTCGACGATCGATGAGCACCTGGTCGCCGCTCATCAACACGGGCTCCATCGATTGTCCCTCGACCTCCATGGCAAGGAAGTCGAGTGGCTTGCCTCTGAGCTCGTGGATAACCAGGCGCTCCGGGAACAGAGCCGGCGGGCCCATGAGATCTTCCTCGGCGTAACCGCCGCCGCCCATGCCTGGCCTGATCTCAAGCGTAGGCACGGCGACGTATCCCTTCGGCGGACCATCGTCTGCAGGGCTGAGGTCGGCGGTGATCGCGTTCCTCACCACCCGGAGGCGCTGCCCCTGCGGTGGCGCCGCTTCGCCTGGGCTGGTTGCGCTGTCCTCCAGGGCTTCCAGCAGATAGCTCGGCGGGACTTCCAGGACTTGGGCAAGGGCATTCAGAGTTTTGGCGCGAGGGGCGCGGCCCCGCCGAATGTTGCGAATGGCGTCGGCGCTCAAGGCAGACCTCAAGCATGCCTTGCGCTCGCTCAGGCCAAGAGCCTTGAGCCTGATCTCGATTCTGCGGAGCAACTCATCGTACGCCATGCGGTAAGAGTACCGCATTTGGCGGTGCTGTCAATGCGGTCATTTGACCATTGATAACGCGGTCGAAATGCCGCATATTGACCGCATGAATTACCGCGATCACATTTTGACCTTGGCCAACGCCTACTGCGAGGCGACCGGACGCTCTCTGGCGCGGGTGTCCACCATCGTCAGAAACGACGGCAAATTCTTCCGCCGCCTGAGTGAGGGGGCGGGATGCACGATGGACACCTATGCCAAGTGCCTGCGGTGGTTCTCGGAGCATTGGCCGGAGGGGCTTCCCTGGCCCGATGGCGTTCCGCGTCCGGCCGGGGAG
>CAZJPA010000078.1:0-12036 GCA_964547755.1 uncultured Sphingomonadales bacterium
ATCTCAACATCCCCAAGGCGAGCGTGAGCGGCGCCCAGCAGTCGGTCAGTTTTTCCCATGTGAGTCTGGATACCGGTCTGAATATCGGTCGTGTGGATCTGGGAGCCGCGACGGAGGGGGACTATCTGCCTCTCGTGCGCATCTCGCCCGAATATCCGCCGCGTGCGGCTGAGCGTGGGATCGAGGGTTACGTGATCGTGGAGCTGACGGTGACACCCGATGGCACCACCAAAGACATCAAGGTAGTGGAGGCCGATCCCCCGGGCTATTTCGAGCGGGCCGCGATTCGTGCGGCGCAGAAATTCCGCTACAAGCCCCGGGTGGTGAACGGTCAGGCTGTCGAGGTGCGCGGTGTGCGCTACATGTTCACCTTCAAGCTGGACGAGGGGAATGGCCGCCGCCGTCGTCGGTAGCCGACAGGAGGGCTGGCAGTAAAAGCCGTATACAGCAATTGCAGGAATTCGAGGAGAAAGCCCGCACGAACACCATTCGTCTCCGTCGGTGTGATGGATGAAAGAAGGTGAGGCTGTGCGGTGGGAGGAGCACGAATGAGCAGGATCAAATCGGTCAGGCGGGCGGCTATCGGCGCCGCGGTGGCGGCGATGGCACTTGTCGCCGGTCCGGTGCTGGACAAAGGCGGCGTGTCGGTGGGATCCCTCGGCGCCAAGACGGCGCTGTGGAACGAACTGTTCGGCGGTGCGGCCTGGGCGCAGCGGGCCGAAAACAAACCCAAGCGCCGGACGAAACGGGTGGACGCTATTCGCCAGCAGTACATGTCGGAATTCGACAAGATCAACAAGCTGCTGGATGAGAAGAAGAACGCCGAAGCACTCGAAAAACTCCAGGAGCTCGCCGAAGAAAAGCTCAACGACTACGAAAAGGCGATCGTCTATCAGTTCATCGGGCAGCTCCTCGCCCAAGACGGCAAATATAAGGAGGCGATTCCCTATTTCGAGCAGATTACCCACCTCGAACGGGCGCCCGATCCACAGATCGATACTGCGCTGAACATCATGGCGCAATTGTATCTCGCAACGGACCAGTACAAAAAGGCGATCGAAGCCAAAAAGAAGTGGATGGGCCGCCAAGAGGTGATCTCGCCGGCCGACTACGCTTTCTTGGCCACGGCCTATTACGGTCTGGAAGATTACAAGAACGTCGCCAAATATATCGAAGAAGCCATCAAGATGGCGCGTGAGACAGGCCGTCCGGTGGAAGAACGCTGGTGGCTGTTGGCGCGCGCGGCCTACTGGGAGCTGAAGGATCTCCAAAGGGTCAAGGAGATTCTCGAAATTCTCGCTCTCAACTACGACAAGCCGGAATACTGGCGCAATCTGGCGGGTGTTTATGCCGAGCTCGGCTTGGAAGACAAGTCCCTCGCCGTGATGGAGATCGCCTATCGGCGCGGTTTTCTGGACGAGCGTGAGCGCTATCTCATCAATCTCGCCCAGATGTATATCGCCAACGGAGCCCCCATCAAGGCTGCCTGGGTGATCGAGCGGGGCATGAAGGAAGGCAAGATCGAAAAGAACGCCGACAATTATGAGCTCTTGGGCCAATCCTATTTGAACGCGATGGAAATGGAGAAGGCCGAGCGGCCGCTGCGTCTTGCCGCCAAGATGAAGAAAAAGGGTGAGCTGTGGATGCGGCTCGGCCAGGTTCTCATCCAGCGCGAAAAGTGGCAAGAGGCGGTCGATGCCCTGCAAAAGGCGATCGATGCCGGCGATCTGGACAAGCCACAATATGCCTATCTTCTTCTGGGGACGGCCTATTTCAACATGGACGAGTTTGGCAAGGCCAAGAAAGCCTTCCAGGCCGTGCTGAAAATCAAGGACAAGGACGCCAAGACGAGCGCCCGTAGATGGCTCAAATATATCGATAGCGAGCTCAAGCGCCGCCGGCAGTTGACCGAATTCTACGACAAGAGCGGCAAGCGCCGGAAGCGCAGCTAAGAGATGCCCAAAACGCTTCCCAGCGGGCCCCGTGATCACGGATCATGGGGCCCGTCGCTTTTTCGCGCCTGTGTGTGCCCATGATCACAAGCACCAGCGGCACGGTGGTTTTGCCCAACTGGCATGTGGTGCCAGAGACGGTGTCAGAGACAATGAAGGGGCGGCCGATCTTTTCGCCTACCTCTTGAGCCGATTGGCTAAACATGGTCATCTGAAGCGGGCAGGATCAGGGATTCATGATGTGGCGAACCCGCGGCGGATATGTGCCGCTGGCGGTGGTGGGGAAAGGACGAGGAGAGGGACGATGCGAGAAACTGGCAGGCGGGTGACGGGCGAAAAGGTGCGGCGTCTGAGCGCCGTCATGCTGCTCGTGGGGAGTGCGGTCCTGCTGCCTTCCTTCGCCGAAGGAGCCCAGGCTCAGACCGCGGATGAGAGTGTCGCCAAGGACTACCCCTATCTCGAGACGCTCTATCGGCATCTGCACAGCCATCCGGAGCTCAGCTACCAGGAGGCGGAAACCGCCAAACGCATCGCTGCCGAACTGCGGGCACTGGGTTTCACCGTGACGGAAGGTATCGGTGGCCATGGTGTTGTCGCGATTCTCGACAACGGTCCGGGGCCGACCGTGATGCTGCGCACCGATCTGGATGCTTTGCCTGTGGCTGAGCGCACCGGGCTGCCCTACGCCTCGAACGTAAGGGCCGTGGAGCAGACGGGCCAAGAGGTCTCGGTGATGCATGCCTGTGGGCATGACGTGCACATGACGGTTCTGGTCGGGACGGCGCGTTGGCTGGCGGCGCATCGGGACCGCTGGTCGGGTCGGCTGATGCTGATCGGCCAGCCGGCCGAGGAACGCGGGGCCGGAGCGCGGATGATGCTGGAAGACGGGCTGTTCACCCGCTTTCCCAAGCCGGATTTTGCGCTGGCCCTGCATGTGAATGCCGCTCTGCCGGCCGGGACCGTCGCCTATGTGCCCGGTTATGCGCTTGCCAATGTCGATTCGGTGGACATCACGGTCCACGGTATCGGCGGTCACGGAGCCTATCCGCAGGCGACGAAAGATCCCATCGTTCTGGCTGCGGAAATCGTATTGGCGCTTCAAACCATCGCGAGTCGGGAGATCGATCCGCGCGATCCGGTCGTGGTGACCGTGGGGTCCATCCATGGCGGCGCCAAGCACAATATTATCCCCGAGCGTGTCGATCTTCAGCTGACCGTGCGCAGTTACTCAGACGCCACCCGCCGCAAGGTGCTGGATGCCATCAGACGCATAACCGTCAACATGGGGCGTGTGGCCGGTCTGCCGGCGGATCTGCTTCCCGAGGTCAAGATCCATGAAGAGGAGTACACGCCGGCCACCTATAACGATCCCGAGCTCACCACACGATTGGCGCAGGCCCTCAAGGCGCGGTTCGGCACCGATCGCGTCGTCCAAGCCCGGCCGGTGATGGGAGGAGAGGATTTCGCGCGCTATGGGCGGGCGGGCGTGAAAGCCGTGATGTTGTGGCTGGGCGCCGTCGATCCCGAAAAATGGAAACGCGCACAAGAAGGCAAGCTGTCGCTGCCTTCGCTCCATTCGCCCTATTTTGCGCCTCTGCCCAAACCAACCATCACCACCGGGGTGGAGACGATGGTCACCGCCGTGCTCACCCTCATGGGGCGCAAAGGAGACGGTGGCTCCTGAGGGTGAGCAGAAGGAGAGCCGTTTCCGATCATAGCGGTCGTCGCATCCGTCTGTCAGACGGGGTTTCCTTCTCCCTTCCTGACAGGCGGTCTGCATCGCGGTCGTCCCCGTGGCGGCCGTGACCGGCCTGAAAGGCCATCGCCCCCTGCAAGGCTTCGCCGCTTGCAAGCGTCTCACATCCCAGCCTGTATTCGTTGAGGAGCGCATCCTTTTCCGAAAGTGCCCATTGCTGGATGGCGGACAGGCGATCGTGGCGCAGACAGGTCTGGGGATAGCGAGCGAGTGCCCGGCCCAGAGCGATGGCTTCGGTCAGTGCCTGCCCGCGCGGCACGAGCCGACTTGCGAGACCGATGGTGAGCGCCTCTCGCGCATCGACGGAGCGGCCTGTCAAAATCATGTCCATGGCGCGTCCATGGCCGATGAGGCGCGGCAGGCGCACCGTGCCGCCATCTATGAGCGGTACGCCGAAACGCCGACAGAAGACACCGAAGACGGCTTCCTCGCCCACCACTCTTAGATCGCACCAGATCGCAAGCTCCAGACCACCGGCGACCGCATAGCCTTCCACCGCCGCGATCACCGGCTTGCCCAGGACGAGACGCGTCGGTCCCATCGGTCCGAAATCCCCCGTCCTGACGCGTTCGCGGCTGTTCTCATCCGGTAGAGCCTTCAGATCCGCACCGGCGCAGAAATGGCCATTCGCTCCCGTGAGCACGGCCACAGCCAGCTGTTCGTCTCCGTCGAAAGCCTTGAAACAGGCATGGAGTGCGCGCGCGGTCGGCAAATCCACGGCATTCCGTCGTTCGGGGCGACTGATGGTTACGACCAGCACGGCGCCTTCTCGCATGAGTTGGAGGCCGGGGAAGGGCCGTGCGATCCAATCGGGATCCGTCATGCTGCCGCTCCTGTTCCTGTAGCAGTAGACCGCGGCTGATGCGCGACGACGTTGCGCGTGATTTCCCCAAACCTTTCCTCCCCTTTGCCGTTTCATAAAAGAGGGGAGAGCGCATGGCGGATGGTTTGGTCTTCCGCCACCAGCCGCGGCAGTGTAGGATGACATTGGTTGTGTTGGAAAGGAAGGTGTCGTGATGAAGATTGAGGATCTGCAGGTCGTGTTCCGCGGGCTCGATCACTCGGACGCATTGGAGGAGGCCGTGCGTAAGGAAGCCGAAAAGGTCTTCCGATTGCATGATCGCTTCACCAGCGGTACCGTGACGATCGAGGCGCTGCACCGGCAGAATCGTTGGGGGGTGCGTTATGCCGTCACGATTGCTCTGCACTCACCGGCCTTGGGTGATGTCGTCGTCTCTCATGAGAGCGGGGAAGGGGCCGCCAAACCCGATCCGTATCTGGCGGTGCGCGAAGCTTTTGAGGCCGCCTTGAGACAGGTCAAGGACCGGCGGGAGCGGCAGATCGCCAGGGTCAAGGCGGGATGAGGGGCTGCCTTGGCCCCGTCCGGCCGTTTCCGGCAGGCAAGAGGTGGAAAAAGAAAGGCGCGATCATGGCAAGCAAACGGGTCGAGGTCGTCGATGACGCGACTGAAACCTATCCCTTGAATGTCCCGCTTTCGACGGTCTCCTACATCATCGAGCGCATTCACGAAGCCGTCGGAGAGCTCGCGTTGGAGGATTCGGGTATGGAGGATGAGGACTCGGAAAATCTGCCGCGCGGCGCAGAGACGGAGCTGACAGAGATTGCCGACTTCATCGACAATCTCAGCGAAGAGGAGCGGATCGATCTCGTGGTGTTGATGTGGATCGGCCGCGGAAGCTATGAAGTCGATGAGCTGGAGCAGGCGCGCCTGGATGCGATGCGGGAAGCCACACAAAAGACCTCGGAGTATCTGCTCTCCACACCGCTTGTGGCGGATTATCTGGCCGATGGACTGGAGGCGCTCGGGTTCACCCCTGACGAATATTGATCTTAGAATGCCGAAAACGGGCCGACCAGGCCGAGGCGTATGGAGCGTAAGGCAAAGCGGACCGTCCGAAGGCAGCGGTTTCTGTCCCCACGAGAACGGCGCGCGTCCAGCTCAGCCCGATAATTGGTAGCGGCGATAACTGCGACCGGCCAGCGCCAACATGCCTGCGGCAAACAATACCAGCAGCGGCAGGCAGCGCCAGAGATCCGCGTAATTGAAATCGAAAAACCCTACCCGGGCGATCGTCACGGCCCAATCGATCGGATTGACGAGGCTGAGGTGCAACAGCCAGATCGGCATGGCCGGTCGGGCGATCATCATCGTGCTCGTGAAGACGAGCGGGAGCATCAAGAAATTCATGACGCCGATCACGGCATCATGCCGCCGCAAAGTCAGGGCCAGAGCGTTCGAGAGCGATCCAAAGGCAATTCCCGTCAGGAAGACCGCCACAAAGACAAGCAGGAAGCCGATGACGCCACCGGCGACATGGGCACCTGCGAACCATCCAACCACGAGAATGACGAGGGATTGCATCAGCACCATGATCCCCGCGCGCAGGACATAGCTCGCCATCAAGACGCCCGCGGAAATGGGACTCGTGCGCAGCCGGTCAAGATAGCCATGCTGTTCGTCCATCAGCAGATTCATGCCCGCAAAGGCCGAACCGAAGAACGCGGTCATCACCATCAGGCCGGGGGTGAGAAAGGCCATGTAGTTTTCCGTCGGAAAGCCGGCCATGTGGGTCACCCCCGAAAACAGCGAGCCGAACAGCAGCAGCCAGACCAGGGGGTGAATGATGTTGAGGATGGCGAATGTCGGCATCCTGAGATCATGCAGCAGAAGCCGGCCGACCAGAGCGGCCATCGCCCGGATGGCGGCCGGCCGGCCGGGCCAATCCTCTCCGCCGGTCTGCACAGCAACGGATACCGACTCTCCCGCCCGGCTGTCCGGCGTGCTCCTTTCAGAAGCATCCGGCCTTGGTGGTGAGTGTGGGGCGATCTGTCTCATGCTGCGGCCTCCTGCGTCGGCGCGTCGCTGGTTGCCTCGGCTTCCGCCAGCGTGCGACCGGTGAGCTTCAGATAGACCTCATCGAGCGTGGGTTTGCGCAGCTCGATGCGGGCAAGGCGGTCGCTTTCAACCGCTGCCATCAGACTGGGTATGGCAGCAGCGCCATCCGCCACCGTGACGAGGATCAGGCGACCGTGGGTCTGCAGCTCGCGCACTGGCTCCAACCCCCGCAGGCTGCTGGTGAGAGCGGCAACATCTTCTTCCTGCTTGCAGGTGAGGATCAGGACATCGCCATGGATGCGCGCCTTGAGGTTCGCGGGCGTGTCTTGCGCGACGATGCGGCCGCGGTCGATGATGCCGATGCGATGACTGAGCCGGTCCGCTTCCTCGAGGTAATGGGTGGTCAGCAGCACCGCGATCCCGCTCTCTTCAGCGAGTAGGCGTAGCTGGCGGTGCAGCATCATGCGCGATTCGGGATCAAGCCCCGTCGTCGGCTCATCGAGGAAGAGAAGGCGGGGCCGATGAATCAGCCCGAGGGCAAGATCGAGCCGGCGGCGCATGCCACCGGACCATTCACGCGCAAGGCGATCGGCGGCCTCGGTCAGGCCCACGAGTTCGAGGAGCTCGTCGATGCGGCGGCGCAGCGGCCGGCCACCCATACCCCGCAATTGCCCCTGCACCCAGAGATTCTCGCGGCCTGTCAGATGCTGGTCCACACCTGTGCCCTGGCCGACATAGCCGATCGCCTGTCGCACCTTGAGCCCGTCGCTGACGACATTGAAGCCCGCTACCAAAGCGCGGCCCGCCGTCGGCTGGGTGAGGGTGGCGAGAATGCGCACGGTGGTCGTCTTGCCGGCGCCGTTGGGGCCGAGCAGACCGTAGATTTCGCCGGCGTGCACGTGGAAGCTCACGCCATCCAGCGCCACGATCTTCTCGCCGTAGACTTTGCGCAAATCTTGCGCCTCTACCAATGTTTCAGGCATCGTCCGGCCAATCTTCCGGTATCTGCATCTCACCTGCGACGACCTCGACGCAGTGTCCTGCGATATGAATACGGTCGGCTTGCATCTTCAGCCACAACTCGCCGCCACGGGCGCTCAGCTGCCGCGCGTAAAGCTCGTCCTGCTTGAGGCGTGTGGCCCAATAGGGGCCAAGCATACAATGGGCGGAACCGGTAACCGGATCCTCGTCCACCCCGAAACCGGGAAAGAAGCACCGCGAGACGAAATCACAGTCGCGGCCCGGTGCGGTCGCAACAAAGCCTTTGAGACCGAAGCCCTTCAGGCGTGTGAAATCGGGGGCGAGCGCCCGCACAGTCTCCTCGTCTTCGAAGACGAGAAGCTGATCGCGGCCGCCGCTCCAGTATTCCCGCGGACAGGCACCCATGATTTCCGGAAGCTCTTCGGGCATCTTGGCCGCTCTCGGGACACGCAGGGGAAAGTCCATCGCCAAGCGATCATCGTCACGAGTGACGATGAGCAGGCCCGCACGGGTTTGAAAACGCACTGCTTCGCCGCGGCCCTTGAGATTGCTCAAGATGGCATAGCCGGCCGCAAGCGTCGCATGACCGCACAGGTCCACCTCCACTTCCGGCGTGAACCAGCGCAGATGGAAATCGACGGAACGATCTTCATGATCGGCGGGGACGAAGAAGGCGGTCTCCGAGAGATTGTTCTCGCGCGCGATCGCTTGGAGCAGCGGGTCGGGGAGCCAAGAATCGAGGGGGCAGACCGCCGCCGGGTTGCCACCAAAGGCTTCCCGGGTGAAGGCGTTGATTCTGAGAAACGGTATTCGAATCATGGCCCGCTCATGCTCCATTCTTTCCGCTTAGACCGGAAGATGCATCGAGGTCAAAATCTGAAGTGACGGAACGGAATCATCACGGCGAAGAAGAACCCAAAAAGCGGACAAGACGATCCCGTTTTCCTTATCGGCGGGTCGGCGCGTTCCTTTCGTCTTCTTGATCGACTTCGAGGACCGCGCCGCTGCCTGGAGGGCCGACGACGGGCTCATGCGGTTCTAGCCCAAAGGGATCGACATGGATGATGATCTCGGCCTGGGGGAATTCCTCGCTCAAGGCGGCTTCCACCTCTGTTGCCACCAGATGAGCGGCCCGCACGGTCAGATCGGGGTCCACTTCCAGATGCAGCTGGATGAAATCATGGCTGCCGGAGGAGCGGGTCTTGATCTCATGCACGCCTTTGACCGCCGGATTGCCCATCGCGATTTCGAAGATCTTCTCGCGTGCGGCCTCCGGGAACTCACGATCCATGAGGACATCCACCGCCCCGCGACCGATTCCAAAAGCCGCCCGCGCGATCCAACCCGCGATCAATAGCCCGAACAGGCCGTCGATCCATGGCGCATCAAGAAACCGTACGAGCAATGCCGATGCGATCACCGAGAGATTGAGCAGCAGATCACCGGCGTAGTGCAGTCGGTCGGCATCGATGGCCAGTGAACCCGTCCGCATGATCACCCAACGCTGGAAGAGGACGAGCGCACCGGACAGGAGGATCGCACCCGCACTGACGCCGATGATCCAGGCATCATGGGTGATGGGATGGGGGGCGAGTATCTCGCCAATCGAATCGACCATCAGATAAAGGCTGGACGCCGTCATCAGCAGCGCCTGAACGAGAGAAGCGATTCCTTCTGCCTTGCCATGGCCGAAGCGGTGGTCGGAATCAGGCGGTGCAAGCGCCACCCGCACGCCGAGGAAGATGATGGCGGACGCCAGAAAGTCGAG
This sequence comes from uncultured Sphingomonadales bacterium, assembly GCA_964547755.1. Lineage (GTDB taxonomy): Bacteria > Pseudomonadota > Alphaproteobacteria > Sphingomonadales > Rhodothalassiaceae > J084. Next base: position 9,315 of record CAZJPA010000078.1, read on the forward strand.
AGCTGAATCGAACAGAGAACCCAGCATCGCGGCCGATCCCGACAGCGAAAAGGCGATGGCCTTGGCCATCGAGAGGATGGCTGCGACCGCAAGGGAAGCAAATGTCGCCAGCCGCATCAGCCGTCCGCGGCCGGAATCGGGCGTCAGAACAGGGCTGCCGTCCATGCCGGCCGGATAGGGGGGCGGGGAACTGGCCAAGGGCGGTGTCATGATATTTTCTCTTTTTGCCGAGGGGGGCGAGACTGTCGGAAGCGGCTCATGGGTAGAGCCATGTCATGGTCCAGCCGCCTGTCTTCGTGCGCCGGAACAACCGCCGCTCATGCCAGCGAAAGGGCTGTTCCTCCCAGAATTCGATCGCATCCGGTGTCACGCGATAGCCGGACCAGAAGGGCGGCCGCGGAACCGCCTGGCCGGCGAACCGCTTGGTGATCTCTTCCAGTCTGCGCGCGAAATCCGCTCGCCCCCCCGGCATCTCGGCGGACTGATGCGAAGCCCAAGCCCCGAGCTGACTGCCGCGGGGGCGTGTGGCGAAATAGGCATCGGCCTCCGCATCGGGGAGCTGCCGGGCCAGGCCGTCGATGCGCACCTGGCGGGCCAGAGACTTCCAGTAGAACAGCAGGCAGACCCGCGGGTTGGCAGCGATCTCATGGGCCTTGCGGCTGTCGAGATTGGTGTAGAAGACAAAACCGCGCTCGTCCCACTGCTTGCACAGCACCATGCGCACGCCGATGCCGTCTTCGCCCCCCGTGGCGAGCGCCATGGCATTGGGATTGTCAGGCTCGGCCAATTCCGCCTCGGCATACCACCGACCGAAGAGCGCAAAAGGATCGTCCATCTCAGGCCTCCCTGACCAGGATCGGTAACTGTCCGCTTGCCTTGGCGCTTAACCAAGGCTTATCGCTTTTCAGGCGATGGAGAAGGCCACGTCAAGGCTTTGCGTGTAGGTTTTCGAGGACGTCATGCGCGATCCATACGAGGTGCTGGGTGTGTCCAAAACCGCCAGCGCCGAGGATATCAAGGCCGCCTATCGTCGGCTCGCCAAGAAATGGCATCCGGACAGCAATCCCGATGATGCCACGGCGGCCGAGCGATTCAAGGAGCTGTCGGCCGCTTATGCGATTCTGTCCGATCCCGCGCGTCGGGCCGCCTTCGACGCCGAGCGCCGCATGGGGTATCGTCGGGAGGCAGCCGCAGGCGATGCCGCCGAGATGGGCGGTTTCTCACGGGTCTTCGAACAGGCGAGCACGGCACGGGACATTTTCGAGGAGATTTTCGGACGCATGGGCTCCGGCGATGATGAACGGGGGGCATCCCGTTCGTCATCCGGATCGGGACGGCGCTACAAGCTGGAACTCGATTTCGTGGAGGCCTGTCTCGGCGCGAAGAAGAAGGTGGAATTGGCCGACGGCCGGCGGGTCACGATCCGGATCCCGCCCGGTGTCACGAGCGGTCAGCGCATCCGGATCCGCCGGCGCAAGAAGGGGCTGGCGGCGCTTGCGCGGCAGGTGGAGGCCGTCATCGAAATCGCCGTCAAGCCCCACCCCTGGTTCCGACGGGAAGGCCGCGACATCCATGCGACGCTGCCCCTTGGGGTCCATGAAGCAATGCTGGGAGGCAAGGTGCGGGTGCCGACTCTGGAAGGCTGGGCGACACTCAATGTCCCGGCGGGCACCGAGGGCGGGCGCAAGCTGCGGCTCAAGGGCAAGGGCGTGCCGGATGCGAAAGGAGAAGGACGCGGCGATCTCATCTTTGAGGTGGCGTTGCGACTCGGTTCGGCCCGTCAGGATGCGACATTCAAAGAGCATGTCGCACAATGGGCCGCTCGCGCGGAGCCCAAGCCGCCGAAGCGTTTTGCGGAAGAGTGAACGCTGAGCGCAAGCGACGGGGAGACGGTCATGCCGGTGCGCGAAGACGGGCGGAGATGGGTGAGCCGTATGCGCGCCTGGCTGGTCACGAGCGGATGCGTCCTGAACGGGGCTGTTCGGCGCATGTTCGCGACCCATGGATTCGAGCATGCCGGCAATCTCGCCTTTCTCGGTCTTCTTGCTCTGTTTCCCTTTCTCATCGTGCTGGTCACCTTGGCGGGCCTTCTGGGGCAGACCGCGGCCGGCGGCGAGGCCCTCAAGCTGCTGTTTGACATCTTGCCGGCCCGCATCGCCGAGACCCTCTCACGGCCTGTCGCCAGCGCCGTTGCGCATGCGGACGAGGCGATCCTGACGGGCGCAATCCTGTTTGCGCTGTGGGTGGCGGTCGATGCCGTGGAGGCGGCACGCCTGACCGTGATCGAGGCTTTCGATGCCTGGCCGCATGCCATGCGCTGGTGGAAGCGCCTGGCGGTCGATCTGCTGCTCGTGCTGTTGGCGGCCTTGGCATTGGTGACGGCGATGTCGGTTTTGATCGCGCTGCCGCTCGTCGTGGAACAGGGAGCGGAGCTGTTGCGATGGGGGGCGGATTTTCGCACGCTGGCCGGCTGCCTGGAGCTTATCGCTGCACCGATCGTCCTGGGCGGCAGCATCTATCTCGCCTATCGCCTGTTCACGCCACGCGGGCCCTATCGGCGGGTCTTTCTGCCCGGGACCGTTTTCGCACTGCTGGCGGTCTGGGTGGCGGCGAAGCTGTTCACGCTGTTCATCGCGCAGGCACCCCGCTATGACGTGATCTACGGCTCGCTTGCCGGCATCATGCTCACACAGCTCTTCTTTTTCGTGGTGGCCGCGAGTTT
>CAZJPA010000079.1:0-12022 GCA_964547755.1 uncultured Sphingomonadales bacterium
GGCGTAGTGGCGTCCCAGCGGGTTGCCATAACCGAAATTGAAGCCGATTCGTTGGGCGCGACCGAGCGAAAGCTCGCGCGCCGTGCGCGAGGGGCGATAGTTGAGGCGCTCCATCACCGCCAGCACCCGCGCCCGCTTCTGTGGATCGACGCCGGGCTTGCGATTGAGAACGCGACTGGCGGTTGCCACCGATACGCCGGCTTCTTCGGCGACCCGGCGAATCGTGACCGACTCCTGCCGCCGCATGCGGCCTCGGCGCGCTGTCTGTAGGCGGCGCTGCTCGCCTTTCGAAGCAACTTGCTCGCGCAGGCCTGCGGCTGGAGATCTGTCAGAGCGGTCAGTCATGATGCGGCACGACCAGAATGGCACGAAAATCATTCACATTGAGGGGAATGGGGCCGGTCTTGAGCAGGCCGTCCAAATGTTGGAACAGACGCAGCGTTTCATTGTTTTCCAGGAATGTCCGGACCGACATGCCACGTTCCTGTAACTTTTGCCAGCTCTGAGCCGTGATCACACCACCGGCATGGCCGCTTGATCCATCCCGGCCGTCGGTATCGGCGGCAAGCGCGGCAATCCCCTGTTCACCCCGCAATTCCTGAAGCATTGCGGCAAGATACGTCAAGTTCGGACCACCGCGGCCCGCCTCGTGTCGGACACGCACCGTCAGCTCGCCGCCTGAGAGCACCAGCGTGGGCCGGGTGCAGGTGGCGAGCAGCCGTTTTGCGAGCCCGGCATGGGCACGGCCTGTCTCTTCGGCATCGCCGGTGATCCGGTCCGTCAGGTCGATCACATCGAGCCCGGCCGGCCGGGCGGTCATGGCGGCTGCTTGCAATAGGTCCGTCCCCGTCGCCAGCAGGAAGACGGGATTGGGGGAATCCGCATCTGGCACCTTTCCTGGCATGGTGGAGTCTGCGAGAACTGCCTCCCATTTCCTCCGATGGGGAGCCTGATGGCGGTCGAGAACGGCATGCGCGGCGTTAGGGTCATGTCTTGCCGGGATGCTGGGGCCCGAGGCCACGAGTGCCGGATCATCGCCCACGACGTCGGAAATCACGAATGTCACCTGCAGCCTGGCCTTCCGGGCGGCTGTGGCGAGTCGTCCACCCTTGACGGCAGAGAGGTGACGGCGGACGAGATTGATATCCTCGATCGGCGCGCCGGCCAGCAGCAGATGGTTCAGAATGTCGCGCTTGTCGGCGAGCGTGAGCGGCGGCAGGGGCGCCGCCAATGTGGCCGATCCTCCACCCGTGGCGAGGAACAGCACATGGTCTTGCGGGCTGGCCGTCTGCAGAAGGGAGAGGGCGCGGTGGGCGGCCCGCAGGCTGTTGTCGTCAGGCAACGGATGGCCGGCGATGACGATGGAGACGCCGGCGTTTGAGAGAAGGCTGCGCCAGGGGTGCGCATAGCCTTTTGGGACGCTCACCAGTCCGGTAACGGGAGGCGGCAGACGCGCAACCACCGCCGCTGCCAGGGCCGCCGCGGCCTTGCCGTAGCCGATGATCAGGCTCCGCGCCGTGGGCGCCGGTGGTGATGCGGTCAGGGCGGGCAGGCGGGCCGTGATCGCGGGCCAGCGCCTGGCGAGCAGATCCGCCGGTTGCAGCCGGGCGATGGTCCGGGCGAAAAGGTCTTCAAGGAAATGCCGCTGGAAGGCTGTCTTGTCCCAATCGCCCGCTTTCCTGGCCATCTGTGTATCGATGCCTTTGCCCATCCTATCCCTTCACATGGCCGAAAAGAGCGCCGATGGCCAGAAGGATCAGGAAGACCGCACCCAGCGCCAGCCCGGCTGGGGAGCTGAGCTCCTGCCAGACTACCCCACCCGACGCGGCGACGGCAGCCGGTCGGTGTGGGGAAAGACGGGACGAAAGCAGGGCCACCGCCAGCGTGACCGCGCAGCCGATGACATTCCACCAGAACCAGAAGACCTGCGGGAAGAACAGCCACAGCACGAGATTGCCGGCCAGTCCTGTCAGAAGACCGAGGATCGCATCCCGCCCGCCTGCGCGCGGCGCCAGCACGGCGAGCAGGAAGATCCCCAGGATCGGACCGTAGAACAGGGAGCCGATCTTGTTGATCGCTTCGATGACGGTGGGCGCGATGCGGCCGACCATACTTGAGAAGACGAGGGTGAACACACCCCAGCCGATTGCCGCCCATCGGGCCCAGATAAGGGTGCGGTCTGCCTCTTCCGGACGACCGCGCAGACGGCACCAGTCCTCCACGGTGACGGCAGCAAGGCTGTTGATCGCAGACGACAGCGAGGACATCGCCGCGGCGAGAATGCCGACAAAGACGAATCCAATAAGCCCGTGCGGCAGATAGGTGAGCAGGAAGAGTGGGATCAAGCGATCCGGCTCGGCTGCCGAGACTTGCGCGCCAAAGGCAGGATCCCGCACTGCAAGCGCGCCAACGACCAGGCCCACCAGGCAATAGGTGAGCGTGATCGGCCCGCGCAGCAAACCGTTGGTCAGCAGCACGCGGCGACCGGCCCGATAGTCATGGGCGGCCAACAGCCGCTGAGCCTGGGTCTGATCGCAGCCATAGTAGGAGGCATAAAGCACGATGCCGCCGAATATCATGGGCAGCAGCCCGAATTCGTCACCCGAAAATCCCAAAGAATCGGTGCGCAGAACGCGTAAGCGGGTGGGATCGACGGTCTCAAGCAGAACGGACCAGCCTCCTAGGGCCGACAGACCGAGCACCAGGCAGGCCAGGATGGCGACGATGATGATAACCATTTGCACCGCATCACCGATCACCACCGCGCGCATTCCGCCCATGATCGAATAGAGCGCTGTACCCACTCCGACGATCACGAGCGACTGCCAGAAGGGAATCGCAAATCCGGCCTTCAAGATCACGGCGACCGCATAGATCGTGACCGCTGTCGCCAGCCCACGCGAGAGCTGGAAGGCGAAGGACAGCACGAGCCGTGCACCGAGGCCGAAGCGGCGTTCGATGAATGCGTAGATCGTCACCACACCGCTGCGGTAGAGAGCAGGCGCCACCGTCATCAGGATCAGCAAAATACCGAGCGGGACACCGAACTCATAGGCAAGCCACACCATCCCACCGCCTTCGCGCAAACCCACGAAGGCGGGTGCAGAGACGAAGCTGATCGCGCCCAGCTGGGTTGCCATCGCAGACAAGGCAAGCGCCGGCCAACCGAGTGTTCCCTCGGCCAGAAAATAGTCGCGCTCGCCCCGCTGGTGCCGGAAGACGATGCCGAGCGCCAGCATGCCGGCGAGATAGGCGGCGATCACCAGATAATCCCAGAAGTTCATGGCCTTGTGCTCCCCTGCGTGGTGGGCGGAAGACAGCCTGCCAGCATGCGGTCACCCCGGTCGCTGTCGCATGGACGGGCGATATCAATGGGATCAATGGGCACGCCCGGTTGTCCTCCTGCCGTGGCCAGCCTAATTCGCGCCGCGGGCCCAGGCCAGCCAGATGGCGGCTGTCCAGGAAAAGTCGCCACCGCCGCTCGCCGCCCCATCGATGGGTGAGAAGGCCTCAAAGAAGCCGGTCTTGCTGATCAGACGCCCGGTGTCCTTGCGGATGCGCGCCGCCCATTGCCGGTATCCTGCTTCCTCTAGCCCCCGTGCGACAAGGAAATTGACGACAGCCCAGACCGGTCCGCGCCAATAGCGCAAGGGATCGAATGCCTCATGCCGGGGATCGAGGCTGGGTATGAGGAAGTTACAGCGTTCAGCGATGGCCGCAAGATGGGCGATCAGCCGGGTGCGCTGGCGCGGGCTGCCGATACCGGCATAGAAAGCGAGGAAGGAGGCGTTGGTGATGATCGGGATGGGCGTGCGGGCTCGCAGATCATAGGAACAGAAGGCGCCGATCCGGTCCTGCCACAACCGGTCCATCGCTTGTTCGGCGTGATGGATGGCGGCGCTGATCTCCTCCACATCCTTCCTGCGGCCGAGGCGGGCGGCGATCGTGGCCAGATCCCGCTCCGCCCGCAGAAAGATCGCGGCCAATCCAAAGTCGATCACGCGAAAAGGGCCGTGGGCGGCGATGGCGCGCTGGTCCCATTTTTTGTCCCGGCCGTATTGGAGGAGAGCGAGATAGCGATCGTAGTCCCGCTTGGTGGGACGCATGCCGTGTTCAAGCTTGGTGATGTCACGGCGCTGATACGGTTCGATCGCGCTTGTGTCTACCGCTTCGCCCGGTCCGTCCCATTCAGGCGAATTGTCGCGCCCGCTCTCCCAGGGGTGAATGATGAGCGGCAGGCCGCAGCCTTCCGGATCACGCGCACGACGAAACCAGCGATGCCAGGCGAGCAGGTGCGGGTAGAGCGCCGCAACGATCGCATCGGCCGCTGTGCCCTGTCGCTCCCACATCCAGCGCACAACACTGGCAGCCACCGGTGGCTGGGTGATGCCGGAGGTGGCCGGCGTGCGATCCACACGCCAGACATCCGGTCCCGGAAAATAGCCGGGGTCTTGTTGCCAGAAGACGATGTGCGGCAGGAACCCATCTTCCCATTGGGCGGAGAAGAGGGTCTGAAGCTCCCGCCAGGCGCGGTGCGGATCGATCTCTTGCCAGCCCAGCGCCACGAAGGCGGAATCCCAGTTCCACTGGAAAGGATAGACTTGTGGATTGGGCACGGTATAGCCGCCGCGGTCGTTTGTGCGCAGGATGCGGCGTGCCTGCGCATCGAGCACATGATCTCGCCCTGGTTCCATACTTGCCATCGGTCCCTGTGCTTCACGGTGAACGGGAGAGTCGTTTCGTTCTTCGCATGGGCATGCCGCTGGTGACTTGCCAGAGCGGCAGGAGCGCCCATGCAGGCCGGAAGGAAAGGGGGACGGGACCGGCCATTGTCGGCCCCGTCCCCTTGGGGTGCCGTCCTAGAAGTCGTAGCGCACACGAAACGTGAATTGTCTGGGCAGGATCGGACGGCCCACGAAGAACGCCCCGGCCGAAGATTGCGCATTGCCGACCCGCGGGCTGCCCTCGGTGATGCCGTCGCTGTTGAAGAGATTGAAGATCGCAATGGACGCGCGCAGGCTCTGGCCATCCGCGATCATGAAGCGATATCCGGCCTCCAGCCGCGCGATATTGAAGGAGCTGAGTTTGACGGTGTTCGAGTCGTTGGCGAAGGCCGAGCCTTCGAAGGTATCGAAGAAGGCGAAATCGAAGCGGCCATCGTCATAGACGATGCCGATGTTCGCCAGCACGTTCGGCTGCCGCCGCAGCTCGTTGCCCACGAACTGGGGCGCCCCTTCGAACTTCGTGAACTGGTGGTCTTGGAGCGTCAGATTGCCGCTGATGCGTAGATCGGCCGTGAGTGCGACGTCTGCCGTGGCCTCCAGCCCGAAGGTGCGGGTGGATTGCAGAAAACTCAGCTCGATGACGCCGCCACCCGGCGCGTTCACGAAATCCACATTCGCACGGTTCGACAACTTCACCCAGAAACCGGTGATCTCGGCGCTCAGGATGCCGCTTTGATACTTCGCGCCCATTTCCGACTGCTTGATGACTTCGGCATCATAGCTGCTCGGCTGACCAAGCGAGGAGAATCGCACCGAGCGGATCTGGGGGAAGAAGAAGCCGCGTGAGAAGTTGGCGAACAGGCTCAAGTCGTCATTGACTTCGTAACCGACCGCGATGGCGGCAGCCCAGGCCGTGGTGTGGACGCGGCCCTTGAGGAAGTCACCGGTGCCGAAGACAACGCTGCGCAGATCCGGAGCGAGCATGGGATCCTCGCTGATCGTGAAGCGACCGGTCTTCTCACGCAGGATGTCGCCGATGATGCGTTCCACGCGCACGCCGAGATCGATGCTCCATGGCCCCGAGACCATCTGGTCGGCGGCATAGACGGCAAAGCGGGTCGCCGTATGCTTGTTGTTCGCATAGCCCGTTCCGGCATTGAGCAGGCCGTTCTGGGAGACGATCTGCTCGGAGCCGTCGGGCAGGGTGACGGTCAGGTCCACCAGGCGCGGCCGATTGGAGAAGGCGCCGAGATAGGTGAAGAGCGTGTCCACATCATCCGCTTCCGCGCGGGCGAAAAAGCCGCCGAGCGTGAAGGTATGGTCGATCTCGCCGGTGACCGCGTCACGCTTGATGTTCGCCTCGAAGGTGAAATCGTTCGCCGGCCGCAGCCGATCGAGGATGCGATTGGCGAACAGCAGGAAATCGGCCGGAACCGGCTGCCCGCTTTCGGTGAAGGTGAAGTTGGCGTTGGCAAGATCCGGCAGGCCGCGCGCTTCGAGGAAACCGGCCAATGTCTCGGGTACGTTGACGATGCCGTCACCGTCCAGGAACAGGTTGAATTCATGGGAATAGCGAGCGTATTTGCTCTTCACGTCGAGCGACCAGTCATCGCCCAGGTCCTTGTTGAGCGCAAAGCCGATCGCGCCGCCTTCCGTACGCACGCCATGACGGATCCGAGTCCGATAGCGGCCATCGGGGCGGTCGAAACTCAGGAAGTTCGCATCATCCGTCTGGACGGTGAAAACGCGCTTGCCGTCATTGCCGATCGCCCGCTTCTTCGTGGCGCCGTCCAGCGGGAAGGGTAAGAAGAATTGGACGTCGTCGTTGATGAGCTGGCCATAGATCCGGAAATCGCCGGAACCGTCGGAGAATACCTTCTTGATGTTGGCGCGCAGCTGGAAGCCCTGTGTGGGAAAGCCCGTCTTGATGGGGCCCTCGTCATAGCGGTAATAGCCGGAGATCGCGTAATAGAGCCCCGCGTCCTTCACCAGTGGTCCGGCACTCAGAAAATCGGCCCGGAAGCGTAAAGCGCTGGGACCTTCAGTCGGCGTGCCCGTTTCCAGCTGCAGGGCGTTCTGCGGCGTATCGGAGCCTGTGATTGAGATGTAGTTGATGATACCGGCCACCGAGCCGGGGCCGAACAAATTCGACACGCCGCCGCGCACGAATTCCAGACGCTCGATCCCGATGTCGTTGCGATAATAGACGTCGAAGGCCGAAGAATTGAGGCCGAATGTCGAGAAGGCGGGGATGCCGTCGTATTCGAGCGGGGTGAACTGGAACTGCCCGCCCGAGGGCATGCCGCGGATGAAGACATTGGTCGCGACCTCGCCGCCGCCGCCTTCCGCGCGCAGGCCCGGAATGTTGCGTAAGATATCCGCCTGGCTGTTGAAGCTGTAGCGTGATAGTTCCTCCTCATCCATCAGGGTCACCGAGTTGGGGGCGCTGAAGGCGCGGCGCGCCCGGCTGGTGCCGGTGACAACGATCTCCTCCAGGGCCTCGATCGGCTGGTTCGCCTTTTCCGCATCAGCGCCATCATCGGCCTGAGCGACCGGCGAGGCTTCCGGATCCGGCGCCGCCCACGCGGCCATGTCCTTTGCGCCCATCGCCGCCACAAGCGCCATCGCCCATGCCGCGGCGCCCGTCAGGAATCGCTGCGTCAACGGTTTTGTCGCTTTTTGCATCGGCTGTTTCCTCCCTTGCCAAGACGATCCGCCCTTCTGGCGTGCGGCGGATCCGGTTTTCCCATCCCCAGCGGGCAGGACGCCGCCCGAGCCGGAACCGATTCGGAGCGGCATCATGGAACCGTTTACACAATAACAGCGCCAAATGCAATAGGCACCAAGAATATTTGGCAGTTCTCGTGGAGAAATCCGGTATTTCACGCCCGCTGTCATAATATGTAACCGGTTACATAAAGGCGCAAAAGAGCCCGCATGCGCTCCTGGTGATCAGGCAAGAGCGCGAAAAAAGGTCTGAGCGGTGCGGGGTTGGGGGTGCAGGGGCAAGCGGGCACGGCGACCGAAATCGCGCGGCGGTCAGGGCGTGCGCAGCAGGGCAAGAAAGCGGGCGGCCAGGCGCATGTCGTCTGCAAGTGCGCGGCGGCGTGCCTCGGCTTCGCTGTCTGCACCCCATTGCTCGGCTTGGAAAGTCTCGTCGAGAAGGGCGGCGGCGATGACTGCTGGGATGGCCAGACCGCATTCGGCATGGGCCAACGCGAGCGCAAGCGAATGGGCGCTTCCCGCGAGTGCGCGCACGGCCGTCAGCCACCAAGCGTCACGGGCGGCCAGAAGAGCGCCGACGGCCCGTTTCAGCTCCTCCGGCTGGTGGTGGGGCAGCACACCTTCGGTAACGAGAAAGGCGGCTCCAAGCTTGTCGGCCAAGGCCGTAAGCGGTGGATCCCAGTGTTTGGCTTGCAGCTGTCGCAGGCGTTCCGGCCAAGACGCCCGATAGCAGAGAAGGTCGTTGTCAAGATGCCCAAGCAGCTCGGAGCGGGTTTCCTTCTCACGTCCTTGCACCAGATCGATCGCGGCATTGGCAAGGGCGGTCAGCGGCAGGCGCTGCGGGTCGATTCGGTCGGTGAGAGCATTCCACTCCGCAGCGATCGCGCGGGCGAGAGCGGCGGTCGGCAAGCAAAGCACCCGCCGCTGCGGCGTGGAAAGTGGTCGCTCGTCGAGGGCGACAAGCCAGCCCCCGCCATCGGCGGGGCGTGCATGGGCCGTCTTGAAATGGCGGCGCACCGCCGCCGGTTGGACCGGAGATCTGCTCATTCTTTTCTGCCATCGATGTGCTGGGCGTGAGAGGAGATGTTTCGGGACGGTGTCTGGCGGGCGCGCTTGCGGCGTTCGATCCGGGCGCGCTTGCGGGCCGAGGCCAGCTCCTTTTCGTCACGGATGTCCGAAGCAAAGAAGCCGCCGAAACTCAAGAAACGGAAAGGCACACGCCAGAGATCGCGGACGTATTGCCCGCGATCCGCCAGAAAGCGCGCGAGAGCCGGGGTGTAGGCTGCGAGCAGAAAGAGCAGGGCGAACACCACGAGCAGCAGAAGCACCAAGGCCAGCCCTGTCTGGAGGGCGGACACGAGCCCGGTGGGGTCCACCGCCGGCAAAGCACCGATCACGAGATAGACGACAAGGGCGGCGGCCAGCATGCCGGCCGCCAGACCCAGGAAACGCATGCGCAGGCGCGCTGGATCTGGGCGGTTGTGATTCATTCCGCGTCTCCCGGTTGGTGTCGATCCCTTATGGCGCTGTGTTCGGTGAGCGGATGCCTGCGGTCCCATTGCTGCAGGAGCGGCGGCAGATCCGTCGGCTCGTCCAGGAGTACGACCGCACCGGCTTCGACGAGTGTGGTCGGCTCGTGATAGCCCCATCGCACACCGATCGGTATCGTTCCTGCCGCACGCGCCATTTCGACATCATAGCAGGTATCGCCCACGTAGATACTTTCTTCCGGCGCACCGCCCAGAGCCGCCACCACTTCTTCCAGCATCGCCGGATGCGGTTTGGAGGGGTGATCGTCAGCCGTTGCCCAGGCGGTGAAGACATCACGCAGGTCGTGACGCTCCAGCGTGGCCATCAGGCCGCGGCGGGACTTGCCGGTTGCAATTCCAAGTGGAATCTCTTGCGATCTGAGTGTCTCCAGCATCTCCCGCACGCCGGGAAACAGAGGCTCGAAGTCGGGTTCCGCTTCTTGGCGCTGACGCAAGGACAGAAAGGCTTCCCGATAGCGCTGCGCCAGACGGGCGGGGTCGGCTTCCTGGCCCGTCTCCGCAAGCAGCCGGGCCATGGCCGGCTCCAGCGACAGCCCGACGATAGCGCGTGCGACCGCCGGTGCGGGCGGGGTGAGCGATTCGGCCGCGAACGCCGCCTGCAGCGCCGCATGAATGGCGTGCTGACTGTCGACAAGTGTGCCGTCACAATCAAAGATCACGATCATGCCGTCGATATAGGTCCTATGGGAGGCAGAAGGAAGCGTGCCGATCCAAAAAGCCTCTCAGCCTTGCCGCGCGACCGCCAGGGGTACCGGTGTGAAGTGCGGATCGCCGACCGCCAAAAACCAGCCATTGCGGAACCCCGGCTTGGCGTAAGCAAAGGGCGCGCCGCTCTCGTCCAGCACGCGCCCACCGGCTGCGCGCAGGACGGCATCGCCGGCGGCCGTGTCCCACTCCATCGTTGGGCCGAGGCGGGGATAGAGATCGGCGCGTCCCTCCGCGACCAGACAGAATTTGAGGGAACTGCCGATGGCCACCGTCTCTGCGCCGGGATAATGGGCGAGATAGGATTCGGTTTCCCGATTGCGGTGTGAGCGACTGGCGACGATGACGAGGGGATCGGCCGCCGGCCGCACCGCCAAGGCGCGTACATCCGTGATCTTGCCGTCGGATGCGAGCCGACCGGTGAGCGCCCCCTTGCCGGCCCGCCCGATCCAGACCCGTTCCCGACGGGGAGCGGCCACAATTCCGAAAACCGGCCGGTGCTTGGCGACGAGCGCGACATTGACCGTGTAGTCATCACCGCCACGGATGAATTCCTTCGTCCCGTCCAGAGGATCGACAAGGAAGAACTGTTCGGGAGGAGCCACGCACAGCCCTTCGCGTGCAGCCTGTTCTTCGGCGATGATGGGAATGTCCGGCCAGAGCTCTTCAAGAGCGGCGATCACGATCTCTTCGGCCCGTTCGTCCGCCAGTGTCACCGGTGACCGGTCCCCTTTCTCGCGCACGGCCACGGTCGTGCGGGCGACATCTTCGATCACCTGGCAGGCTGCGGCGACCGCGGTCACCAGCTTGGAAGCGCCGTCTGGGAGAAAATCCTTCCAGCAAAGATTGTCGGCTCCGTTGTTCACGGTCTTGTTCCCGGTATCTGTATCTGTGGGCCGGTCAGCCGTCGTCCGGAGAGGCGGCGCAGCTCCCTGTGCCCGAGACGGGGCAGGAAGGCAAGACCGATTGCGGCCTGTCCGTTGGCATGGGCGGACGAGCCGGTTATGCTGGACCATGGGTGTCGGGGTGGAGTGGTCGAAGTTGCGGAAAGGTCACAATTCATGGCGCATCATCGGACCCCCGGCGATTCGATAGAACTGGCGGGACTGCTGTGCTCGCGTATGGCCCATGATTTGGTCGGTCCTTCGGGCGCGGTGGCGAACGGTCTCGAGCTGTTGCGCGAGGAGACGGATCCAGACGGGATTCAGGAAATCGCGGCCATGCTGGAAAAGAGCGCGGCAACGCTCAATGCCCGCTTGCAATTCTATCGGCTTGCCTTCGGCATGGCCACGGGGTTGGGAGAAGAGTTGGAAGGGCGTCTTCTCGAAAAGAGCCTCGCTCAGCTTCTCGCCCATATGCGGGTGGCACTGTCCTGGAGCATTGCCGCACCTCTCATCGCCAAGCAGGATGCCAAGATCCTGCTCAATCTTGCGCTTGTGGTCGCCGAATGTCTGGTGCGCGGAGGAGACCTCGCAATCGGTGACGATCATGGCCGGCTGACGATCACGGGCGAGGGGGAGCGGATCATCATTCCGGATGACATCGAAAGCCTTTTGACGACGCGCGATGCGCCTGTTGCCCCTAGTCCCCGGAATGCGCCGGTTCTCCTGGCTCTGGACGCCGCCCGGGCACGCGGACGCAGCGTGATGCTCGAAGAGTTGCGTCCCAGCGGCGCCTATCCGCCGCAAGAGGGCGGGCGGGGCTGCCTGCGGCTGGCGATCGCATAGCCCATTCAGCATGAGCGCATCTTGTCATTTGCCATTTCCGTCGAACCGAGAGCGAGATGGGAGGCGGTCCGCGACGGTCTTCCTCCAGAGAGCGTGCACTTTACAGCTTCTTAACGCTTTTCGCCGAAAGTCAGCCACGGACAACGGAATAGGCCGCGGGCTGTCCCGGTTGTCGTATTCCCGTTGTGGGTGGAACGCCGCCATCATTGCGAGGGAAGGGACGGCGAACCGGATCGCACCACGAACAAGGAGCCGGCCATGGACGATCTGCTCGTCGAATTCTTGACCGAAACCAACGAAAGCCTGGACGTGGTGGACGTCGAGCTGGTCAAGCTCGAACAGGACCCCAACAATCGCGAGGTGCTCGACAACATCTTCCGCCTCGTCCACACGATCAAGGGCACATGCGGCTTTCTGGGGCTGCCGCGTCTGGAGAGCGTGGCGCATTCGGCCGAAAATGTGTTGGGCAAATTCCGCGACGGGGGACTGGAGGTCACTTCCGATGCACTGACCGTGGGGGTGGAGAGTCTTGAACCCATCATGGAATCGATATCGTAAGATCTAAAGCAGCAACACCATCGACTAATACGTA
>CAZJPA010000080.1:0-11958 GCA_964547755.1 uncultured Sphingomonadales bacterium
TCCGAGACTCTGATCCAGGGGACGGAAACGGGGGCGTGGCCTGGTTGTCAGCGAAACTGCAGGAGAGCCTGGCGCAGCTCGCTGGCGACGGCGGGACGTTCGTCGGGTGGCAGAAGACTGCCGAGAAGCAGACGGTGTTCGCGATGTCGCAGGAATAGATGCGGGCGGCCCGCGGTGTCCCGGGTCAGCTCGACCCGGGTCCAAGCACGCGGCAGCACCGCCCGCCGTACCCGGCGCGGTGGAGCCACGCGCAACAGCTCGATCTCGCGTGCACCGAGCCGGATGAGCTCGAAGTGGCGACGCTGCCGGTGTGAGAGATGAAGCGCTCCAGCCATGCCGAAGCCGCTTACCGCCAGCCACAGCGCCGCCGGCCACAGACCCCGCAACGCCAACTGCCCGGCGGTCAGCGCGAACAGAATCGCGATCCACAACGCCAGTTCCCGAATTTGCCCCCGGCGTAGCGAGCGGTGCGGCCGCAGAACCAGACTGTAGAGCACAGTTTCGCGCGCCGGGCCGACGAGCGCCAGCTCCACCGGTGCAAGCGGCAACATGCGACCCTCTTGCGTAATCGTTGCATCTTCTGCCATGTCGCCAATCATACCGGCAAAGGCTGCATCCGTCCACGGCTGCGGCCGATCCGCCCCGCTGGCTATAGGGAATTGGGAGGAAAGGCGATGGCACCGTCGCCGGAAGTCGTCGAGGAAATCTTTCGCCGTTTCGCCGAGCGCAGTCCACGTCCCGATACCGAGCTCAAATACACCAATCCCTATACCTTGCTGGTTGCGGTGGTGCTTTCTGCTCAGGCCACCGACAAAGGCGTCAATAAGGCCACCGAGAAGCTCTTCCAGGTCGCGGATACGCCGGAAAAAATGGTGGCGCTTGGGGTCGACGGCATCAAGCGCTACATCAATACGATCGGGCTTTACAACTCCAAGGCGAAGAATGTCTATGAGTTGTCGAAGATTCTGATCGAGCGCTATGGCGGCCAGGTGCCGGCTGATCGCGAGGCGCTCGAAGCGCTTCCCGGTGTCGGCCGCAAGACAGCGAATGTGGTGCTCAACACGGCCTTCGGCCAGGACACGATTGCCGTTGACACCCATGTCTTTCGTGTCGCCCACCGCCTTGGCCTGAGCAACGGTAAAACCCCTCGGGCCGTGGAGGAGGATCTGATGCGTATCATTCCGCCCCCGTACAGACGGCATGCGCACCACTGGCTGATCCTCCATGGACGCTACATCTGCAAAGCGCGCAAGCCTTTGTGCGAGAAATGCTTTCTCACCGATCTATGCCCAAGCGCCCTGCCTCTCAAACCAGACGAGGAAGCAAAAGACGGCTGAATGTGGGTCAGCCGTCCCAAGGGAATCCGTTCTGTCGGCTCGCGGCGAGAACCCCGCCCAGCGGAGATGTGGGACAAAAGCGCCCGGTCGTCATGGCGGCGGAGGAGATGTCTGCGAGTCTCCATCATTTTGCTGCTCTCCGGCGCGTAGAGAGGAGGTGCGTGTCTTCCTATTCTCTTCGGGGCTGTCGACAGGCATCGCAGCCTCCCTTGCCGCCTTGGGAGCCAAGCGCGGCCAGAGTTTTTGCGGCAGTAGGCGCGCAAGACAAGTCTTGCTGGCCAGGGGTACATGATCGGGACTGCTGGGATCATGGGCGGTGAGCGATTCCAGCTGAAATGTCCCGTCTTTTTCCCGGAAGACCATCGTCAACGCACAACCGGCGGCAGGATCGGGGTAGAGATAGATCTGGCTGGGGCCTTCCCAGCGCACCAGGTTCGGTTTGCCGAAGAGTGCGGTAACGGCCGCCGGTGTCCACCCCAGCAAGCGCTCCGGTTCCGGCGCGGGTGGCGGTGGAGGAGGTGGTGGGTTTGGTGCGGGCTGTGCCTTGGTCAGCGGCGCCGCCGCCGCCGGAGGGGAGGAGACGGATGGTGCGGTCTTCGGCACACCGACACAACCGGCCAAGAGGGCGACGAGTATGACGGTTTTCGCCCCACCAAGGCCGGACAGGCGCCACCATCTCACGAGCCCGTCTCCCGGGCAGGAAGGGGCTGCTGGATGTGACGGCTGGCCAGTCCATGATAAAGATGGGTCGCCAGGGCGGCGGCAAAAACGGCGCTCACCAGATTGACGAATGGAATGGAGGCCGCAGCCGCCGTCACGAAACCGGCCGCCCAGATCTGGGGACGCCACCGCCGCAGGAGGAGCGCCGCCTGCTCGCGGTCATGATGCCGGAGAGCGACCATGGTAAAGAACTCTTCGCCCAGAAAATAGGCGTTGACGGTCAGGTAGAGGATGAATGGTCCGATGGCGGTGAAAAGCAGAAGGATGTAGAAAGGCACCAGCATCAGATGCACAATGAGAAGCTTCAGCCCTAGCCATAGAGCCCGCAGAATCTCGGTGATGAATGCGGTCTTTCGCCGGCCGATCGCTTGCGGGTAGTGGTGCTGTTCCTCGATGTCTATGACCGCATCCACGAAGATTGAGAGGATCGCTGCCATCATGGCCGGGAACACCCACCAGATGGCAATGATCGCAACGAAGGGTAGGCTGATGCCGGCTGCCCAGTCGATCGCGCGATCGAGCCAACCGATACCGCTGTCGGGGATCGCTGCAATCAATGGTGGTAAGCCGACCGCCAAGCCGGCCGTCAACAACGCCATGGCCAGAAGAGTCGCGATCACCGCCCGCCAGACGAGGCGCTGAATGCCCGGATCCGCGAATGCGCCGGCCGCGGCTCTGATTGCCCGCAAGAGTGTACTCATGATGGCTCGTCTCCTCCTCGCCGTCGTTATTTTTGTGACGCAATGGGCAGATCCACGACGGCCGGCTCGTCTCTGCCATCCGCGCGCGCCACCCATTCGTCGGTAAGGCTACCAGCTCGGCCGGTTATGCGCAATTCATCCCTGTCGGCGGTGGATGACCACCGGCGTGCAGCAGGGGAATCCATCTCCTGATACGAGAAATTTGTTGCAGAATATGTCTTCCTGCTCAATAGATAGATGCAGCGGTGCGAAAGGGTGGTCGGCGCCCTGTTCCGTGCAGCTGGGAGCGCAAAATGAGCGCAGAGAGAGACCACGAAGGGAGGGGTGAGGAGATGACCGAACCGAAAGGCGAAGTGCGGCCGATCTTTCCGCTTGGTGCCGTCGTCCGTTACGTCAATCCGGAGCATGAGGATATTGCGCTGGACGGACTGGAATTCGCTCCCAATTTCGGCTCGCGCACCGAATCAACCAGCCAGGACTTGAACATCCTCAAAGAACCGCGGTTCGCCAAGCTCCGGGGCTTTCTGGAGGAGTGCGTGAAGGACTATCTCGATCATGTGTTCTGCTACAAGTACGAGAAATTCGAGATTGTCCACGCTTGGGTGAACCGCGCACCTGAAGGCGGCTTCCAGCGCATGCATACCCATGGCAATTCGGTGGTCTCAGGCGTTTACTATCTGAAGGCCGACCCGAAACTTTCTTCCCCCCTGGTATTCGAGAAGCCGGAGATTTCTACTTTCCCCTACATCGCAGTAGCCACCACGCAGCATACGATTTTTACCGCCAATCAGGCAGCCTTTCCCAGCGAGACGGGCACCGCCTATCTCTTTCCCAGCCAACTCAGTCATGGCTACGAGATCCCCAGCCGCAGCGGCGAACGCATCTCGCTGGCCTTCAACGTGATGCTGACCGGAATCGGCCTCTTCTATCGGTTGTAAGAGATCGCGACCTAGCCAGCCCTCTCTTTGCGCTTTGCGTTGCAGATGTTACTCTCCGAGAGGAACAAGGGACACAACAGCAACGAGGGAGGGGGGGGGATGACGGAGACCGCACCCGAAAGATGGTCCCAGTTTCTTGAATTTGTGCATCAGCTCTCAAGAGAGAAACGCATCTGGCGCGGTGTAGCCAGCAAGAGATTTAAGGCTTTGCGGCCCAGTATCGCACGCAGTCGGACATACAGCCACGCACGGGAACGGAGTCTTTTTATCGAGTTCATGCGCCGCGCTCGCCAATTCGCCGATACACACCTTTTCACGGAATGGGATCTGCTGGCTCTCGCTCAGCATCATGGCTTACCAACGCGACTCCTGGACTGGACGACCAATCCCCTGGTTGCAGCCTATTTCGCAGTTTCCGGAGAGATGGACAACCAGGATGGTCTGGTCATTACAATTCGGGAACCGCCGGCGATGGAACCAGACAGGCACGACAGTCCCTTCACCGTTGAGGAGGTTTTACTCTTTCGGTCCGATGTGGTCTCCCCACGCATCGCAGCCCAGCGTGGTGTTTTTACCATCGATCCGAATCCAGGCAGATCGAAAGCATGGGTGCCCCCTAAGCACTTGGCACGCCAGGAATATATCATATCATCTGCCCACAAGCCCTATTTTCGCAGTCAGCTGGCCAGTTTGGGCGTGGATGAGTCGTTATTGATGACCGACTTGGACGGTTTATGTTGCGCCATACGCGCCCAATGATGACGGACGTGTAAGCTGCTTTGTCCGTAATGTTTCGTATGGGTAGCCGCTTTTTTCAGGTTGCACGGGGTGTTTCATGGTTTTCCATATGATTCGTGATTCATGGTATAGTAAGCGCTGAGTGGTACGATAGTTTCCCGGGGTCATGTCCGCCAATGTGGCCGCGGCGTGAGAGGAGACAAGCAACAAGATGGCAAGAATGGCTTTCATGATAGGCGCTCCAGCTGAAGAGTTGGAAAGGTTGCGGCGTGTCAATAGAAAACGCCGGCAGATTTTGAATGCCGTCGCAGATTTTCCATTGAAAGAAAGCAAATTCTGGAAAAGCATTCGTGAGCGTCTTCCACAGGACGCAGAAGTGCAGTTTCGGGGGCTGCATCCGGATGCCGACTCGCTCATCATGCATGATAATGGATTTGAATGTCTCACGCGCCTCTATTTTCTCATCAAGGAAGAAGGAAACGTCAGTTATTCCGAACGCTTGTGGGCATCTGTGCGCGGCCGGTTCGCCAAGGGTCGCAAGCCTGAGATTGAGGAAATCAAGGTCACAGAATTCTAGGCACCATTGGCTACGGGTTTCTCATTGACCACGGCTGAGATTGAGGAAATCAAGGTCACAGAATTCTAGGGGGGCTAGCGGAACGCCGGTTTTTCCATGTGGAGCTGATGGTTGAAAGTGCCTGGTAATCAAACATCGGCTGGATAGGGGGCCTGTATCTGAGGGCAGCCACTCATACGGTTCTCATGGCAAGTGGAGGGGCATTAAAGGCTTCTTTGGACCGGCCGCCCATCCATGTTGCCCGATTTCTTCCCGTATTTTCTCATCTGGGCCGTTCCGTTCAGTGGCGTGGTCTTCTACCTTTTTCCTCCATTTGCTATCGGATGGAGAAGGGGGACGAAGGGAGAATGTGCCGGTCGGACGAGGAGGAAAGGTCGAAGCGGCTGGGGATATAAGGATATAAGAAAGATAGGTGGCGCTGGAGAGAGAGGCAAAGCTGATCGCCTGGTTACCGGAGTCGCCCCTGGTCACCACTGTCATTCCGCCCATCGCTGTTCTCTTTGTTCCCACCATCTGGTTCGATCACCCGGCCGAGCCGTTGGGGCTGGGAAACGCCGGTGGTGGCAGGAAAGCTTGCGGGCAGTCCCACCATGCGCCGTGCGGCAAGATAGGCGAAGGCCTCCGCTTCCAGACTGTCGCCATCGCAACCCAGGTCTTCGATCACGCGCACCGGCCCGGCCACCGCTTTGCGGATCGCCCGCATGAGGGCCGCATTATGCCGGCCGCCGCCCGTCACCCACCAGCTGCTGACGGGCGCCGGAAACCAGCGTGCGGCCAAGGCGATGGTTTTGGCCG
Organism: uncultured Sphingomonadales bacterium; assembly: GCA_964547755.1. Lineage (GTDB taxonomy): Bacteria > Pseudomonadota > Alphaproteobacteria > Sphingomonadales > Rhodothalassiaceae > J084. The sequence goes on from CAZJPA010000080.1 coordinate 5,807, forward strand.
TAAAGGCGGTCAGGGTTGCTGCGCCATCCGCGACACGCAGACCCGCACAGAGGGAAAAAGAAAAGTCGTGTTTGTCCAGCGATTTGGGAGGGGGGCGCGAAAAATATGGTGAATCCAACAAGGCCGCAAGGACGGTTGGATCCACACGACCCGCCCTCGCATACCGACCGTCCCGGTCACAAGGCAGACCGGCGTGGGTCTGCATCCAGGAATCGATGAGGCCATTGCCGGGGCCGGTATCAAAAGCCAACAGGCCGCCGTCCTCCGGCTCTTTGCGTGGGTCCACCCAGGTGACATTGGCGACACCACCGATGTTGACGATGGCCACCGGTTCCGCCAACCGCCGCGCCGTGACGAGCGCATGATGATAGACGGGCACAAGCGGTGCCCCCTGTCCGCCGGCGGCCATGTCGTCCTCACGAAAGCCGGCGATCACGGGCCGGCCCAACCGCCGCGCCAAATGCCGGGGCGAACCCCATTGCCAGGTGAAGCCCGTATCCGGGCGGTGCACCAAGGTCAGCCCGTGGAAGCCGACGGCATCCACTGCTTCCAACGGAATACCAGCGTCCACCAAAACGGCCTGTGCACAGCGGACGTAGTGGTCCAGGAATTGCTCCTCGCGTGAGCGTGCTTCCCGTTCGAGACTCCCGCGCTCCTTGGGGGGCACTTGCCGCGCGCAGTCCACCAGAACGGCGAGCGCTGCCCGCATCGCAGGTGTGAACGGCAGCATCCGGCGCGCCAGAACCGTCATGGCTTGGCGCCCATCGGTCGCAAGCAGGGCGGCGTCCACACCATCATGCGAGGTGCCACACATCAAGCCAAGGACGTGATACTCTGCATGCTCTGCGCCCGCCACCATCGTTTGCTTCCCGCAGCCCGTATTCTCCGGCCTTCTTGCCGGTCACCGAGGCCCATGTTAGGCAGACGCCGGCCGGGCACAAGACGTTCACGGAGCGGATCCCGTATCCGGCCATCGAGCCGAAACAGAAGACCTTTGCAAGGCGGCAGGAAAGGAATGGGCAAAGCGGCGATGCGGCAACCGAAGTCCGATCTCGTGCGGATCCTCCAGGAGCGCGGATTCATCTTCCAGTGTACGGATCTGGAAGGCCTCGACGCGTTGGCCGCGCGTGAGCCGGTGACCGGCTATATCGGTTTCGATTTGACGGCGCCGTCGCTGCATGTCGGGTCGCTTGTCCAAATCATGATGCTGCGCTGGATGCAAAAGACGGGACATCGGCCCATTGTGCTTCTGGGCGGCGGCACCAGCAAGATCGGCGATCCGTCCGGCAAGGATGAGAGCAGGCAGCTGCTGGACGAAGAGACCATCGCGCGCAACAAGGCCGGCATCCGCCGCAATTTCGAACGGTTTCTCACCTTCGGTTCCGGTTCGCAGGCTGCGCTTCTCGTGGACAATGCCGAATGGCTGGATGAGCTGAAATACATTCCTTTCCTGCGCGACATCGGGCGTCATTTCACCGTCAACCGCATGCTCACCTTCGAATCGGTGAAGACGCGGCTGGAACGCGAGCAGCCGCTGACCTTCCTTGAATTCAACTACATGATCCTGCAGGCCTATGATTTCGTCGAACTCGCACGCCGCTATGGTTGCCGCCTCCAGCTCGGTGGCTCGGACCAGTGGGGCAATATCGTCAATGGCATCGAGCTTGGGCGCAAACTCGGCGTGCCCGCGCTCTTCGGCCTTACCAGCCCGCTGATCACCACGGCCGACGGGCGTAAGATGGGCAAGACCGCCCAAGGGGCCGTATGGCTTGCTCCTGAGATGCTTTCCGATCACGACTATTATCAGTTTTGGCGCAATACCGCGGACGCGGATGTCGGCCGCTTCCTGCGGCTGTTCACCGAGCTGCCGCTGGAGGAGATTCGTCGTCTTGAGGCGCTCGACGGTGCCGAGCTCAACGAGGCCAAGAAGATCCTCGCCTTGGAGGCGACCGCACTCGCACGCGGCCGTGCGGCGGCTGAACGGGCGGCGGCAACGGCCCGCGCGACCTTCGAGGAAGGAGGCAAGGCGGAAGGGCTGCCGACGCTGGAAGTCACTTCTGGGGAAGCGGCTGCGGGTATCGGCATCCTCGATGCCTTCGTGCGCACGGGGCTCGCCCGCTCGAAGAAGGAGGTGCGCCGGCTGATTGCCCAAGGGGGCGCGCGTCTGGAAGGCGAACCGATCAGGGATGAGACGCTGACTCTGACGGCGGCCGATCTTGCGGCCGGCCCGCTCAAGCTGTCCGCCGGCAAGAAACGCCACGCGCTCATCCGCCTTGCCTCCCAATAAATCCGCTTTACCTCCCAATAAAAATGTAGCCGTGGCCGGCGGCCTGCTTTCTGGGGGATCCGTAAGTGGTCGCGTGTTGGGTTCGCGTGCTTTTCTTCAGTCCGAAGGCGCCTGCAAGCCCGCGATCAGCCTGTCGGCAAAGCGCACTCTGCGCCTCTAGGATTCGTGATCGACAGAGCCGATGCGGTTCAGGCCTTCAGGGTAGCGGGTGAAATCATAGCCCCATTTGCGGATGAGCGCGGCCCGTTGGCGATTCCGCTCATCAGAGCGCGGTGCGATGCCGTAGCCATCCATCAGCCGATTGTAGAGATTGAAGGACGCGGTCACGAAGATTGCGTCCTCGATCGCCTTCTCCTCCCAGCCTTGGTCACGGAGAGCCGCGACATCCGCGTCCGTGACTTTCGCCGGTTCCGCGTTCAGCTTGCGGCAGAAGGCCAGCAGCGCCCGGAGTTGCGGCGCAACCGGTGCCGTATCGAGATCCGCGATCAGGGCATCCAACAGCGCCGGGTCCACGCCGTGGCTTTCGGCAAAGGCCTTGTGGGCGCCGGTGCAATAGCGGCAGCCGTTCAAAGCCGACACATAGGCTGCGATCAGCTCGCATTGTCCGCGCGTGAGCGCAAGGGGCGTGCGCATGACGAGATCGGTGTAACATGCGAGAGCCGCCATCCGTTCACGGTGACGCTCCATGAGATCCACCATGGTCGCCGCATCGGTCAGAAACGAAAAGCGGGCCATGACTCCATTTCTCGCCTCCTGCTTGTCTCCCATTCGCGAATGGTCATAGGGGACATGATGCAAGTCCCGGTCATGGGCGGTTATGGACGTTTGACGATCCGGCCGCCCTTCATCACGAAAATCACCTTTTCGGTGGCGGTGATGTCGGTGAGTGGATTGCCGGCCACCGCGATGATGTCGGCGATCTTGCCGGGCGCGATCGTCCCAATCCTGTCCGCAAGACCCAGCAGCTTCGCGCCTTCGCGCGTTGCGGCCAGCAGCGCGTCCTTGGGCGCCATGCCGTTTTTCACCATCAAAGAGAATTCATGAGCATTGAGCCCGTGTGGCTCCACGCCTGCATCGGTGCCGAAGGCGATCGGCACGCCGATCTTGACGGCGCGCTGGAACATCTTCTGCATCTGCGCGGCAGCGGCTCGCGCCTTTTCGGCCACGGCGGGCGGATAGCGATCCGCCTGTTGGCCGACCCATTCGCCGGCGAACAGCGTCGGAACCAGATAGACGCCTTTCTTCTTCATCAGCCGCAGCGTGTCGTCGCTGAGAAAGGTACCGTGCTCGATGGAATCCACCCCGGCTGCAATCGCCATGCGCGCCGCCTTGTCACCGTGACAATGGGCGGCGACCTTGCGGTCCCAGGCATGCGCTTCCGCGACGATGGCGTTCATCTCTTCCTGGGTGAGCTCTGGCACATCGACGGGATCGGTCAGCGAAAGCACACCGCCTGACGGCATGAACTTGATCACGTCCGCTCCATATTTGATCTGGAAGCGAACGGCCGCCCGGCATTCGTCCGGACCGTTGCACACGCCCTTGACAGGGCCGTCGGGCGTGATCTGTTCCGGTCGGAATGGGGGACCGTCGGCATGACCACCAGTCGATCCGATGGAGTGGTTCGCCGCCAGAACGCGCGGTCCCTCCACGACTCCAGCCCGGATCGCGTTGCGCAACGAGACCGCCTGCCAGTCCGTCGAGCCGACATCGCGCACCGTCGTAAAACCGGCCAGCAGCGTTTTTCTGGCATTGCGTGCTGCATAATGCGCTTGCTCGGCCGGTGGCCGCAACATGCGATGGTAGAAATCGCGATACCAATTGTCCGACATCTCGCCCGACAAATGCACATGCGCATCGATGAAACCGGGCAACAGCGTCGCATCGCCCAGATCGACAACGATGGCTCCCTTCGGCACCACCCGACCGATGGCAGCGATCTTGCCGTGATCGTCCACCAATACGACCGCGTTCTCAAGCATCTCGCCGGTAACGGCGGTGAAGACCCGTTTGGCCTTGAGCGCGATCGGCGGTTCGCCCGCCCATGCCGCCGTCCATGTGCCGGCAGCCAGTGCAGCCAAAACCATCACAGCGACCAGAGTGCCGATGCGCCCAGGCCGCAGGCCAATGCGCGCCATTGCCTTCATTGTCCGCCTCCTCACCTTCTTCTTGTCCCGTGTTCCGTGGCGGCCGGAAACATCGACCCCATCCAACCATATTGCATGCGCAGGATGGGCGGCGGCCGGACCGAAATCAAGAGCGGCCAGGGACCACGCGAAATCTGCGTCAAGACCGGCGCCCTCGTCCATGACCACGATAGTTGAGGGGGGGAGACAGCCCCGCCCACCAACGAACGGCCCGGCATCGATGATGTGTCAGGCGCCGCCGCGTCGCGCCGGGGCCATCTCAGGCCGGAATATCGACGATATCGGCCGGAGCTTGGGCGACAGTCGGATCGTCGAGGGATGCGATGCCGTCCGTGGCTTCTTCGTGTCCCTCGCGGGCCAGCAGGCGACCCCGTATGGTGGCGCCGGCCTCGATGGCGATGTTGTCTTGATAGATGTCGCCTTCGACATGGGCTGTCTCGGTGATCCGGATGGAGCGGGCAACGAGCTGACCGGAAAAACGCCCCTTGATCACCGCGATTTCCGTTTGTGCCTCACCGGCCAGCGAGCCGCTCTCACCGATCGTGAGCTGATGACAGCGCACACGCCCCTCGAAATGGCCATCGAGCTGAAGCTCGCCCGTGCTCGTGAGCTCACCGGTCAGCCGCACGCCCTTGCTGATGATCGACGGCGCTGATGTGCCTTCAGCCTGTGCCTGTCGTTCCTTTGCCATCGGCTGCTGTTTCCGTGAAGAGTTTCTGGAGTTTCCGAACATCATCCGTCGCCTTCAGAAAGGGCAGGGGATCGACGGGGCGTCCATTCTGCCAGACCTCCCAATGCAGATGCGTGCCGGTCGAGCGCCCCGTGTTGCCGATCAGCCCGATCCGCATGCCGGGCTTCACCTCCTGTCCTTTCCTTACCAGAACACGCAGCATGTGGCCATAGCGGGTGCGGTAGCCATTGCCGTGATCAATTTCGACCATCAGCCCATAGGCCGGCGCTCGCCCGGCATGCACAACCCGACCGGCCGCCACAGCCCGCACCGGCTCGCCCCGCCAGCCCGCAAGATCCAGACCGTAATGCATGCTCCGCGTTTTGCGGAAGGGATCGCGGCGGAGGCCGAAGCGTGAGGAAATGTAATAGTTGTCCGCCGGCTCTGCGCTCGGGAGACTGAGCAATAGGTCATGCACGCGATGTGCTTCGGCCAGCTTCGTGAGCAACCGCTGGGCGGCGGGCAGAAGCGGCGCATCCGTCATTTCCAAGAATTCGCCTTTTGAGAGCGGCAGCAGCCGAAAAACGGTCCCTCTTTCCCGACGCAGGAGCTGAGGAGGCGCATAGGGGCCACCGACCGCGCGGCCCTCGCTCGTTTCGTCTTCGACGGCAGCCAGTGGCTGTGCGAGTTCGAGCGCCGCAAAAAGTGTGCGCGCCCGGGCGAGTCGCTTTTCTTCCCGCTGCTCCAATATGGCGGCCAAACGGGCGCTGCGCTCCTGAAGGGCATGAACCCGTCTGATCAGTGCATCCGTGCGACGGGCGAGAAGGCTCACCTTCTCGCTTCCTCTTTCGGCGGCTGATATGGGGGCGGGAAGGGCATCGCCGGATCGGCGGCTATCGTTCTGGCTCCTAGGCGCAGGTGTGGGATCACCTTCGGCCGAGTCTGTGTCCATTTGTCCGCCGGCCTGTGTTCCGACGGCCCCCTCCAACACCCGCTGAGACGCCCCCAGCCGCCTAATTCGGGGCATTCCTTCCCCCCCCCCCCCCCC
>CAZJPA010000081.1:0-11898 GCA_964547755.1 uncultured Sphingomonadales bacterium
CTTGCTCACCATAGAGCCGACCGGCGAGGAAATCGTGGTCGAAGATGGGCAGACGATCCTCGACGCTTGCCTGCGCAACGGCCTTTATATCCCTTACCAGTGCGGCCACGGTCTGTGCAGCACCTGTAAAGTCCAGGTGCTCGAAGGTGAGGTGGATCTTGGCGAGGCGTCGCCCTTTGCGCTGATGGATTTCGAGCGTGAGGAAGGCAAGGCGCTCGCCTGTTGCGCCCGGCCGCTGAGCGATCTCGTCATCGAGGCGGAGGTCGAAGAGGATCCGGACGCGCTGCATCTGCCGATCCTGGATCTCGTCGCTCAGGTGGCCGAGATCCGCGATCTCACGCACGACATCAAAGGAATCTGGCTCGACCTGCCTGGTGAAGGGCTCGCTTTTCAGGCCGGACAGTACATTCAGCTGGCGATCCCGGGGCTCGATCGGCCGCGCGCCTTTTCGATCGCCAACCCGCCGTCCCAGCGCAACCGGATCGAACTGCATGTGAAGCGGGTGCCGGGCGGCAAGGGCACGGGATTCCTCCATGAGGCGCTCAATGTCGGGGACAGGCTGTCGTTCTCCGGGCCGTACGGACGCTTCTTCGTACGAAAGTCTGCCGAGCGGCCGATGATCTTCATCGCCGGCGGCTCCGGCTTGTCGAGCCCGAAGGCGATGGTGCTCGATCTGCTGGAAGAAGGCTGTGCGCATCCCATCACCCTGTTCCACGGCGTGCGCGGCCGGAAGGATCTGTATTGCGACGATCTGTTCCGCACGCTCGCAGAAGAGCACGACAACTTCACCTATGTCCCGGCGCTCTCGGAACCGGATCCCGGCGATGCCTGGGATGGCGAGACCGGCTTCATTCACGAAGTGGCCGAACGGCATTTCGGCGGTCGCTTCGCGGGGCACAAAGCCTATCTGTGCGGGCCGCCGCCGATGATCGAAGCCGCCATCCGTACGCTCATGAAAGGGCGGCTGTTCGAAAAGGACATCTACACCGAAAAATTCGTCACCGAAGCCGACGGCGAGGCGGCGCTCGCACGCAGCCCGCTGTTCAAGAGGATCTGATTGCGATGGCCCCAGGCGCCACATACCGGATCACCGTGAAGGGCTTTGCGGACAGCTTCGCCTGCCCGGCCGACGAACGGGTGCTGGTGGCGATGGAGCAGGCGGGGCTGGTGCGCATTCCGGTGGGCTGTCGTGGCGGCGGCTGCGGCATTTGCAAGGTGCGGGTGCGCGCAGGCGCGTATCACACCGGCGTGATGAGCCGGCGTCATGTGAGCGAGCGCGAGGAACGCGCCGGTTTTGCACTCGCCTGCCGGATCTATCCGGACAGCGATCTCGAGTTGGAGCCGGTGCGCAGGCTCGACCGCTTGCGGCCGGCGGCGGATGCCGTGGTCCGACAGGTCGAGATGGCAAAAAGGAGTTAGGGGAGGCGAAGGGCCTCCCGCAGGGCAAGGAGGAAGAGCGATGGCAATGACGGGCGTGTTGCGACCGGGCTTCGTGCAGATCCGGGTGCTCGATATGGCGGAATCTCTCACCCACTATTGCGACCGGCTTGGCCTCTACAAGGTGAGCGAGGAAGCCGACGGCCGCGTCTATCTGAAGGCCTATGACGAATTCGATCGCCACAGCGTCATCCTGCGCCCGGCGGACGAAGCCGGGATGGACGTGATGGGCTTCAAGGTCGCCAGCGAAGAGGACATGGAGCGCTTCCGCAAGGCGATCGAGGCTCAGGGGATCGAAGTCACCGATATCCCCGCCGGCGAGCAGCCGGGGGTAGGGCGGCGGATCAGCTTCATCGCGCCCACCGGCCACCGCTTCGATCTCTATGCGCAGATGGAACTGTCCGATAAGGGGCCGATGACCGAAAATCCCGACGTCTGGCGTGAAGAGCCGAAGGGTATGCGGCCGATCCGTTTCGATCACTGCCTGCTCTACGGGCCGGACGTGGATGGCGTGATCAAGTTGTTCACGGAAGCGCTCGGCTTTTCGCTCACCGAATATGTGAAGACGGAAGACGGACTGATCGTCGCCGCTTTTCTGACCTGTTCGACCAAGGCGCACGACATCGCCTTCGTCCGTCACGAGGAGCCGGGCAAGTTCCACCATTGCTCCTTCCTGCTGGAGGACTGGTCGGACGTGGGCCGGGCGGCGGACATCATCACCCGCTACGACATTTCGCGGGACATCGGGCCGACCCGGCACGGTATCACACGCGGCTACACGATCTACTTCTTCGACCCGTCCGGCAACCGCAACGAGGTCTTCGCGGGTGGCTATCACTACTACCCCGACAATCCTACCCGGGTCTGGGAGGAGCGCAATCTCGGCAAGGCGATCTTCTACTACGAACGCGCGCTGAACGAGCGTTTCCTGGGCGTGGTGACCTGAGGAGCGGAAGGGTGCGACGCATGCGCGTGAAACGGGAAGCGAGGAAAGCATGTCGGTGACCGTGCCGTGTCGAACCATCGCTCATGAGGCGGCCCATCGGGCGGTGGCCGCGGCGGTCGCGCATGGTCTCATGCTCGGCAAGCCGGTTAATGCGGCCGTCGTCGATCGCGGCGGCAATCTGGTCGCTTTTCTGCGCGCTGAGGGTGCGCCGCTGCATTCGGCCGAGATTGCTATCGATAAAGCCTATACGGCGGTGAGCTTCGGCTTCCCGACCGGCGAATGGCCGCGCATGCTCGACGACCTATCACCCGGCGCGCGCGTCGGCCTGCCGGCGGTTCGGCGGCTGACACCCTTTGCCGGCGGTCTGCCGATCCTGGTCAATGGTGAGCGGATCGGGGCGATCGGCGTGTCGGGTGCGAGTGAGGAAGAAGACGAATCCTGCGCCCGCGCCGGTCTTCGGGTGATTGTCGGTGGTGACGAGGAGGCGGTGTGAGGACGGCCGAATGAACAGTCAGGACAAAGGCATGGTGCAGCAGGTCGGCGAAATCCGACATTTCATCAATGGCTCTTATACCGCCGGCGAAAGCGGACGCAGCTTCGAGAACCGCAGTCCGGTGGACGGTCGGCTTCTTGCGATCGTCCACGAAGCCGGACGCGCGGAAGTGGACGCCGCAGTCCGGGCGGCGCGCGATGCGCTGCGCGGCCCTTGGGCGGAGCTGACGGTGGAAGAGCGGGCAGCCCTCCTTTACAGGGTGGCCGACGGCATCAATCGGCGCTTCGACGCATTCCTGGAGGCCGAGTGCGCCGATACGGGCAAGCCCATGTCGCTTGCACGTAAGATCGACATTCCGCGCGGCGCTGCCAATTTCAAGATCTTCGCCGACGTCGTGAAGAACGTGCCGGGAGAGTTCTGCCCTCAGCCGACTCCCGACGGCACCGGTGCGATCAATTATGCGCTCCGCGTGCCGAAGGGCGTGATCGCGGTGATTTCACCGTGGAATCTGCCACTGCTGCTGATGACATGGAAAGTCGGGCCGGCACTCGCCTGTGGGAATACGGTGGTGGTGAAGCCGTCGGAGGAAACCCCGACCACCACCGCGCTGCTGGGCGAGGTGATGAACGAGGCGGGCGTGCCGCCGGGCGTGTTCAACGTCGTTCACGGTTTCGGGCCGGACTCGGCCGGCGCCTATCTCACCGAGCACCCCGGTGTCGATGCCATCACCTTCACCGGCGAGACCGTCACCGGAACCGCCATCATGAAGGCGGCGGCCGAAGGGGTGCGGGACGTCTCCTTCGAGCTGGGCGGCAAGAATCCGGCGATCGTGTTCGCGGACTGCGACCTCGACAAGGCGATCGAGGGCACGATGCGCTCGGTCTTCGCCAACTGCGGGCAGGTCTGTCTCGGCACCGAACGGGTCTATGTCGAACGTCCGATCTTCGCGGAATTCGTCGCCCGCCTCAAGGCCGCGGCGCAAAGCCTAAAGCTGGGACCGCCGAACGATCCCGAGGCCAACATGGGGCCGCTGATCAGCCATCAGCATCGCGACAAGGTGCTGTCCTACTACCGCCTTGCCGAAGAGGAGGGGGCGCAGGTGGTGCTGGGCGGCGGCGTGCCGGAGATGCCGGGAGATCTGGCGAAAGGCGCCTGGATCGAGCCGACGATCTGGACCGGTCTTCCCGACGAGGCCCGGGTCAATCGCGAGGAAATCTTCGGGCCGTGCTGTCATATCGCCCCCTTCGACACGGAAGACGAGGTCATCGCGCGCGCCAACGACACGCCCTATGGCCTCGCCGCCGCAATCTGGACCGAAAACCTGTCGCGCGCACATCGCGTGGCGGCGCGGCTGGAAGCCGGGATCACCTGGGTCAACAGCTGGTTCCTGCGCGATCTGCGCACGCCGTTCGGCGGCATGAAGCAGTCGGGCATCGGCCGCGAGGGCGGGGTGCACAGCCTCGAATTCTATACCGAGCTGCGCAACGTCTGCGTGAAGCTGTGAGCCGGGGAAGAGGAACAGGGATGCAACGCGGATGAGTGTGTCAAAGGACAAGTTGGAACAGGCGGCCGCTGCGCTTCGCCAGGCTTATGAGACGGGTGTGGCCTGCGCCCCGGTGCGCGATGTGTTGGGTGAAGAGGCGGGTGTCGCTGATGCCTATGCGGTCCAGGAGATCAATACCGCGCACTGGCTGGGCGAGGGCCGGCGGCTGGTGGGGCGCAAGATCGGGCTCACCTCGCGCGCCGTGCAGGCGCAGCTCGGCGTCGATCAGCCGGATTACGGCATGCTGTTCGCCGACATGGCGCGCGCCGACGGCGAGCCGATCGCGCTCGGCGACGTGATGCAGCCGCGCATCGAGGCGGAGGTCGCCTTCGTGCTCGGCGCCGATCTCGTGTCCGAGGGGCTGACGCTCGCCGATGTGCTGCGGTCGGTGGAATACGCGGTGGCGGCGATCGAGGTGGTGGGCAGCCGCGTGCGCGACTGGGACATTTCGATCATCGATACCATCGCCGACAACGCCTCGTCCGGTCTGTATGTGCTGAGCGGAATGCCGCGGCGGCTGGAGGGGCTCGATCTGAGATCGGCGGGCATGGTCGTCGAGCATCGTGGCGAGCCGGTCTCCGTCGGCGCGGGCGCCGCCTGCCTCGGTCACCCCCTGAATGCCGTTTTGTGGCTCGCGCGCACCATGGTGGCGGTCGGCCGGCCGCTGAAGGCCGGGGACACGGTTCTCTCCGGTGCACTGGGACCACTGGTGCCGATTACAGGGCCAGGCGTTTACGAGGCGCGGATTGCGGGCCTCGGTTCGGTGCAGGCGGAATTCGTGGAAAGGACGTGAAGAACATGGAGAAGGTCAAGGTCGCGATCATCGGATCGGGCAATATCGGCACCGACCTCATGATCAAGATCATGCGGTTGTCGAAGGTGCTGGAGATGGCGGCGCTGGTCGGCATCGATCCGGACTCCGACGGCCTGGCACGGGCGCGCCGGATGGGTATCGCGACGACGCACGAGGGCATCGACGGTTTCGTGAAGATGCCCGAATTCGAGGATGCCCGGATCGTGTTCGACGCGACCTCGGCCAAGGCGCATGCGCGCCATGACAAGGTCCTGCGCGCGCACGGCAAGCAGGTGATCGATCTGACCCCGGCCGCGATCGGTCCCTATGTGGTTCCGGTGGTCAATGGTGAGGAGAATTTGGACGCGCCGAACGTCAATATGGTGACCTGCGGCGGCCAGGCGACGATCCCGATCGTGGCGGCGGTCAACCGGGTGGCGAAGGTCCGCTATGCGGAAATCGTCGCGTCCATCGCCTCCAAGTCGGCCGGGCCCGGCACCCGCGCCAACATCGACGAATTCACCGAGACCACGGCCAAGGGGCTCGAAGTCGTCGGCGGCGCGGACAAGGGCAAGGCGATCATCATCCTCAATCCGGCCGAGCCACCGCTGATCATGCGCGATACGGTCTACACCTTGAGCGACGAAGCAGACGAGGAAGAAATCCGCCGCGCGATCGAGGAGATGGTGGCCGCGGTTCAGAAATATGTGCCCGGCTATCGGCTGAAGCAGGCGGTGCAGTTCGAGCGCTTCGGCTCCAATCGGCCGCTGAAGATCCCGGGATACGGTGAGTTCACAGGCATCAAGGCCTCGGTCTTCCTCGAGGTGGAGGGGGCGGCGCATTACTTGCCGGCCTATGCGGGCAATCTCGACATCATGACCTCGGCGGCGCTGGCCACCGGCGAGAAGATCGCGGCGCGCAAGTTCTTGCGGGAGACGGCGGCATGACGCGCATCGATCCGACCGGAACCAAGCTCTACATCCAGGACGTGACGCTGCGCGACGGCATGCATGCGATCCGTCACCAGTACGGCATCGCGCATGTGCGCCAGATCGCCCGCGCCCTCGACGAGGCGGGGGTCGAAGCCATCGAGGTGGCGCACGGCGACGGCCTGTCGGGCTCCAGCTTCAACTATGGTTTCGGCGCGCACACCGATTGGGAATGGATCGAGGCGGTGGCCGAGGTGGTGAAATGCGCGCGGCTGACCACCTTGCTGCTGCCGGGGATCGGAACCGTCGAGGATCTGAAGCGCGCCTGGTCGCTCGGCGTGCGCTCGGTTCGGATCGCGACCCATTGCACGGAGGCCGACATCGCCAAACAGCACATCGAGCTGGCCCGCGGGCTCGGCTTCGATACGGTCGGTTTCCTGATGATGAGCCACATGATCGAGCCGGAAGCCCTCGCCGAACAGGCGAAGCTGATGGAATCCTACGGCGCCCAGTGCGTCTATGTCGTGGATTCGGGCGGCGCGCTGGACATGGATGGCGTGGCGGCGCGGCTTCAGGCCTTCGATCGGGTGCTCGATCCCGAGACCGAGCGGGGCATCCACGCGCATCACAACCTCTCGCTTGGTGTGGCGAATTCCATCGTCGCGGTCCAGAACGGCGCGGTCCGGGTGGACGCCTCGCTCGCCGGCATGGGCGCGGGCGCGGGCAATGCGCCGCTCGAGGTCTTCATCGCCGCGATCGACCGCAAGGGCTGGAAGCACGGCACCGACCTGTTCCGGCTTATGGACGCGGCCGAAGAGCTGGTCCGTCCTCTTCAGGACCGGCCGGTGCGGGTGGATCGCGAGACGCTCTCGCTGGGTTACGCCGGCGTCTATTCGAGCTTCCTGCGCCATTCCGAGACCGCGGCCGAGACTTACGGCCTGGATGTTAGGGAAATCCTCGTCGAACTCGGCCGGCGCCGCATGGTCGGCGGCCAGGAAGACATGATCGTCGATGTCGCCCTCGACCTGCTCAAGCAGCACGAGGGTGAACCGGCCGAGCAGGAGGGAGCCGAACGATGAGCAGGCTTGCGGAACTGGCGCGGATCGTGGACGAGGCGGCGCGCACCGCGACTGCGATTCCGCAATTGACCATTGCGCATCCCGATCTCGGCGTCGAGGAGGCCTATGCGGTCCAGGCGCTTTCCGTGCAGCGGCGGCTCGCGCGCGGCGAGCGGCGGATCGGCGTTAAGATGGGGCTGACCAGCCGCGCCAAGATGCAGCAGGTGGGCGTGGACGAGGTGATCTGGGGTCGGCTCACCGACGCCATGCTGCTCGAGGAAGGCGGCGAGCTGTCGCTTGCGCGCTATGTTCATCCGCGCATCGAGCCAGAGATTGCTTTCCTGATGAAGAAACCGCTTGCCGGTCGCGTCACACCGGTCGAGGCGATGGCGGCGGTCGAGGCGGTTGCGCCGGCGATGGAGGTGATCGACAGCCGCTACGAAAACTTCAAATTCTCGCTTCCTGACGTGGTGGCCGACAATTCTTCGTCCTCAGGGCTGGTGATCGGCCCGTGGTGCGATCCGAGACAGGACATCTCCAATCTTGGCATGATCCTCGAGGTGGACGGCCGACCGGTCCAGATCGGTTCGTCCGCCGCCATTCTCGGTCATCCGGTTCGTTCGCTCGTGGCGGCGGCTCGCATGGTGGCGGCGGCGGGCGAGGAGCTGCATCCCGGCGACATCGTCATGGCGGGCGGCGCGACGGCTGCGCACTCGCTCGCGGCTCGCGAAACGGTGCGCACGGTGGTCGAAAGATTGGGAAACGTCACGATTTGCGTCGTGGCATGAATCACAGTTGCTCCGCTCACCCCAACACGGGTGGTGGGGCGACCTACACAGATCGGCAGTCCCTCCAACGGGTGCTGCGTCACGGTGTTCCGGATTGTTTCCCTTCTGTCCCTCCTCTTCCCGTCCCCACAATCCGGGACACCGCTTTTTTTCTTCTTTCTTCTTCGGAAAGCCGTAACCGTGGAGTGCAGATCATGACCAGGGATAACAGAGATAATTCCGAAATCGGTCGTCGGATCGATGCCGGTGGGATCGAGACCAACTATCACGACCGTGGGGAGGGGCGGCCGGTGGTGCTGTTGCATGGCTCCGGGCCTGGGGTGACGGCTTGGGCGAATTGGCGGCTGGTGATTCCGGAATTGGCTAGGAATTGTCGCGTGCTGGCTCCGGACATCGTCGGCTTCGGATACACGGAGCGGCCCACAGATGCCTCTTACGACCTTCCTTTCTGGCTGGCGCATCTGGTCGGTTTTCTCGACGCGCTGGGGCTTGAGCGCGTGTCGCTGGTCGGCAATTCCTTCGGCGGTGCGTTGGCGCTGGCGATGGCCGTTCATCATCCGCAGCGGGTGGATCGGCTGGTGCTGATGGGCTCGGTCGGCCTCGATTTTCCGATCACGCCGGGTCTCGACCAGGTCTGGGGCTATACGCCTTCGGTTCAGAACATGAAGGCGCTGATCGACCTGTTCGTCTATGACAAATCGCTGGTAAGCGACGATCTCGCCGAAATGCGCTATCGGGCGAGCATCCGCCCCGGCGTCCAGGAATCCTATGCCGCGATGTTTCCGCCGCCACGCCAGGAAGGCGTCCGCCGCCTTGCTCAATCTGAAGACGCCGTGCGTGCCATCGGCCATGAAACCCTGGTGATCCACGGGCGTGAGGACCGGGTCATCCCGCCTGAAGTCGGTCTGCGTCTGCATCGCTTGATTCCGTGCTCCGAGCTGCACATGTTCGGTGCGTGCGGTCACTGGACACAAATCGAGAAGAGGGACCGTTTCGTCCGATTGTTGCGCGATTTCCTCGTCCGCAGCGACTGATACGCAGCGACGACGCCGGCGTGTGGTTCGGACCGGTCCCGAACCCGGGAACGAAGAAGAGAGGACGACGACGATGAAGACGGACAAGCCGATCCTGATGGTGCTGACCTCGCATGACCGCTTGGGCGATACCGGCGAGAAGACCGGCTTCTGGGCCGAAGAATTCGCCGCCCCCTATTATGCGCTGGTCGATGCCGGTCTCAAGGTCGTTCTCGCTTCGCCCGCCGGCGGTCAGCCGCCGATCGATCCAAAGAGCGAACTGCCGGATTTCCAGACCCCGGCGACACGACGATTGGCCGACGACGAGACGACGCGGGCGCGGCTTGCGGATACCATTCCTCTGCGCGAGGTGCGGGCCGAAGATTATGCGGGTGTCTTCTATCCGGGCGGGCACGGCCCTTTGTGGGATCTGGCCCACGACCCTGTTTCGATCGCGCTGATCCGGGACTTTCTGGCGCAGGGCAAGCCGGTGGCTGCCGTCTGCCATGCGCCGGCGGTGTTGCTCGCGGTCGAAGCGCCCGATGGTCGCCCGCTGGTCGAGGGACGTGAAGTGACGGGATTCAGCAATGCCGAGGAGGCGGCCGTCGGCCTGACCGAGGTGGTGCCTTTTCTGCTCGAAGACGAACTGAAGCGCCGCGGCGCACGCTATCGCAAGAGTGAGGACTGGGCGCCCTTCTGCGTCACCGACGGACTGCTGGTTACGGGACAGAATCCCGCTTCCTCCGAACCGACGGCGCGCGCTTTCATGGAACGGCTCGGCCGATAGCAGCAGGACGGAAGAAGGAAAAGAGGAAAAGGCGGAAACGATGGACGGTACGGTCTGAGAGCAACGGGAAAAGTCCAGCGAGGAAGCGACAGGAACGGAAAGGGGGAGCAGAACATGTCGAACGCTCATGAAGGGGGCTGCGTGTGTGGTGCCATTCGGTTTGTCTGCGAGGGCGAGCCCCTGCTGGTCGCCCATTGCCATTGCCGCGATTGCCAGAAGAGCAGTGGAGCCGCCTTCGCTACGGTTGTGGTGGTGCCGCGCGCTGGTTTTCGCCTGCTGAAAGGGAAACCGGCTGGGTATGTCTATCGTGGGGACAGCGGTCAGAACCTCACGCGCCAGTTTTGCGCTCAGTGTGGGGCGCCGCTGTTTACGGAAGTTGAATCTATGCCCGATGCGTGGATCGTTCGCGCGGTCGCTTTTGATGAGCCGAGCCGGTTTGTGCCGCAAATGCACATCTACACGGCCAGCGCCCAGCCGTGGGGTGTCATTTCCGAGGGGCTGCCCAGCTATCCCGGAATGCCTTCCCCGTGATGCGGGCAGTTGGCAAGGTTTTGGATAATCAGGTATTGGATCATCTTATGAACCGTAAGAGGTATGAACATCGAAACGGCGCCACTGTGACGGCCGTGCGCGGCGATTGACCGGCGTTCGCGACCGAGCCTCTCGTCTTGTGGAACAGGGCCTTTCGCACGCGATTGACGGTCATCATTCTGCGGTGGCCGGAAAGAAGCAACAGCAGTCTCAAAAGGGTAGCGAGCCGCTATTGCGGTTGGGTGCCTCGGTTGCCAGAAGCGAGCCGGGGTGACTGGTGGCCCGCTCAGCAACAACGCCCTGTGCACAGCTTTTCTGATGACTGACGACCGATCACCGATGATCGTTTCTGGGGCGGCCGCACCCGGAGAGATTACCGCGCTCCTCGACACCCAGCAGCCGCGCGAGCTGGCCCTTCAATGAGGCCGGGGCAGCTGCACCCGGAGAGATCCATTTCCTCGTGCCGGTATGACACACCCGGCACCTGCTTCAATGAGGCCGGGGCAGCTGCACCCGGAGAGATAGCGTCATGACGCCAGAGCGCATGCGCGAATGGCGCGCTTCAATGAGGCCGGGGCAGCTGCACCCGGAGAGATCCCTGTAGGCCGTCGGACGGAATCCCTCGTGCCGGCGCTTCAATGAGGCCGGGGCAGCTGCACCCGGAGAGATAGAAACAGATCGACACGGACACTTGTTCCGTGACGATGCTTCAATGAGGCCGGGGCAGCTGCACCCGGAGAGATGTTTGCAACACGTCTATCTGGGACTCGCGAATCATTGGCTTCAATGAGGCCGGGGCAGCTGCACCCGGAGAGATGCGCAACGCTGTCTTGGAGGCACGCCGGAAGCCACGGCTTCAATGAGGCCGGGGCAGCTGCACCCGGAGAGATAAGCCTGCTGGGATTCGTGGCATAGAAAGCACAACGCTTCAATGAGGCCGGGGCAGCTGCACCCGGAGAGATAAACAGCGCTTGATCGAGCTTGGCGAGCAGCGCAGGGCTTCAATGAGGCCGGGGCAGCTGCACCCGGAGAGATACGAGCACCGGTCCGAGCTGCTGGCGATCGCCGACCCGCTTCAATGAGGCCGGGGCAGCTGCACCCGGAGAGATCAGCGTGCCCGGCCGCCCCTCTCGAGGGGGCGGAGAGTTGCTTCAATGAGGCCGGGGCAGCTGCACCCGGAGAGATGCCTGACCCGTTGGTCATGTCGAACAATACGTTTGATGCTTCAATGAGGCCGGGGCAGCTGCACCCGGAGAGATTTCAGCCCGAGCTGCAGGCGATCACAATCGCCTACAAGCTTCAATGAGGCCGGGGCAGCTGCACCCGGAGAGATCGGAAAAGTCCTGGTCAGCCTGTTCAAGCCGCGCCAACAGGCTTCAATGAGGCCGGGGCAGCTGCACCCGGAGAGATCGGCCCGACGAAGCTGATCGGTATTGCTGCTCCGTTGCTTCAATGAGGCCGGGGCAGCTGCACCCGGAGAGATCTGTAGCAATGCTGAGCTCCTCGCCGAGTGCCGCGCCGCTTCAATGAGGCCGGGGCAGCTGCACCCGGAGAGATACACCGAATTCGTCGAGATATGT
>CAZJPA010000082.1:0-11853 GCA_964547755.1 uncultured Sphingomonadales bacterium
AGGAGTACGGCCTCACCGTGCGGCAGATCTACAGCATTGTGGCGCGGGTGAAGGAAGAGGATTTTCTGGCGCGGCAGGGGGATTTGTTCGGGTGATACATTGACACCAGCCCCGCCTTTGCGCTATCAATAAAACTCTTCAATTTCAGCCCTCTACCATCCCGGCAGAGGGCTTTTTCTTTGGAAACGCTTCAACTCCACATCCCCGCCTGAGTCCCCTATCCTGCCCCTATTCCGTGTCCATTGCTGGACCTCCTTTCTTGTTCAGGGGCGGGGCATAGGGTCCCGCCCCGCCTTAAACGTTGCCGCCGACCCTTCCCGGTCGGCCATTCGCACAGAGGGGCGTCATGAGTGTTTTCAGTCAGGCCTTCGCCAAGGTCATCCAGCACGAGGGCGACTACGTCAACGACCCCGCCGATCCCGGCGGCGAGACCAGGTACGGCATCAGCAAACGCAGCTACCCCGACCTGGACATTGCCCGGCTCACCCTTGAGCGGGCGCGCTCGATCTACTTCTCCGACTTCTGGCTGCGGCCACATTTCGACAAGGTGCGCCACGCTCCTCTGGCAATCAAGCTGTTCGACCTGGGCGTCAACCTCGGCACGGGCCATATCATCCGCCGCCTGCAGCAGGCGGTCAACGACCTGACTGGCGACGCACTGAAGGTCGACGGACTTCTCGGCCCGAAAACCTTGGAGGCCGTCAACAACTACCCGCACCCGGCGGCCCTGCTGGCGGCACTCAAGCTGCACGCCGGCGCCTACTACCTGAGCCTGGCCAAGGCCACCGAGCGGCGGTTCCTGGCCGGTTGGCTGATACGACTCGATTCCTGATGGAGGGCTTTATGCACACACTGTTGTCGTTATTGATCATCGTCGTCACCTACCTGCTGATCGGCGTCATTATCGGACTGGCGCAGGCCTGGATTTCCGGCGAACGCCCCCGGGGGCTCGACCTCGCCGAGTGGGCCATCGACTGGCCGGTGCTCTTCCGGAGGCGCCGGTGAGCGACATCCTCAATTCCCTGATCGACGGCGTCAAGGCGGTTGCTCCGGCGGTGGCCAACCTGGTTGTCCCGGGCAGCGGCCCGCTGCTGCACACCCTGATCCGCCAGGTCGCCGGCGACCCACCCGAGACGCCCATCGAAGCTTCGGCCGCCAAGGTGGTCGCCGATCCGCAGCTCTACATCGAGTTGCAGTCCCGCATCATGGACCACGAGACCCGGCTGGCCGAGATTGACGGCAAGCGGCTCGAATCGGTCAACCAGACCATGCGCGAAGAGAGCCGCAGCGAGCGCTGGCCTCAGTACAGCTGGCGTCCCTACAACGGATTCCTCTACGGCACCACCATCTTCTGTGTCTACGTGCTGCTGCCGCTCTGCAAGGTCCCGGTGCCGGATGTCCCGCAATGGGTCTGGATCGGCTGGGGCGCCATCCTCGGGGTGACCACCTGGCACCGCGGCAAGGAGAAGCGGATCAAAGCCGGCGACAACCGCCCGGGCATGATCGAGGGCGTCATCAAGGCGGTGCGGGGGAACTGATGCCAGACGAGATTGACCGCGCGAACGCGCTCAACGACGACTTCCAGGCGGCGGCCCTGCGTGCAGCTCGCCGCCGCCTGGCAGCCGGCGAAAGCCTGACCGAGTGCATCGACTGCGAAGAACCGATCCCCGAAGCGCGGCGGCGGGCTGTACCGGGCTGCCGGCGCTGCATCAACTGTCAACGCGAACTTGAAATGAGCGAGGAGGGACCGTGATCGAGGGACTGCCGATCTCCATGATTGCCCTGGCCATCAACGTGCTGGGGTTGCCGGGACTGATTTTCATCATCTGGTACGTCGACCAGAAGCGGCTCGACAAGGTGCTGCGCAACTACAAGGAAGACCTGGCGAGGGTGGTCCGCATGTACGAAGACAATGTGCTGCTGGTGAAGAACCATCAGCGCCTGGCCGACGACCTGGTCGCAATCATCCAGCTGAACACCCAGGTGCAGACCCGGCTGGTGGAAAAGATCGACAACAATATGTTTTGTCCTCTGGTCAGAAAGGAAGGGCCGAAGCAATGAGCCTGAAAACAGAAAGACTGATTCTGCGCGGCAAGCTGGCCGAACTCAAGCAGGAGAAGATGCGGCTGGCGACGGCGCTGGATGCCAACGTCAAGGCGGCCAAGGCCCCCCTTGCGGCATCGATGGTGACCCCGCTGGCCGAACTCGACCTGGCGACCGCGCACGCCAACCTGAGCGAGGCGCTCGAACAGCAGCGCAACTACCGCGAACTGTGCGCAAAGATCGCCGAGCTGGAACAGGAGCTGGCGTAAATGGGCGGGCGGCACAGCAAGGTACGGCGGCGCTCCCGGGTCGAGACCGAACTTCCCAGAGCCCTGCGCGACGAGGCCAACCGGTTGATCCTGGAAGGAATGACCTACGACGATCTGGCGGCCTGGTCACGCGAAAAGGGCTTTGATATCAGCCGCAGCTCCTGGGGGCGCTACGGCAAGCAGTTCTACGAGGCCTACCAGTCGGTCAAGCAGTTTGAGGACCAGAGCCGGGCGTTGACCGGAGAGGCAGGCGAAGGACTGACCATGGAAGAAGCGGTCAGCAAGCTGTTGCTGCAAAAGGTCATGGCAGCAGTTTCCGACGGCGAGTTCGACATCCTCGATGCCCCCCGCCTGCTCTCCGACGTCGCCAAGCTGCAGCAGAGCAGCGTGCAGCGGGAGAAACTCAAGGACGACTTCGCCCGGCGCGCCCGCGAAGCTGCCAGCCGGGTTGAGAAGATCGCCCGCAAAGGCGGGCTGGCTGCCGAGACCGTGCAGGCCATCCGCAAAGAGATTCTGGGAGTTGCCGAATGACCGCCCTGTTGCCCAACACCGCAGCCATCGAGGCCCCTCCGGTCCTGCTGCCCTATCAGCAGGCCTGGATCGCCATCGACGACCAGCTCAAGGTGGCTGAGAAATCACGGCGGATCGGTTTGACCTGGGCCGAGGCCGCCGACGATGTGTTGATCGCCGCCGAGGCGGGAGGGCAGAACGTCTACTACATCGGTTACAACCAGGACATGGCCATCGAGTTTGTCGAGGCCTGTGCCATGTGGGCCCGCGCCTACAACCAGGCGGCCTCGGACATCGAGGAAGGGATCTGGGAGGATGACCAGGACGACCGCAACATCAAGACCTACACCATCAAGTTTCCCGACTCTGGCCGGCGCATCGTCGCCCTGTCGAGCCGCCCGGCCAACCTGCGCGGCAAGCAGGGGGTGGTGGTCATCGACGAAGCCGCGTTCCATGACCAGCTCGGCGAGCTGATCAAGGCGGCTCTGGCGCTGCTCATCTGGGGCGGCAAGGTGCGCATCATCTCCACCCACGACGGCGCCGATAATCCGTTTAACGAACTGATCCAGGAACTGCGCGGCAAAAAGCGCCGGGGGACGGTCTTCAAAACGACCTTCAGAGAGGCTGTAAGCCAGGGGCTCTACCGCCGCGTCTGCCTGCGTCTGGGCAAGGAGTGGACCGCCGAAGACGAGGTCGCCTGGATACAGGAAGTCTATGACTTCTATGGCGAAGATGCCGAGGAGGAGCTCGATGTCGTCCCGAGCAAGTCGGCTGGGGCTTACCTTCCCGGGGTGCTGGTCGAGAGCCGCATGGTGCCGGTACCGGTGATCCGCCTGGCAAAGGACGACGCCTTCGGCAAGTACCCGGAGCACCTGCGCCGGGCGGAAATCGCCGACTGGTGCCGCGACAACCTGCTGCCGCTGCTTGAACAGCTCGATCCGCAGCGTGAGCATGTTTTCGGTGAGGACTTCGCCCGCAGCGGAGACTTGACGGTGCTTTGTGTCGGTGAGATCGGCCAGGACCTGGTGCGTCGCACCAGCTTCCAGGTCGAGTTGCGCAACATGCCCTTCGCCCAGCAGAAACAGATCATCTTTTACCTCCTTGACCGGTTGCCTCGCTTCCGCACCGCCGCCTTCGATGCCCGTGGCAACGGCCAGCAGATCGCCGAGGATACTGCCGACAAGTACGGCCACGGGCGCATCCACCAGGTGATGCTGTCCGACCGCTGGTATGCCGACAATCTACCTCCGTTCAAGACCGCGTTCGAGGATGCCATGATCGAGGTGCCGCAGGATGCGGATGTCAAAGATGACCTGCGGGCCATCCGGGTTATCGGCGGCGTTCCGAAGATCCCCAAGAGTACCGGCCAGGGCAAGAAGGGCGAGCGCCGCCATGGTGATGCCGCTATCGCCCTGGCGCTGATGTGGTTCGCCGCCGGCCAGGATGTTGCTGAATACGCCTACCACCCTGTCAACAACCCCCACGATCTCGATCGGCCCGTCCGCACCACCGCAGGCGTCGGCCGACAGAAAGGGCTCTGGTAATGCCGACTCTCTACGATGCCTATGGCCGTCCGGTTAAAACCGGCGACCTGACCAAAGAGTTTGCCGCTCCGACCCTGACCGGGGTCCGCACCATCTGGGACGACACCGTCGCCAGCGGCCTGACGCCGCAGCGTCTGGCGGCCCTGCTGACGGCGGCGGCCCAGGGCGATCACTATGAATACCTGACCCTGGCCGAAGAGATGGAGGAGCGCGACCTCCATTACCAGTGTGAGCTCAGCAAACGCAAACTGGCCGTATCGCGGCTGCCGGCCGTGGTCGAGGCCTACAGTGACAACGACCATGACCAGCGGTTGGCAGATGCCGTGCGCGATCTGGTGCGCCGTCCCGGTTTCCGGGGGCTGCTCAAGGATCTGCTCGACGGTCTCGGCAAGGGCTACGCGGTCTGCGAACTCGACTGGGACAGGCGGGGCGCAACCTGGTACCCGCAGCGCTTCGTATGGCGCGATCCGCACTTCTTCCAGTTTGACCAGGTGACACGGAGCGAACTGCGCCTGCGCGACGAGGCCGACCTGGTCAACGGTCTGCCGCTGGCGCCCTACAAGTTCATCGTCCATATCCCCAAACTCAAAAGCGGCATCCCGCTGCGCGGCGGGTTCGCCCGCCTGGCCGCCTGGGCCTTTATGGTCAAGGGTTATACCACCAAGGACTGGCTCGCCTTCGCCGAGGTGTTTGGGATGCCGCTACGCATGGGCAAGTACGGCTCAGGGGCCAGCGAAACCGATATCAATATCCTCAAGATGGCGGTCGCCAACCTGGGGTCTGACGCGGCGGCGGTGTTTCCCGAGTCGATGCAGGTCGAGCTGGTGGAGGCCGCCAGCAAGGCGGGCAGCGCCGAGTTCTTCAAGCTGCTGGCCGGCTATTTTGACGATCAGATCAGTAAGGGGATACTCGGCCAGACCGCATCCAGCAGCGGCACCCCGGGCAAGCTCGGCAATGAGGTACTGCAGGCCGAGGTGCGCGACGATATCCGCGACGATGACGCCGAGCAGTTGGCCGAAACCCTCAACCGCGACCTGGTGCGCCCGTTCATCGACCTCAACTTCGGGCCGCAGGAAAACTACCCCGAGCTGAAACTGTTCCGGGCCGAGAAGGACGACATCGACACCCTGACCACGGCCCTGAAAGAGCTGGTGCCGTTGGGTCTCAGGGTCGAGCAGAGCGTGGTGCGCGACAAGATCGGCCTGCCCGACCCGGATCCGGATGCAAGACCGGAGGATCTGCTCGGCGCCCTGCAGCCGGACCCCGCCCCTGAGTCTGCGGCCATGAACCGCCAGCAAGCGCACATCGATATCCAGGAGAGCGGTTTCTCTGGTGATCAACATGAAAGAGAGATGCTCGCCGATCGGATCGCGGCCAGCCTTGTCGCCATCAATCGTCAGGCGCAGCCTAAGTTTACTCCCGAGCAGCAGGCCCTGGAGGACTTCGCCGACCTGGTCGTCGAGCAGTCCGGTGAAACACTGACCGGCAATGAAGCGCTGATCATCGAGGCCGTCCAGGCCGCCGACAGCTACGACGACGCCCTGGCACGACTGCTCGAACTCTACCCGCAACTGCAGATCGACGATCTGCAGGACCTGCTCGAACGCGCCCTGGTCAACGCTGAGCTGTTCGGTCGCAGCGGGGATGGTGGCGCATGATCAAGCTGGAGCCGCTGACCAACCAGGAGGCCGCGGACTTCTGGGCCGACAAGGCCAAGGTGTCTCCGAGCCAGTTCCGCAAGCTCACCGCCGAGGCCAAGGTCAAGGCCTTTGCCGTGGCCGGCATCGCCAGGGGGGCCGAGCTGGACAGCATGTTCAATGCCCTGCAAAAGGCGATTGATAAGGGCGTCAGTTTCAAGAAGTTCAAGGACGAGGTTGCGGCGATCGCCGAGCGCCGCGGCTGGACCGGCCCCCGAGCGCGGCGGCTCGACACCATCTTCCGCACCAACATCCAGACCGCCTACAACGTCGGCCGCTACCGGCAGATGCTCGATACAGTCGCCACCCGCCCCTACTGGCAATACAGCGCCGTCAACGACAGCCGCACCCGGCCGACTCACGCCGCCATGGACGGCAAGATCTTCCCGCACGATCACCCCTTCTGGGACAAGTGGTATCCGCCCAACGGCTTCCGCTGCCGCTGCGGGGTAGTGTCGCTTTCCGAGGACGATGTGCGCGACGAGGGGCTCAAGGTCGAGACGCAGGATCCGACCGGGCGTCTGATCGAGCCGGTTGATCCGACCACCGGGGCCAGGATGCCGGCGCGGCAACTGATGCCCGATCCGGGATTCAAGCATCATCCGGGTAAGTCTTATTGGGGCCCTGTTGGCGAGGCGCTGCAGGACAATCTTGAGAAATGGCCTGCCCCTATAGGCATCGCGGTTGTTAGGGATATGGTCTCTGGCGCAGCGTTCCGTGGCTGGTACGAGATGCCTCAGGGGAGGTTCCCGGTAGGTCGGCTCAAACAGGCGTCTGCAGACGCCATAGGAGCCAAGGTTTTGACTGTCAGCCTTTCGGCGGAAACGGCGATCAAGCAAGCGAAAATTCACCCGGAGCTGTCCTCAGCCGAATATGCCAAGGTCCAGGCGGCGATTGATCATGGGTACGAGATACAGGATGGGGCACACAGCCTCATCTATGTCCTCGAAGAAGATCGGGGATATGTGTCGGTGGTGAAGTCAACACGCACTGGAGGGGCTGTTTTTTTGACCAGCTTCCGCAGGTTGAGTCGTGACAAGGTCAAGCGGTCAGAAGAGGTGAAGCGGTTGCTCAAAAAGGGCAAAAAACAACAGGCACTGTGACGGGGCCCCCCAATCCGCTTGCGCGGCAACCCCGCATGGCCCTCCCCGAGAGATCGGGTGGTACGGCCGGGGGAATATCACCGTGTCACACAGTGCCTGCAAACAAAACTATAGCTCCAGTTAGCAGGGATTGCAAATGCAAATCAGCATCGACATCAACACCAACCAGGCAACCAGGATGCTCTCGCGCCTCGAACGGCGGGTCGGCAATCTTCGCCCCTTCTTCAACGATGCCGGCGAGATCCTGTTGCGATCGGTGGACAAGAACTTTGCCGCGCAGGGCCGGCCGACCAGGTGGAAACCCTCCGGGCGGGTCAAACGCGACGGCGGGCAGACCCTCAGCGATACCGGCAGGCTGCGCCGGTCGATCACCAGGGAGGCCAGCGCCACACACGCCGCCGTCGGCACCAACGTCGAGTATGCCGCTATCCACCAGTTCGGCGGGCGGATCGGTCCGCACGTCATCCGGCCAAAAAAAGCCAAGGCCCTCAAGATCCCCGGCATCGGCTTTGTCGCCAAGGTCAACCACCCCGGCAGCACCATCCCCGCCAGGCCGTTTTTGCTGGTGCAGGATGAAGACTGGCGCAAGTTGCGCCTCGCGGCCATCCGGCACCTGCAGTCGGCACGCTGAAAATCGCGCCTGAGAGACGAACGGCATGCAAGGTGCGGGTGAAGGGTGCTGAAAAAAGAGATCGTCGCACACGGACAAATTTAAAGATGGTTTTAATGGGGTTCCGGGATGGGTTTATGAAGCCCTTCAACTGTAACCGCCGCACTGATCAGGCTACGGTGCGGAAACGCACCGTAGGTGGGAGGATGGAATGATTGAAAAATATGCAGTTGCCATCAACAGCACCGGCATGCCGGAAGGGTGCGCCGAGGTGGCGGTCAATTTCGAGTTTTCGCCCCCGGCTCACGTGCCCGACTGGATCATGCTGCTGCCGGTCGGTCCCGAGATCACCGGCCGCGACGGCCGCACCTGGCGACTCGATGATCCTCAGGCCCTGGTCGAAGCGTTCCATCAAGGTGGCGTGGATCTGCCGATTGACCTGGAACACAGCACCGAACTCAAGGGCCCGGAAGGTGATCCCGCCCCGGCAGTCGGCTGGATCAAGGCCGTCGAGGTGCGCGACGGCGCCGTCTGGGGCCGCGTTGACTGGACCAATGAGGGCAAGATCCGGGTTGCCGAGCGCGAGTATCGCTACACCAGTCCGGTTTTTGTCTACGACAAGAAGAGCAAGCAGATCGTCAAGCTGACCTCGGTCGGGCTGACCAACCAGCCCAACCTGCATCTACAGGCCCTGAACCGTCACCAACCCACAGAGGAGGACATCATGCTGAAGAAACTCCTGGCAAAGCTCGGCCTGGCCGAGAATGCCACCGAAGACCAGGCGCTCAATGCGATTGCGACCCTGCAGAACGATCTGGAGGCCGCCCGCAACCGCGCCGAAACCCCGTCCCTGGACAAGTTCGTTCCTCGCGCCGACTACGACCAGGCACTGAATCGCGCTTCCACCGCCGAGCAGAAGCTGGCCGAGGTTGAAGCAGAGAAGCTCGAAACCGCAATCAACAGCGAGGTCGACGCCGCCCTTAAGGCGGGCAAGATCACCCCGGCGACCAGGGGTTTTTATGTCGCCATGTGTCGCCAGGATGGCGGGCTCGAACAGTTCCGCAAGTTCGTTGAGGCGGCGCCGACGGTCGCCGACCCGTCCGGGCTTGACAACAAGGACATCGATGAGGGCGGCAAGGCCCTCAACGCCGAGCAGCAGCGCATCGCCGACCTGTTCGGCAACAGCGCCGAGGATCTGAAAAAGTACGGCCTGGCGTAAGCCCCGGCCCCAACCCTATCGAGGAGACGAACCATGGCTCTTACTGCTGATCGCAACACTCCGCTGATGGATGGCGAGCGGATCTCCGTCCCGGTCGCGGCCAACGCCAAGATCTATGCCGGCGGCATCGTCGTCGCCAACGCCGGCGGCTACGCCGCACCCGGCAGCACCGCTACCGGCCTGACCTATCTCGGCCGGGCCGATGAGGCGGTCGACAACACCGGCGGCGCCAATGGCGCCAAGTCTGTCCAGGTGCGCCGCGGCAAGGCTTTCAAATTCGCCAACAGTGCCACCGACGCCGTTACCCAGGCCGAACTGGGCAAGACCTGCTACATCGAAGACGATGAGACCGTCGCCAAGACCGACGGCACCGGCACCCGCTCTGCCTGCGGCATCGTGGTCGGCGTCGAGTCCGACGGCATCTGGGTCGAGTAACCCCACCACCTATCGAGGAGGATTTTTGACATGAAACGATTTGCAACCCTTGGCACCTGGATCCTGCTGCTGGTGGTGGCCCTGGCGGCCTTCCCGCTGGCGGCCCTGGCCGCCCCCGCCCATCCCGGCACCCTGGCCCTGCCCGTGCTGGGCTTCGGCGGGCTGATTGTCAACAAGGGCAATCTGCAGGCCATTTTCACCAACCTGAAAACCACCTTCAACAAGGCCTTCGAGGCGGCTCCCTCGATCTGGCAGAAGACCACTATGCTGGTGCCGTCCGGATCGAGCCAGAACGATTACGGCTGGCTGTCGCGCTTCCCGAAGATGCGCAAGTGGCTCGGCGACAAGGTGGTCAAGTCGTTGGCGGCACACAAGTACACCATCGTCAATGACGACTGGGAGGCGACCGTCGGTGTCGACCGCAACGACATCGAGGACGACAACATCGGCATCTATGCGCCCATGGCCCAGGAGGCCGGGTACTCGGCCAAACAGTTGCCGGACGAGATCGATGCCGACCTGAAGAACAATGGCTTCACCAACATCTGCTATGACGGTCAGTACTTCTACGACACCGATCACCCGGTCATCGATCCGGCCACCGGCAAGCCGGCCAGCGTGTCCAACAAGGGCACCAAGGCCCTGTCGGCTGCCACCCGGGCCGCCGTCGACGCCAGTTACGGTGCCGCCCGCACCGCGATCATGAAGTTCAAGGACGACGAGGGCCGCTCCCTCGGCCTGGTGCCGGACGTGCTCGAAGTTCCCCCGGCGCTCGAAGCCGTGGCGCGCACCATCGCCGAGAGTCCCAAGCTCGACGACGACACCCCCAACCCCTACCGTGGCACCTGCACGGTGATCGTCAACCCGCGGCTGACCTCCGACACCGCCTGGTTCCTGCATGTGACCAGTCGGCCGATCAAGCCGTTCATCTACCAGGAGCGCAAAAAGCCGGTCTTCGTCTCCCAGACCGACCTGAATGCCGATGATGTGTTCAGCCGCCGGGAGTACAAGTTCGGCGCCGAGGCACGCGCCGCCGGTGGCTACGGCCTCTGGCAGCTGAGCTACGGATCGGACGGCACCACCTGACAACCGTAACGGGGACAGTCCCTCTTCCGTAACGGGACTGTTCCCTCTCTCGCAACGGAGGGCTGCATGATCCGCATTACTGCGAAAACTGAAGGTTTCCGGCGCTGCGGCATTGCTCACAGTACCGAGCCGACCGAATACCCCGATGACCGCTTCAGCAAGGCCGAGCTGCAACAGCTGCAGGCCGACCCGATGCTGGCTGTCGAGGTGGTTGACGAGGAGCCGAAACGGCCCAGCCAGAAAGAGGCCATCAAGGCCGTCAAGGCCGCTGCAACCATCAAGGAACTGGATGCCCTGCTTGAGGGCGAAGATCGCCAGAAGGTTCTGGACGCTATCAAGAAGCGTCGCGACGAATTGACCGCACCCGCCGAGGGGTGACTCTCTTTCAATGATGTGAAATCCCCGGGGCCGCACGCGCCCCGGGATCTTTTAAACGCAGGGACTGAACATGGCCTACAGCACTCTCAGTGACATTAAAGAACGGATCCCCGAGCGGGTCATTATCCAGTTGACGGATGACGACAAGATCGGGGCCGTTGACCTGGCCAAGGTCGACGCCGCTATCGCCCAGGCCGATGCCCGCATCGATGCCTACTGCGGCAAGCGCTACCAGGTTCCGTTTGCGACGGTCCCGGCGATCATTACCGAGATCAGCGCCGATCTGGCCGTCTACTACATCTATTCACGCAAGGCCGAGAAGATACCCGAGGCTCGCGCCGAGCGGCACAAGGCCCAGATCGACCTGCTCAAGGATATCGCCAAAGGAGTTGTGACCCTGGGCGCAGAGCCGGTCCCGGAGCCCAAGTCTGGCGTCTCCGCCAGTTACAGCGGCAACGACCGCCTGTTCAGCCGCGACAAGCTCAAGGGCATGTAGATGACGATCACCCAACTCGAAGACGCCATGATCGCCGCCATCGAGGCGCTGAATCTGTTCGACGTGGTCGACTCAGCCGGGCGTCCTGGTGACTACTCGGCACTGACCTATCCGGCCGCCAGCGCCATGTTTCTTTCCGAGAGCGACGCCGGGGTCAAAAGTCGGCGGGTCAGCGCTCTGCAGTTCGCGGTCTTCGTCTCGGCGCAGAATTTTGAATCTGAACAATCCGCCGCCCAGGATGCCTACAGCCTGATCGACGCCGTGCGCGACGCGATCCACGGCCAGACCCTGGGGGCTGCCGATATCGAACCTTTTGTCTGCCTGCGCCGTGAACTGACCGGCTACCAGGACGGCATCATCACCTACCAGCTCACATTCGAGGCCCGCCAGGTCGGGCCGATCACCGGTTAGGAGACCCACCATGCGTAAACCCGGATCGTATGTCGCCGAAAAGGGCAAGCTG
>CAZJPA010000083.1:0-11667 GCA_964547755.1 uncultured Sphingomonadales bacterium
AACAAGACCGCCTGCGGCCGTTGCCGGCCGTCCTCGGCGAGCATCTTCGTATAGAGGATCTCAAAGCCGTCGCCCGGCCACAACTCGCGCTCGAAATCGACAGCGAAACCGAGCGCCCGGATCGTCTCGACGATCAGCGGCGCGGGCACCCCCGCCCGCTCGGCATCGAGATAGAGGCTGTCCGTAATCCGGCCGCGGGCATAACCATAGACGAGACTCGCCGGCACCGGAACCGCACGCGCCGCATAGCCCTGCTCGCCCGCCGTCACGAGAAGACGGCGATCCGGCGCCGGACGATAGACCAACTGCTTCAGCCGGCGCGCCTTCTCTCCTTTTTCGCCGTCCCCGATCACGAGGCGGAAAGCGGCGCCGGCGCGCAGGCGGCGTGGATCCGCAAGTTGGGAGAAGGCCCGCACGACCGCAAGCGCGTCCGCCGCCGACAATCCCTGCCGACGCAGCAGATCGACCAGCGCCTCGCCGCGTCTCAGCCGCACCACCCGTTCTTCCCAGGCCGGAGCGGCCATGCGCGGCGGCTGGGGAGAGGTGTCCGGCTCGCTCTTCTCCAAGACAGATACCGGCGCCAAGACACCCGCCGGCTCGGCCTGCGCGGCGGCTGTCGGGTTGCGCTGTTCATCGTCCCGCCGCTCAACGCGCTGATCGAGAGAAGAAGGCAGGACCGCCCGCCACGGCGCCGGCACCAACCACCAGGCCGCAAGCCCCCAAGCGACGAGACCCGCCAGGCAGAAGATGAGCGTCCGCCACCATCGTGCACGGCCGATGTCGGCGCCAAGGTCGCCCAAGAGCAGAATTTCCGCCCGATTGTCAGAGGACTTCCGTCCGTTCTCCATCGATCACCTCTTGGCCGGACCGCGCCGATG
Organism: uncultured Sphingomonadales bacterium; assembly: GCA_964547755.1. Classification (GTDB taxonomy): domain Bacteria; phylum Pseudomonadota; class Alphaproteobacteria; order Sphingomonadales; family Rhodothalassiaceae; genus J084. Next base: position 879 of record CAZJPA010000083.1, read on the forward strand.
GCGCACGCAGGATGTGATCCCACACGGATCTTTCAGGAGGCCTGTTCAGGATGAATCGCCGATTCCGGCTTGTCAAATGCCATCCGACGGGCGTCGCGGACCGCCATGGCGTCCTCCCGCCCGCCGATCATTGCCTTGCCGAAGGCGTGCCGCTAGGGTCTTGTCTCGGGAAGGTTTTCATTTTCCATCACCCCCACTCGTTGGGCCGGAGAAACAGACAAGAAAAGCCGATGCCATGACCGCCCGTCTTTCACCGGAAGACGTCCTGCCCGCGATAGAGGCGCCCGCATCCGACCACGTCGTCCCCATCCATCTGCTCACCAGACAGGATTGGGAAGGGTTGCGGGAAGAGCAGTGGGCACACCTGGCACCCGGGGCCGCGCTTGGTCTTTCGGCCACCCGCCGGCTGGCGGAGAGCATGCTATTTCAGGCCGGCGGCGGCGATGTTCTTCTCGTCCCGGGGGCAGACGGCACACCCGCAGCTGTGCTGGCCGGGTGCGGCGATGGGCCGTTCGACTGCTGGGCCGCGGCCGGGATCGCCGACGCATTGCCCGCCGGTTGCTACCGCTTTGCCCTGTCCCTTGCGCCCGCCGAGGAAGAAGCCGCCGCCTTGGGATTTGCCTTGTCGGCATACCATTTTTCACTCGCCGACACGGCCGAAGAGCCGATGCGGCGGGCGCTTTTCGTCCAGGAGCCGGCCCGCACGGCGGCCTTGCGCCAGGCGCAGGCGATCTGGCGGGTGCGGGACCTCGTCAACATGCCGGCCAACCGGCTGGGGCCGGAGGCGCTGGTCGCAGAGCTGGAAGCGCTCGCCCGCCGCCACGGCGCCGATTTTGCCGTCTGGCGGGGCGAGGAGCTGCGCGAGGCCGGTTTTCCGGCGGTCTATGCGGTCGGCGCGGCTGGGGCCGAACCGCCGCATGTGGTCAGCCTGCGCTGGGGAGAGGAAGACGCGCCGGCTCTTTCTCTTGTCGGCAAGGGGGTGTGTTTCGACAGCGGCGGTCTGGACATCAAGACGGCCCAGGGCATGCGGCTGATGAAGAAGGACATGGGGGGCGCGGCTCATGCGTTGGCGCTGGCCGAGCTGGTGATGGCAGATGCTCTGCCGTTGCGGCTGCACCTCGTGATTCCGGCGGTCTTCAACGCCGTCGATGCCCGCGCCTACCGCCCAGGCGACGTGATCGCAACCCGCAAGGGATTGACGGTCGAGGTCGGCAATACGGACGCCGAAGGCCGGCTGGTGCTGGCCGATGCGCTCGCCTTCGCGGACGAAGACGCGCCGGATCTGCTCGTCGATTTCGCGACATTGACCGGCGCCGCCCGGGTGGCGCTCGGCCCCGATCTGCCGGCCCTGTTCACCCGTGACGACGATCTCGCCGACGCTTTGGTCGCCACCGGTGCGCAATTGGCCGACCCCCTCTGGCGCCTTCCGCTTCACGATGCGTATGCAGAGGATCTCAAATGCGCGATCGCCGACCTCGGCAATATCGCCGGTCACGGATTTGCCGGAGCGATCCTGGCGGCTCTCTTCCTCGACCGCTTCGTGGATCGCAGCCACACCCATGTCCATCTCGACATCTATGCCTGGAACGGGCGTGCGCGGCCCGGGCGGCCGAAAGGTGGTGAGGCCTTTGCGCTCAGGGCCATGCATGCCGTGCTGCGGGCGCGCTTCGCGGATCGGGAGAATCGCGACGCTCCTGCCGCACCCCGCTCTTGACCACACCCGGTCATACCGCGTTAAGCTCGCGAACGATACGCTTGCGTAACGAGGACGGCGACGGACGGGTCATGATGATGACCCGCAGAAGAGATGGACGTCCTGATGTCTGCGAAGCTGCACGCGTTTCTGGCCGACTGGCGTCGGGTTCTCTTGGCCTCGGTGCGGGCACCGATGCCTGATCTCACCAATCGCCAGATGGCGGTTCTGTTGACGGTCTATCTGACCGATCCACCCCATACGGTGCGGGCGCTGGCCCGTCTGCTCGGCGTGCACAAGCCCGTGATCACCCGTGCACTCGATCGTCTTTCGCGCCATGGACTCCTGCGCCGCCAGCGCGATCCGGCCGATCGCCGTTCCGTGCTCATCCAGCGCACGGTCAAAGGGGCCGTGTTCCTGAGCGAGTTCTACGACATCGCCCGCGCCGCCCTCGCCGAGGACGCCCCCCAAGAAAAACCGGCCGACAAGGAGCAGGAAGGATGACCCCCGGCCGCCCGCAGACGCAAGAAGCCTGGCGCATCTTGTCTGCGCGCATCGCCGCCTGGTTTCCTGATCTCGACCATCCGTCCCGGCGGGACCGTCGGCTTCGGCTCGCACGGCCGGATCTGGCCGCCAGCGCCCTTGCGGAGGCGGCGCCGGACAGCGCCTGTCGCCGCCAGCCGGTGCTCAAACGGATCGTGGCGGGCACGGCCGCCATCTATAACGACCCCTCGACCGCCGGTCCGGCGGCCGACGAGGCGCTCTTCGGCGAATATGTGCTGGTCATGGAGGAGCGCGGCGGCTGGGCCTGGGGGCAACTGACGAGCGATGCCTATGTGGGTTATCTCGATGCCCGCACACTCGCGCCCGCGACCAGCCGGCCAACCCATCGGGTCTCACATCTGTTCACCCATCTTCTGGCCGGGCCGGACATTCAGTCCGCGATGATCGCGCTGCTGCCATTCGGCGCATGCGTCACCGTCGTGGATCACTCCGATGACGGGCGCTATGCGCGGATCGCCGAACGCGATGCCTGGATTGCGACCCAACATATCCGGCCGTTGAACGAGGCGGTGGACTCGCCCCTTACGGTGGCGCGCCGCTATCTCGGCGCGCCTTATCGCTGGGGAGGACGCACCGCCGCCGGCATCGACTGCAGCGGTCTGGTCCAGATGGCCTTCCTGTTCACGAACCTGCCGCTGCCGCGGGATTCCGATCTTCAGCTCGCGGCCATGCAGGGACCGCTCGGTATCCGGGTCGCGCCGGGTGCGGCGCGGTGCGGCGATCTCGTATTCTTCCCGGCGCATGTGGGAATCATGGTGGACGGCGCGCATGTTCTGCATGCCAACGCCACGCATATGATGGTCACGATCGACCCGCTGGAGGATGTGTTGTCCTGGCTTCAGGCCAAGGGCCACGAACGACCGCTGGCCGGGATCTACCGGCCCGTGAACATGGCCATGGTCGAGGAACCCTCCCCGACGACCTGAAGCGGTATCGCAAAGCCTTTTGCGCCGGCCGACGGCCGGGGGTGGCGCGCGCCTTGCGCGCTACTCGCCCGTGCCGGCGGCTTCTTCATCTCCGGCCTTCTCGGCGGGCAGCGGCGGCGGGTTTGGTGTGTTGGCCCGCAAGAATGCGATGAGATCCGCGCGATCCTTTTCCCGTTTGAGCCCGGCGAAGGCCATCTTGTTGCCGGGGATCGCCTCCCGCGGGTTCTTTATCCAATGATCGAGCAGCTCGTATGTCCATGTCCCGCCATGGTTCTTGAGGGCGTCGGAATAGGCGAAGTCCGAGCGATGGGCGACCGGGGCGCCGACAAGGCCGTGGAGATTGGGACCGATACGATTGCCCGCTCCTTCCGCGATCGTGTGGCAGGCGGCGCATTTGCCGAAGATCTTGCGCCCTTTCTCGGCCGAAGCCTGGGCGAGCCGCTCGGCAAGGCTGGGACCCTGGGCGACAGCGGCCTTCTCGGTCTCAGCCGACGCTTCGCTGGCCACGGCCACGCGATAGACCGGCTGTTCGGGCGCCTCGGCCTCGATGAGTTCGTCGGCGAACCAACCACCCAGCTTGGCGACCAGGGCGGCCACCAGAATACCGGCGGCCACCTTGTTCACTTCCATGATGTCCCACGCCATGGAGTTTGCGCTCCTCGCCTGTTGTCATGCCATCCACCGACCACGGCCGCCGATCCGACCGCAGCCAGAAAGCCGATCGCCGATCATCGACGCGCCGCCGATACCGGCCGGACCCCATCCGCAACGCGGCAGGCGGCGCGCACATTAAATGCGCCGCCCACCGAATTGCAAGAGGCCACCGGAGGCCAGAACGGCGGGGCGCGGGCCCGGCCTCATCCGCCGGCGGCCGTCTCGGTGAAATAGCGGGTAAGCTCCGGCGCTTTGGCCTGTTTGAGCGCGGCGCACAGCGCGATTCGCTCCACCGTCTGGGCCAACTCGCGTGGGCCGCCTTCCAGATGCGCGACCTTCTCGGCGAAGAATGTCTCGAGCGCCTGGGCGTGCTCCCGATCACAGAAACCGGATCCGATTCTCACCACCGCCCCTTGGCGCCAGGTCGGAATACGCGCGATGAAGGCATCGAGGTGATCCTGAACCCACCGCCACATGGCCTCGCGATGCGCATCGGTGGAAGCGAGGGTGTAGGCGATCTGGATCGCCTCGTTGTCCCGCAGCCGATCGTCCAGGATGAGCGCCTGCATCTTCTGTGCGATCGTGGGAGCGGAGGCGCTGGCGAGCGCGCCGAACGCCACCTGCCGGAAAAAGCCGTCGCGCGAGGCGAGCGCTTTTACCAGCAGCCTGTCCGCGAACGCGTCTTCTCCCTCCTCGACCGCGATCTCGACGGCAAGATCAATCAGTCCCGGATCGATGCGCCGGGGATCAAGGCGGCCGCTTTCGACGAAGGCCTCGCCGGCATCCGCCAGCGTCCGGCGCAGGGCGGGCGCGCGTACGAAATCGGCCATAAACGCGATCACCGCCGGCCGCAGCAGCCGCCGGTCTGCGGGCTCGCCCGGAGCGGCCACGATGCCCAGGTCCTGTGCCCGGGCCGCATAAAGATCGGCGGCGAACCGGCGGATCGCCTCCTTGGCGGCTGCATCGGTGACCAGCTTGTCGTGGAAGAAACGCAGATCCTCCATCGGCGCGGTGACGACGGCGCGATGGTCATCGGCTGCGGCCTTGCGCATAGCCCCGGCCAGCTCGGCGATCGCGACATCGCCCGACCGGAACCCAGCCGCCAGCGAGACATACAATGCCTCACGCTCGCGCCCGTTGAGCCAGTCGAAGGCCATGATCAGATCGGCGGTCGCTTCGGGATCGAGAGCGAAGCGGTAGTAGCCGCGCGCATCCGCATTCGGCATGAGCGCACGCGGGCACCCCGCCAGATCGAGCTTCAAACGGGCGCTGCGGCTGGTCAACAGCGTGCATTGGCGGACATCCCCGCCCGCGCCTTTTGCCCGCAAACAGATGGGGATCTGCCACAAGCCCTTGCGGGGCGCCTGCGAACCGATCGGCAGATAGCGGCGCTGGGTGAGCGCGACCGCGGGGGCCGCCCCCGCCTCGCACCGGCGCTCGGCGATCACGAGCGGGACGCCCGGCTGGAAGAGAAAACCCGCAAACGCCTCCTTGACCTCGGGATGGCCGGAGCCGGCCGCGAGCGAATCCAGGAAATCATGCACATCGGCCACGCCATGGGCGAACCGCTTCATGTGCTCCTGAATACCCCGCCGGAAGGCGTCCTCGCCCAGATAGGCCTCGAACATCGCGAGCACCGCCGCCCCTTTCTGATAGGTGATGCCGTCGAAGGCGGTGGCGATGTCGTGGTTGGACTTGATCGGCTGTCGGATCTGCCGGGCGGAAGCCAGCTCGTCGGCCTCCATCACCCCCAGGGCGCCATCCAGGATCGCGTTCTGGAACCCGTCCTGGGGAAAAGCCTGGGCAACGGTCTTGTTGCCCATCCAGGTGGCGAACGACTCGTTGAGCCAGATATCGTCCCACCATTTGGGCGTTACGAGATCGCCGAACCATTGATGGGCGAGTTCATGGGCCGCAACCGATTTGAAGGCCCGCTTCAACTGATAGGGACTGGTGTCGTCGATCAGCAGCAACTGTTCGCGGAAGGTGATGGCGCCCGCATTCTCCATCGCGCCGGCGGCAAAATCCGGCACCGCGATGAGATCGAGCTTGGCGTAAGGATAGGCGACGCCGAAATAGCGCTCCAATGTTTCGACCAGCGGCCGGGTATTCGCCAGGGCAAAGGCAAGCCGGGAGCCTTTTCCGCGGGTGGCGATCCCCCGCAGCGGTATCGCACGGTCCCGCAGATCGGTGGGGGGCAGCGACTCGCCTTCCACGACGTCGAGACGGCCGACGGCAAAAGCGATCAGATAGGTCGGCAGCGGCTTCGTTTCCTGAAACACATGCCGCACGAGGCCCCCATCCGCCGGTTGCGCCGCCCTCTCGGGGGTGTTGGTGATCACCGTCATATCTTCCGGCGCCGTGACCGCGATCGCAAACGGCACTTTGAAGGCGGGCTCGTCGAAACCAGGAAAGGCCAGCCGCGCCGATGTCGCCTCGAATTGGGTGAAGGCATAGGGCTCCCCCCCATCGACCACCTTGTAGAGGCCTTCCAGCGCATCGTTGAACGGCGCCTCATAGGCGATCTCGATGCGCGCAGCGCCGGCGGCCAGCTCCTCGGCCAGATCGAGACGCGCGACACCGGTGGGATGCACCTCGTTGTAGGCGGCCTGAATGCGGCGGCCGTTCTGGACGACGGCCGCCCCGTGGACGGTGAGATGCCGACCGTGCAACCAGATCCGCCTCGTCGGGGAAGCGATGTTGACGGCGATGGCGACGCGGCCGGAAAAGCGCTCTTGGCGCGGATCGATCATAAGATCGAGATCGTAATGCACCGGCGCGACGTTGCGACCGAGCCGGCCGGTGGGAATAGCCTCCTCCTTCTGCGCGGATGCACGGCTTTCCTCTTGCGCCGGCTTTTCGCAGGCGCCAAGGCCAACGACCACCAGCCACACCAGCAGTCCCCCGGCAAGCCATCGCAGAACAGCTTCCTTCTCCGGCATCCGCATCTCGCTTCTCCTCGCTTGTCTCAACAATTCCGCCCCCGCGCCCACAGGGCCATCAGGTGATGCGCCAGAGCCAAGGGAGGCGGCACGAACAGCGCCCCCCGGCGACCGGCCACGGCTTCTTCTAGCAGCCGGATCACCTCTTCGCGTCTAAACCATCGTGCATCGACAAGTTCCGTCTCGTCGCGCCGGATCGGCGTCTCGTCCACCTCCTGCAGAAAACCCACCATCAGGGAATGGGGAAAGGGCCAGGGCTGGCTGGCGACATAGCATGCCGGGCCGCGCGGGCACAGTCCGAGCTCTTCGCGTGTCTCGCGCGCGGCGGCCTGTTCGAGACTTTCGCCCGGGCGCACGAATCCGGCGATGACGGAGACCATCCCCTCCGGAAAAGCCCGCCCGCGCGCCAACACACAGGAATCCCCGGCATGCACCAGCACCAGCACGGCCGGATCGACGCGCGCAAACACCACATGGCCACAAGCGGCGCAGCGGCGGGCGAAACCGGCTTCGATCGCCGCCGTCACCGCCCCACAGGCCGGGCAATGCCGGTGATTGCGATGCCAGAACAGCAGGGCGCGTGCGAGGGCAAGATCACCGCTGTCGTGATCCGGTCGCGTGCCGGTGCGCGCCGCCGTGATCAGCCGCTCAGCCAGGCGGCGGGGATCCCACCACTGAACGTCGCCCATGAGGCGTGCGAGACCCTCCTTCGCCCCGGGACGGAGGAAGGCCGCCCAATGCCGGCGCGCCGCCTCGTCCTCACCCAGGAACACCCACTCGCTTCTATCGGTCGCCGCAGCGCCGAGCGCGGCGGCCGGCAGACGCCGGATCCGACCCGCCGAAGCCGCGAAGGGCGCGCGCCCCTCCTCGTCCAGCAGGAGCACGCAATCCGCCGCCTGCGGACCGACGGCGGCGGCCTTGCGGGCGTGTTCCTCCTCCCGGCGCAACGCCGTGCCCGTAAAGGCGAAGATCTCATCCCCGATCGATCGCCCGGACATGTATTCCCTCCCCGCGATCCCGCGGCTTCGGCACGACCGACGCCTCATTCATCGCCACTCGCCAAAGCGATCGGACATTTCGCGCTTGCACGCAAGGCCGGATGCGCCCATATAGCCGCGCTGGAAGGGCGGCGCGGACGTTCGGCTCCTGCGAACCCGGTCAGGTCCGGAAGGAAGCAGCCGTAGCGGGATGCCGACGGGTCGCGACCGCTCTTCCGCCTTTTCCCCGCTGCCCCCATGGGCCATCACGCATCGCGGGTGCTTGCCCGGTGGCCGCGGCCTTCTTAGACTGGCGGGCAAGAGCAACTCCGCGGTCCCGCGGCAAAGGGCGATGAGGGCGAAGATGACAGAGGCAACCCAGTCCGGCTATCGCGTCCTGGCCCGCAAATATCGGCCGCAGCGTTTTTCGGAACTCGTCGGCCAGGAAGCGATGGTGCGCACCCTCGCCAACGCGCTGCGCACACAGCGGATCGCCCATGCCTATCTGCTGACCGGCGTGCGCGGCGTGGGCAAGACGACGACGGCCCGGATCATCGCGCGCGCGCTCAACTGCGAAGCCCGCAAGGAAAACGCCGAGTCCGTCGAGCCCTGCGGAGAATGCGAGCCCTGCCGGCGGATCGCCGAATCCCGGCATGTGGACGTCATCGAGATGGACGCCGCCTCGCGCACGGGTGTCGACGACATCCGCGAGATCATCGATTCGGTGGCCTATGCTCCGGTTTCGGCGCGCTACAAGGTCTATATCATCGACGAAGTCCACATGCTCTCGCGCTCGGCCTTCAACGCGCTGTTGAAGACGTTGGAGGAACCGCCGCCGCATGTCGTCTTCGTCTTCGCCACCACCGAGATCCACAAGGTGCCGGTGACCGTGCTCTCCCGCTGCCAGCGTTTCGATCTGAAACGCGTGGCCCCCGAGGTGTTGATGAATCATCTCAAGGCCGTCGCCGAGCGAGAGCATGTCACCGTCGATGACGAAGCGCTGCGGATCATCGCGCGCGTGGCGGAAGGTTCGGTGCGCGATGCGCTCTCGCTTCTCGATCAGGCGATCGCTTTTGCCGGCACCACGATCGGCGGGCAGGCCGTGCGCGAGATGCTGGGCCTGGCGGACCATGCCGCGATCCTGGATCTGCTCGACGCCTCTCTCACGGGGCGGGCGGAAGACGTGCTCGCGCAAATGACGGCGCTGCGGACGGCCGGTCAGGATCCGGTGCTGCTGATCACCGATCTCATGGACGCGCTTCACTGGCTCACCCGCATCGCGGTCACGCGTGAGGCGCTCAAGGACCCCTTGCGCGGGCCCGCCGAACGGCGGCTGGCGGAACGCCTTGCCGCTGATGGCGACATGGGCCGGCTTCAGCGCGCCTGGCAGATGCTGCTGAAGGCCTTGGAAGAGGTTCGCCTCGCCCCGCAACCGATGGACGCAGCCGAGATGGCCCTGCTCCGGATCGCCCATGCCGCCGGATTGCCTACTCCGGCCGAAGCGCTCGCCTGGTTGCGCGCGCGGAAGGCGCCGCCGGTCCGGTCGCCTCAGCCCTCCTCAGCGGCCGGCGGCCAAGGATCGGGATCAGCCATGGCCGCCGATCCGGCTCCGTCGGTCGGTTACCCCTCGTCTTCGCCGGCGCCGGCTGGACAAGCGCCCTTCCCTCCTCCGGCCGAGGCCTGTGCGGGCGGCGCCGGGGCGCAACCGGCCATGCGACCGGTCCCGGATCCCGCCTCAGCGCAGGAGCCGGCTCAGCCCGCCCCGCGCCATGCGGCCGAATTGGTCGCCCTCTTCCATGCGCAAGGCCGCGGCCGCCTTGCCACCCTCATCAAGGATCGCATGCGGGTCGTGCGCATACGGCCGGGACTCATCGCCATCGGCCGCAAGAGTGACATCGGCCAGAAGGATCTCGGTGAGATCCGCCGGCTGCTGACCGATTGGACCGGCGCGCCCTGGCAGATCGTGATCTCGTCCGAGGAGGATGGAGACCCGCCCCTGCGCGAGCAGGAGGAAGAAGAACGGCGGCGCTGGCAGGCCGAAGCCGAAGCGCATCCGGTGGTCCAAGCCTTGCACGCAGCTTTCCCGCAGGCGCGGGTGCTCACCGTGCGCCGGCGCACGGACTCGCGTGAGTCTGCCGGCTCGCAAGAGCCCGCCCCCCGCACGCCACGGGATGTCCAGTAGAGACAACGAAGGATCGATTGCGATGAAAAATATCTCCCAGCTGCTCAAGGCCGCCCAGACGGCTCAGACTCGGATGGCCGAACTTCAGGAGGAGCTCGGCCGTATCACTGTCGAGGGCAGCGCGGGCGGCGGCATGGTGACGGTCACGCTCACCGCCAAGGGTGAGCTCAAGGCCATCGCCATCGACCCCTCGCTGCTGAAATCGGAGGAAAAAGAGATCCTGGAGGATCTCATCGTCGCGGCCCACCAAAACGCCCGGGCGGCGGCCGAAGAGCGTATGAAGACGGAAATGGCCCGGTTGGCCTCCGAAATGGGGCTGCCGCCCGGAATGGGCTTGCCGTTTTAGGAGGATTGCTGGTGAGACGGCGGGTCATCTTCTGGGCAAGCCGGGAGAGCATGTGTGACGGCTGAAGGTCATCCCGCCATCGCGGGGCTGGTGCAGGCTTTTGCGCGCCTGCCGGGGCTGGGTCCCCGATCGGCCCGGCGCATCGTATTACATCTGTTGGCCCGCAAAGAGAGCGAGATGCGCCCGCTCGCCCGCCGGCTCGCCGAAGTGGCCGATCAGGTGCGCGCCTGCAGCCGTTGCGGCAATCTGGACGTGAGCGATCCCTGCGGTCTGTGTCGGGATACCCGGCGTGATCCCCGGCTGCTGTGCGTCGTCGAGCAGGTCGCCGACCTCTGGGCGCTCGAACGCAGCCGCCTGTTCAAGGGGCGCTACCATGTGCTGGGAGGGCTGTTGAATGCACTCGAAGGCGTCGGACCCGAGGACATCCATCTGTCCGCGCTCCTCGCCCGCGTCGAGGCGGAGGGCACCGAGGAGCTCATCATGGCCCTGCCGGCGACGATGGAAG
>CAZJPA010000084.1:0-11617 GCA_964547755.1 uncultured Sphingomonadales bacterium
GATGTCGCCGGTGCGGGCGATGTGCGGCTGGTCGGACAATGCCGTCGGGCGCGCATCCGTGTTCGTGGGGCCGGGGATTTCCGGGGAGGCAGGCTGATGTGCGAATCGGTCGATGCCCGTGTCTCAGGGGCGGGCGATGTCATCATCGGCGTGCGCGGCCCGGTGTGGCTACACCGGTCCGGGGTCGGCGACATCACGGTGCTGGGCGATCCCGACATCCGCGAAATCGAAGGGTCCGGGCCCGGTGACATCCATATCCGGCGGTCTGCGGCTTCCGGCGGTTGAACCTCCTTCGTCCCGAACGGTGGCGAAAGCGCTCGGCCGGATGCGATTTGTCGTTTCGCCGCGGCGGCAGGATGGTTAAGTCGTCACGACGGCACCCCCTTTAACGGCATTCCCTTTATAAGGAGAGGGGGGGTGCAAGAAGGGTGCGGTCTGCGGAGCAGCCGGCATATTTTGGGTCAGGGCTCGCTCGCCGCATCCTCTCCCGCTCATCGGCGGCAGCGCGAAAGAGGATGCAAAAGTCTGCCCGTTTTCCTCATGTAGGATCGCGCGCGCAGGCGATGCCTCTTGCCTTCGCCGGAAGTTGGCGGGAAGGTATGCGCTCCTTGCGTGACGTGGAACAAACGAGGGGCCGCAGGAGGCAGGCGATGATCCGTCTTTACGAACTGTGCGGGCAAGACCGGAACCGTCGTTTCTCGCCCTATGTCTGGCGCACGCGGCTCGCCCTTCACCACAAGGGGCTCGCCTATGAATCGGTGCCCGTGCGTTTCGTGGAGAAAGATGCCTTCGCCGAATCCGGTGCGAAAACGGTGCCGGTGATTCAGGAAGACGGACGCTGGGTCGCCGATTCCTGGCGGATCGCCTGCTATCTGGAAGACCATTATCCCGACCGTCCCAGCTTGTTCGGCGGCGCAACAGGCCGGGCCCATGCCCGCTTCATCAATGCCTGGACGGACCGCACCCTCGTGCTGGGCCTCTTTCCGCTGCTGGCCGCGCGGATCTGGACGCTGCTTGATCCCGAATCCCAGGCCTATTTCCGTGAGAGCCGAGAGGCGCGACTCGGGATGACGCTCGAAGAGGCCGGCCGCGATCGCGAAGCGAAATTGAAGGCGCTGCGGCGTGCGCTCTCTCCACTGGAAGCCACGCTCAAAGCCCAGGCCTTCCTTGGCGGCGCGGCGCCTTCCTATGCCGACTATGCCGTCGCCGGCCCGCTGATCTGGGCTGCGATCACAGGCGATTTCGATCCTCTCGATCCCGAGTCCGCCTTGGCCCGTTGGCGGGAGCGGATCTTTTCGCTTTATGATGGTCTGGTTGCATCGGCAATCACCGCCGCGACAGACACATCCTGACATGATGACAACACAAGTCTTTCCAAATCCGACGTTTCCCGCTAATGGAAGCGAGCATTCGGGTCGGGCGGGGCGTCGGTTTTCCAGATGGCGAACACATCTGTCGTACCGAGCAGGGGAAGTCTGTGAGAACGAGGGAGCGGTAAAATGGTGTCTAAGCCACGGGATCGTGATGGGCACCCACCATTGATCGAGGCCAAGGGGCTGACCAAGCGTTTCGGCCGGTTTACCGCCGTGGACAATGTCAGCCTCAGCGTCCTGCGCGGCGAGGTCCTGGGGTTTCTGGGGCCCAACGGCGCGGGCAAGACCACGACCATGAAAATGCTGACCGGCTTTCTCACGCCCGCCGCCGGGCGGGCGGCGATCGCCGGGCATGACATCCAACAAGAGCCGCTCGCCGCCAAGCGCCGGTTCGGCTATCTGCCCGAGGGCGCGCCGCTTTACGAGGACATGACGGTCGAAGCCTTTCTCGCCTTCATCGCCGAGGTGCGCGCGCTGTCCGGCCACGCCCGCCGCCGGGCGCTCGAGCGGGCGATCGATGCGGTGGGTCTCGCACCCGTGCTCGCCCGGCGGATCGAAACCCTGTCCAAGGGATACCGGCGGCGGGTCGGCATCGCCCAGGCCATCCTGCATGATCCGGATGTGCTGATCCTGGACGAGCCGACCGACGGTCTCGACCCCAACCAAAAACACGACATGCGGACGTTGATCACCGAAATGGCGCCCCGCAAAGCCATCTTGATCTCGACCCATCTGCTGGAAGAGGTGGAGGCGATCTGCACCCGCGCGGTGATCATCGACCGGGGCCGGATCGTGGCCGACGGCACGCCGGCGGCTCTGCGCGCCCGTTCCCGCTACCACCTGGCCGTTCTGGTCGAGGTGGCGGAGCCGCAGGCGGATGCGGCGCGCGAGCGGCTGACCGCTCTGGAAGGGGTGGCGGCGGTCGAAGAGCGCGCCTCGGCGGACGGCGTTGAATTCGTGCTGGTGGTCTCAGACGGACGCCTGCTGCTCGAACCGGCCCGCGCCGCGTTGGCTGAAGCCGGGATCACGCCGCGCCAGATCGCGCTCGATTCAGGGCGACTGGATGACGTGTTCCGCAGTCTCACACGCTCGGAAGACGAAAGACGCATGCACGAAAACAGCCGGGAGGCGGCATGATGCGGGCGATAGGGACGGTCTTCAAGCGGGAGCTTCTGGCCTATTTCGCAACGCCGCTCGCGCTTGTCTTCATCGTCATCTTTCTGGTGCTCTCGGGAGCCCTCGCCTTTTATGTCGGCGGGTTCTTCGAGCGTGGCCAGGCGGATCTTCAGAGTTTCTTCGTCTTTCATCCCTGGCTCTATCTCTTCTTCGTGCCGGCGATCGCGATGCGGTTGTGGGCCGAGGAGCGCAAGTCGGGCACGCTGGAGCTGCTGCTCACCCTGCCGATCCCCTTTTCGGCCGCCGTGCTCGGCAAATATCTCGCGGCCTGGGCGTTCGCAGGGATCGCCCTTCTTCTCACCTTTCCCTTGTGGGTGACGGTCAACTATCTGGGTGATCCCGACAACGGCGTGATCCTGGCCGGCTATCTGGGCAGCCTGCTGATGGCGGGCGGTTATCTTGCGATCGGCATGGCGATGTCGGCGGTCACGAGAAGCCAGGTGGTGGCCTTCGTGCTGGGCGCGGCGGTCGGCTTCCTGTTCACGGTCTCAGGACTGCCGATCGTCCTGTCCTTTCTGGAGGGCTGGATGCCGCCGACCCTTGCCAATCTGATCGCCGGCTTTTCCTTCCTCACCCATTTCGAGCAGATCGCCAAGGGCGTCCTCGACCTGCGGGACATTCTGTATTTCGCCTCGGTGATCGCGCTGTGGCTGTTCATTGCGACCGTGATCGTGGATGCGAAAAGGGAGGCTGGATGATGTCGCTGAAGTCTCGCACCGCGATCGGTGTGCCGATCCTCTTGGCCGTCGTTCTCTTTTTCGCCTTCAACGCCATCGTCGAGCGGTTGGGGGGGCGTGCGACGGTCGATCTCACCGAAGACGGCTTGTTCACGATTTCCGACAGCACGAAAACGCTGCTGGCCTCGCTCGACCAGCCGATCGAGGTCACCTTCTATTTCAGCGAGGATGCCGCGCGCGCGTATCCACAGCTGTTCGCCTACGGCCGGCGGGTGCGCGACATGCTCAAAGCCTATGCCGAGCTGGCCGACGGCAAGATCCGGCTGACCATCCTCGATCCCGAACCCTTCTCCAAGGAGGAGGACGAAGCGATGGGAGCCGGCCTCAAGAGCTTCACGACGCCGGAAGGGCGCAAGATCTACCTCGGGCTGGTGGTGCGTGATATGACGGACCGGGAAGCCGTCATCCCCTTCTTCGATCCTCAGCGCGAGGATCTGCTGGAATACGATCTCACCAAGATCGTCAACAATGTCGCGCTCGGCCGGCGTGCGACGGTTGCGCTGCTGACCAGCCTGCCGATGAAACCGAAGGGGCTGCCCGGCTTTTCGGAGAACAGCGACCCCGGCTGGGCGATCTATGATCAGCTGCGGCAATTCTTCACGATCGAGGATCTTGCGCCAGGCTTCCGCAAGATCCCGAAGGGCACCGATATCCTCGTGATCATTCATCCCCCGAAGCTGGACGACACGCAGCTGTATCTCATCGACCAGTTCATCCTCAAAGGCGGGCGCGCCGTGATCTTCCTCGATCCCTTCTCGGAAGCCTCCGTCAACCGGCCGTCGGGGCAGATGCCGCATCTCGTCCCGATCGCTTCCGATGCCGCTCTGGCCAAGCTGTTCGCCGCCTGGGGCGTGGAGATCGTGCCGGAGAAGATCGTCGCCGATCGCGCGCTCGCCCAGCGGGTGACGACCGGCGGCATCGGGCCTGACGCCATCAAGAACTACCCCGTCTGGCTCAGGGTGGACCATGCGCATATGGCGGCCGACGACCCCATCACCGCCAATCTCCAGACCATCAATCTGGCCAGCGTGGGCGCCATCCGGCTGAAGAAGGACAGTCCGCTCAAGGAAGAGATCCTGCTGCATTCGAGCCCGGACTCCACACTGGCGGATGCCAGTCTCGGGCGCGGTATTCCCGATATCGACTCCTACTGGCGCGACGAATTCCAACCGGATTCCGAAAGCTATGCGCTGGTGGTGCGTCTGGACGGCATCGTCGATTCCGCCTTCCCTGCAGGTCCTCCTTATGCGCAAGAGGAAGGGGAGGCCGCAAAGCCGGGGGAGGCGAAGGGGGCCGATGAGACGAATCCGGCCGCACAGGACAAGACGGCGGACGAGAGCGCTCCGGATGACGAGACCGCCGGCAAGGCCGCCGGCAAGACCGCCGAGAAGGCGGCGGAAAGCGGCCATCTCGCGCGGGCGAGCGGCCCCATCCATGTGGTGCTCGGCGCCGACAGCGACCTGTTCGACGATCGCTTCTGGGTCCAGGTCCAGAACGTCCTGGGCCGGCGGGTGAGCGTGCCGATGGCGGACAACGGCGCCCTGCTGCTCAACGCCATCGACAATCTCGCCGGCTCGGAGGCGCTGATCGGCCTGCGTGGGCGGCGCGTGAAGGACCGGCCCTTCGTGGTGGTCGAAAACCTGCGTCGGCAGGCGGAAGCGCGCCTGCTGGAGGAAGAGCGTCGGCTGGAGGAAGAACTCGACCGCACGCAGGAGCGCCTGGACCGGCTCGAATCCCAGAAACCGACCGGCGGCGGCGTGCTGAGCCCCGAGCAGGAACAGGAGATCGAGCGCTTCCGGGCGCGCGTGCTGGAGATCCGCCAACAACTCCGGGCCGTCCAGCACGAACTCGTGGCCGATATCGAGCGGCTCAAGATCCGGCTTGCCGTCATCAACATTCTCCTGGTGCCGGCGCTGCTGGTGGCGTTCGCGCTGATCGCGGCGATCCTGCGCCGCCGCCGGCAAGGGGCGCCCTGATCGGAAGAAACGGCTGTCGAACGAGAAAGCGAGGATGACCCCATGAATCCGCGCACGACCACGATCCTAGGTTGGCTCACGCTGATCGCCGTATTGGTTGCGATCTGGTTGACACTCGGCGAGGAACAGCCGCCACGCGAGACGCCCGGCAAGCTCTGGCCGGATCTGGCCGCCCGCATCAACGAGGCGGCCGAGATTGCGATCGACCATGAGGGCCGCAAGCTCGTGCTCCGACGCGACGGCGAGGTCTGGCGCATCGCGCAGAAAGAGGGCTACCCGGCCGATGACGCCAAGGTCCGCCGCTTTCTCACCAGCCTCGTGCGCACCGAGATCCTCGCCCGCAAGACGAACCGCGCGAAGGACTATCCCCGCCTGAAGCTGGATGAGGCCTCCGCCGCCCATCTCGTGGTCTCCGACGCCGAGGACCGGCCCCTCGTCGATGCCTTCCTCGGCAAGCGCGCATTCAAGTTCCGCGCGCGGCGCTTCGAAACCTTCCTGCGCAAGGCCGACGATCCGCAGGTCTATCTGGTCTCAGGGATCGAGGAGCCGAAGGCCGAGCCCCGCCCCTGGTATCCGGATTCGATCCTGTCCATCGACTTTTCGCGGATCGCCGCCATCACCATCCGCCATGCGGACGGCGAGACGCTCACGATCTCGCGACCCGAGCCGGGGGCGGATTTCGTGCTCGCCGAGATGAAGAAGGACGAGGTATTCAAGGGCTATCGCCCCCTCGATCACATCGCCAACGCCTTCTCCTATATCGCGATCACGGATGTCCGGCGCGATGACGGCAGCGCACCCGGCAAGCCCGTGGGGCATCTGCACCTTGAGACCTTCGACGGCCTGGCGATCGATATCGACGCCTATCTTGCGGCCGACGAAAGCGAGGACCAATGGTGGCGAATCCGCGCAAGCCGCAAGCCCGGCCAGGAGGACAAGGCGCAAGAACCCGCAGCGAAGGACACCGCGGCCGAGGATGAGAGCGGCGGAACATCCCAGACGGCCGAGACGGCGGATGCGTCCAAGACCGCCGGCAAGGCGGCGGACAGCCAGACCCGGGATGAAAACACCGCGCCCGCCGAAAACGAAGACGAGAAAACCGACGAAGGCGACAAAACCGATGTCGCCGCCGATCTTGCTCGTCTCAAGACGCGCGCGGACGGGTGGCTGATCCGGGTGTCCAAGCATGTCGGGGACGATGTTTTCCGGCACAAGGACCGCATCGTCTCGCCCGCCGAAAAGGACAAGAAGGCGGACGCACAGACCGACTCTTGAGAATCGCCGGAATCGCCTCTGGCCTCAAGACATCGCAAGCCGAGGAGATCGGGCGGCCGGCGCGGTATGGGCACCAGTTCAGCCCGCCAGAGCCGGATAGCGTGCGGTCACGACCGGTAGGTCAGACGCAGCAGCAACCAAGCGGGCTGGGCACGGGTGAACAGGCCGTCCGGCGCGATCCGATTCATGACCGTGCGGTCGAAGATGTTTTCGGCCGTGAATGTGAGTGTCCACCGCGGTTGCGGCCGCCAGGCCAGCGTCGCCCCGATCACCGCCGCCCGATTCAGCGCAAGACGAGCGCGATCGTCTTCGAAGGCACGTCCCAGATAGCGCAGACGCAGCGAGACGGACAGCCTCCGCCCGAGCTCCTGGGCGAGTGCGAGCCGGGCCGAGAGCCGGGGAAGCTGGGCCACACGCCGGCCGGCGAGCGCCGGCGCCACATCGGGCGCACGCGTGATGCGCTCGTCGCGAAACAGCCCCGACGCGTCCAGGCGCGCACCCGTCCACAGCGGCAAGCCGGCCGCGAACGCCAGGCCGAAGGCGCGGATGCGCGGGATGTTCCGCCGCTCGCGCAGAATGCCGCCGGCAGGCAGGAATCCGACATCCGCAAACACGCCGGGCCCGAAGCCGATCGTGACATTGCCGATACCGTGCGAGAGCCACGCGAGATGGCCGGCGAGCCGCCAGGTCAAGCCCGTTGCATCCACCGCGCCCGTCCAGCCGAGCAGGAGGGCGGTCAGATGCTCGGGCTGCAATTCGGGATTGGCGCGGGTGGCCGTGTTGCCGACGCGAAAGGGCCGGATGAGCTCGTTGATGGTGGGCAGACGACTGCCCCGGCGCAGCGACAGCACGAGCGTGGATGTCGCGCTCACCCGGCCTTCGAGATCGAGGCCGCCCGTCATCACACCGCCGCGCCGGTCGGGGAAGCGGCTGTCGGCGCGCAATTGTCCGCTTGGGAGATCGATGATGCGCGTGCGGCCGCCGGTGAGCGCCCAGCGGTCGGCGCGCAACCGCCCCGTGAGCCGCCATTCCGGCGTGAGTGCGGCGGCAGCCGCGAAGTAGGCGCCGAAGCGGGCCACCCTCATTCCGGCCACACGCGCGCGGGTGAACCCGGCGCCCAGATTGCGAAACCGCTCATGCGTTACGCCATCCGTGCGCTCGCCATCGATGCCGAAGGCCACTCGGCGCAGGAGGCCGTGTTCCGATTCCCAAGCGAGGTCGAGATTGCCGCCGCTCGCGCGTCCCGGCACGCGGAACTGGTCGAGCACCGGCCGGGTCCGGCTGCGATCCGCATCGCGGACCGCGACGAAGCGGTTGCGGAACAGCCGCCGCCGGTGAAATCCGGCCGCCGACAATCGCCAGCCGGCCGCGAACTCCCCCGCGATCAGCGCCGCCGTCTCGATGCCGCGGGTGCTGTTGGTCGCCTGTGGAAGACCGTTGGCCCGGTCTTCCCGAAACCCCAAGGCCCGCAGTTGCCAGTGCATCCGCGTCCCAAACGGTCCCGAGAGCGCCAGGCCGCCGCCACCGGTCCGGGACCGCAGCCGCTCGTCCGCCGGCCCGCGCAGGCGCCGCGGGACGGGGTGGAAGCCGCCGGTGCGATTGCCGAATCCATAGCCGGCAAGGGTGATCTCCTGGTGGCGGAAGGCGCCATAGGCACTGAAGGCCGCATCCGCCCGACTGCCGCCGGCAGCCGAGACGCCCCACCCCGGCGCGGCATCCGCCAGACGGGTGTCCACAGTGATCACCCCGCCTGCACCGCGATCGGAAAAGGCGCCTGCCGCCGGGCGTGGATCGAGCAGCAGGCGCGTGACCAGGATCGGCGGCAGCAGCGACCAGGCGATGGCTCCCGAGAAGGGATCGTTGAGCGGCAGACCGTCCACCACCACGAGCGCCCGGCTGGTCGCGTTCGGCCCCTTGACGAGCAGACTGGCCGTGGATGTCGTGGGATGCGCGGTGCGGGAATCCTGACGGCGGAAGGCCGAAAAGAGCGGCACGCGGGCGAGCGCCTCGTCGATACGCAAGCCCTCCTGGATCGCTTGTGGGGAAACGACGACGGCGGCCGGACCGGGAGGCGCCGTCCCCGCCGCCCGGGCGCTGACGACGATTTCCGCGATCCGCTCTTGCGGCTGCATCGCGCCCGCCTGTCCCGGGACGAGAAGCGCCGTCGCAAGCGCCACCCCCGGCAACAGCGACACCGCCGCCGGTCCCATCCGGCTCGGCACAGCCATCGACCGCCTAGGACCCTTCGGAGCCGCCACCATAGGTGATGCGCCAGATGCGGCCCGTCTTGTCCTCGCAGACATAAAGCGCGCCATCGGGGCCGACGGCGATGCCGCTGGGCCGGAAGGCGGCGCGGCGCGGCGAATGAAGGGGTTCGCGACCCTTGAACCCGTCGGCGAACACGATCGGCCGGCCGGTGATCGCTCCCTTCTCATCCATCGGCACGAAGGCGACGAGATAGCCTTCCTGCGGCAGCGGCGCCCGATTCCAGGAGCCGTGGAAGACGACGAAGGCGCCATGACGGAAGAAGGCCGGAAAGGCGTCATGCTCGTAGAAAACGAGCGCCATCGGCGCCCAATGGCCGGGAAAGCCGTAGAGCGGCTTCTCGTAACGATCGTTATCAGCCGGCGTTTTGCCGTCGCCGCCGTATTCGGGAGCCCGCATCCGCTGGTCGCGGATCTGGTCCCAGTAGGTATAGGGCCAGCCATAATCGCCGCCCGCATGCACGCGGTGGAATTCCTCGGCGGGCAGCGCGGCGCTCTTTTCGGGGGTGTAGAACTGCGGCCACAGGCTGTAGAGCTGGTCGCGGCCATGGGTGACGAAATAAAGCGCGCCGGCCGTCCGGTTCCAGGCGATCGCCAGCGCATTGCGGATGCCGGTGGCATACCGTGTGCCGTCGCGGCCGTGGACCTGACCGGGCCGGTCGGCGGCGAACCGCCAGATCCCGGCCTGCAGCGCCAGTTGCGGGCAGGGCCGCATGCCCGGGCTGCCGGCGGTGCGCATGCGCTCCTGGCAGGCGTTCGACGGCGCGCCCACCGTCACATACATGTTGCCGGCGTCATCGAAAGCCATGGGCTTGGTCGCATGTTGGCCCTGGTCGGGAAAGCCGGAGATCATCGTCTCAAACGGCCCGACGGGATCGATTCGGCCGGCCGCCAGCGGGGCGCGCACAATACGCCTGTCCTCGCCGAAATACAGATGGCCGTCGTGGATCGCGATCCCGGTGCCGGCGACAGCGCCGAAATAGCGGATGACGTCGGCCTTGCCGTCGCCGTCGGTGTCCTTGAGCGCGACGATCCCACCCCCCTTCACCGGCCGGGCGAGCGAGGCGTAGACGGTGCCGTCCGCGCGCAGGACGATATGCCGGGTGCGCCCGAGCTTGTCGGCAAAAACCGTCGCCTGAAAACCCTTCGGCACCCGGATGCCGGTCACGGGGTCCTTCACCCCGGTCGCAGCGGCAAAAGGGGTGCCGGGATCGTTCGCCGGCGGCGCGCCCGCCGGACTCGGCTGCGGCCGGATCAGCATTCCGGCGACCAGCAGTCCCGCCAGCGCCAGACCGGCCGCTCGCTCCAACGGTCGCCGATCGCCTGTGGTGTGTTCGCCCATCCTTGCCTCCCTGCCTTCTTCCCGCGCAAAGACCGATATCGGGCGCGGGCGGCCTTGTCAGCTGCCCCCCGGCTTCACTATGGCAGGCTTGATGCGCGACCGGAAGAGACGGTCGCCACGGCTTGGACCATGGTTGAGGAAGAGCGTGAGCCGATGTGTGAGGATGGAGCGCAGGGCAATCGCAAAAGCGAGGAGGGGCTGAAGGCGCTGCTGGCGCGCCGATCGGTCAAGACCCGCGATCTCGGCGAGCCGGGACCGCAAGGCGAAGATCTGGCGCGCATTCTGGCCGCGGCCCGCCGGGTGCCGGACCACGGCAAGCTCGCCCCCTGGCGCTTCATCGTCGTTGAAGGCGCGGCGCGCACGGCACTGGGCGAGACACTGGCCGCCTGCCACCGGGCCGAAGAGCCGCAGGCCGATCCCGCGATCGCCGACGGGCTGGCCGGCTTCTTCCGCCAGGCGCCGGTGGTGGTGATTCTGATCTCAAGCCTCTCGGATGCGCGGCCCATTCCCGAATGGGAGCAGCAGCTGTCCTGCGGTGCGGCCGGCTTCGCGCTCTTGGTGGCCGCGCATATGAGCGGCTATGCCGGCCAGTGGCTGACGGGCTGGCCCGCCTATTCGCGACGGTTTGCGCAAGCGTTGGGGCTCGGCCCGCGCGAGCGCATCGCCGGATTCTTCTTTCTGGGCACCGCCAAACGCCGCCCGTCCGAACGCCCACGGCCGACGGAAGAAGAGGTGGTGCGTCGCTTGCGCACACCGGCCGATGTCGCAGCTTTAGGCCGCCACACCGACACGACCGCCGGCCAGGCCTAGCGGAAGAGAGGCCCAAAGGCGCTTTTCAAGGACGTTCGGCTCAAGGACATTCGGCGAGCACGGCGATGATCCGACAGGCCAGATCGAGCCGGGAGTCGTCGAGGCTGCGGACCGCGGCCAAGAGAGTGGCGATCCGAACCTGTCGATGGCGGGAAAGGGGGGAACGGGTTTCCGTTCCGTGTGGAGATGGCGGCTCCCACAGGTCGAACAGATCCTCCGGTGAGCAGGAAAGAGCTCTTGCCAGCGCAAGCACCGTATCGGCGCGTGGAACATGTTTGCCGCGTTCGATGGCCGAGACAGTTTCGGTGGACAACCCCGCCCGTTCCGCCAGTGCAGCCTGACTGAGGCGGCGGCACTGGCGCAACGTCCGCAATCGCACCCCCATCTTCACGCGAGTTTGCATGCCCATAATAATGAGCATGGTCCAAGGGATGGGAAAAGGAAGTGCGCTACGATTCTGCCGGTGAAATCCGTAGCGCGCTTCCTGTTCGTTGCCATCTCAATGCAGTAGAACGGGAAAGCGCCTCCCTTGGAGCTGGTGGTGGGGGAAGAGACCGGGAGACACGAGCAAAGGGGGCCGGTGATGGTGGCCATCAAGCAAACCCGTTTTTAGGTGGAGCGGCTGCCGATCGAGCGGGTGTTTGGGTGGGGTCTGGCCGCGGCG
>CAZJPA010000085.1:0-11522 GCA_964547755.1 uncultured Sphingomonadales bacterium
TGGCGTGCGCAACCGCACGGAAGCGGTGGTGCGCTACGGCACGGAGCTGAGACGGGCGAACGCCGAGGCCTAATGTGGCCATGGCCGCAAGGCGCCACCGCTATCACCGATTCCGCGCATGACGCGAGTGGACCTCTCCTCATCGAGAAGTGAGGGCGCCCCGCAAATGGGTGCCCTTCTTTTTTCGCGCAGGGCCACCGCGCCTTTCTGGGCCGCAGGGATCGCGCCCCGTTTTGAATTCTAGCTGCGGGTTTCTTCCATGATCTGACGACGAGCCTCGTCCATGCAACGGGCCAGCTCGCGCTCGATCCGGTGGGGATCCATCTCGATACCTCTGGCCTTGAGATCGGCCAGGATCTTGCGAATCACGTCTTGATCGCCGGGCTCCTGCAAATCGGCGCTCACGAGCGAAAGCGCATATTGCTCCGCCTCCTCGCCGGACAGCCCCATCTGTGCAGCCACCCACAGGCCGACGAGCTTGTTGCGTCGCGCCCGCGTCTTGAAACGCAATTCCTCGTTATGCGCGAATTCCTGCTCGAACTGGCGCTCGCGGTCTTCCAGACCGGTCATGGCCATCTCTCCTTCCTGCCTGTCATTCGGCCCGCAGCTGCGGCTCGTTTGGACCATTTAGTGGCAGGCGGCCTCCTGCTCAAGAGGAAACGACCGCGTCTTTTCCGTGCTTGTTCCTCCTCGTTTCAGTCGCTTCTTCTCGTTGCAGTCGCTTCCTCAAGTGAGCGCTTGATTTCCGCCGCGATCTCGGCTAGCCGAAGGGATACGTGGTGATTTGGTCCGACCGGCTTGCGGCCACGTTAAACAAGCTTGCTAAAAGGTCGGGGTGCTCAAGCGAAAGAGCCCTGACCCACAGCGGTCGGGGCTTTTTGTTTGGGACAGATGATATGAAGGCAAAGACGGGAATCGATCACGCCCAGACGGCCGGCTGGCGTGAGGCGACACGGGCGGTGCGTGGCGGCACGAGACGCAGCGAACTGGGCGAGGCCAGCGAGGCGCTGTTCCTGACCAGCGGTTTCGCATACGACACATTGGCCGAGGCCGAGCGGCGCTTCGCAGACCCGACAACAGGCTACACCTACAGCCGCCAGGCCAACCCCACCGTCGAGATGTTCGAGGAGCGGCTGCGGCTGCTCGAAGAGGCGGCCTTCGCCCGAGCGACCGCCACCGGCATGGCGGCGATTGCCGCCTGTCTCTTCGGGCTCCTCAAAACGGGAGAGCGGGTGCTGGCGCATCACGTGCTTTTCGGCTCGTCACGCTGGCTAATGGCGGAATGGCTGCCGCGCTATGGAATCGCGGGTGATGTCGTCGATGCCACCGATCTGGACTCGGTCAAGGCCGCTCTTACCCCCCGCACCCGTTTGATGCTGATCGAAACACCGGCCAATCCCACGATGGAGATTCTCGATATCGCAGCGCTGGCGGATCTCTGCCGGGCGAATGGCACCTTGCTCGTCGTGGACAATGTCTTCGCCACGCCGATCCTGCAAAAACCGCTCGCCCTGGGAGCCGATCTCGTCGTCTATTCCGCGACCAAGCATATCGACGGTCAGGGACGGGTATTGGGTGGCGCGATCCTCGGGCGTGACGAAGAGATACTCGAAGATCCGCTCGGCCCGTTCCTGCGGCATACGGGCCCCATGCTTTCCGCCTTCGATGCCTGGGTGCTGCTCAAGGGGCTGGAAACGCTGCCTTTGCGCGTCAAGGCGATGAGCGAGCGCGCCGAGACGGTGGCCCATTTCCTCAAGGCCCGGGGATTGGACGTGCGCTACCCCGGCTTGCCCGGCACGGCCGGTGCCGAACTCGCCCGCCGCCAGATGGCCATGGGCGGCAGCCTGATCGCCTTCCGCCTGCCCGATGGCAGCGGCCAGGTCGCCCGTTTTTTCGATGCTCTGCGGATCATCGACATCGGCAACAATCTGGGTGACGCGAAAAGCATCGCCGCCCATCCCTGGACGACGACGCATCGCGCCCTGCCGGAGGATATGCGCCGGACCCTCGGGATCGACGAAGGCCTGGTGCGGCTGTCCATCGGCCTCGAAGATCCGGACGACCTGATCGCGGATCTCGATCA
This sequence comes from uncultured Sphingomonadales bacterium, assembly GCA_964547755.1. Taxonomy (GTDB): domain Bacteria; phylum Pseudomonadota; class Alphaproteobacteria; order Sphingomonadales; family Rhodothalassiaceae; genus J084. Next base: position 2,084 of record CAZJPA010000085.1, read on the forward strand.
AGCGCTCGCCGCCGCCGGATCATGACCGCCGGATCGTGACCGCCCGAGTGTCACCGTGGTCGCTTCCGGTCCCGCAATCGGGCTTGCACCGCTTCTTCCAGAACCTATAATGCGCCGCCCCGTTGGTGGGGCTCGGCCTGTCCGATCCCCGTAGGACACGCTGAAAGGGCGCCAGTCGTGAGTGTGAGGGACAAGAACGGGCAACAGCCGCTGGTAGCGATCGTGATGGGCTCACGGTCCGACTGGCCGACCATGGAGAAGGCGGCCGAGACACTGGCCGATCTCGCCGTACCCTACGAGGTGCGCGTCGTCTCCGCCCATCGCACACCCGATCGTCTGTACCGCTTCGCCCGGCAGGCGGCCGAACGCGGCATCAAGGTGATCATCGCCGGGGCGGGGGGTGCCGCTCATCTGCCGGGCATGATCGCGTCCATGACACGGCTGCCGGTGCTGGGCGTGCCGGTCACCAGCCGTGCGCTTTCCGGGCTCGACAGCCTGCTGTCCATCGTCCAGATGCCGGGCGGCGTACCGGTCGGGACGCTGGCGATCGGCGAGGCCGGGGCCCGCAACGCCGGCCTGCTGGCGGCGGCGATTCTCGCATTGACCGATACCGATCTGGCCGAAAGGCTGGAGGCATGGCGTGCACGCCAGAGTGCAGCCGTGCCCGAACACCCCGTGGATGATCAATCTGAGAGCGCCTGACCTGCGATGACTGCGCGTGTAACGCTTGCGCCGCTCGATCGAGTGGGCATCATTGGCGGCGGCCAGCTCGGCCGCATGCTTTGTGCCGCGGCGGCGAGATTGGGGCTTGAGACGATTGTCTTCGCACCCGAGGCGGACGCACCGGCCGCCCAATTGGCTTCGCGCTTCATTCCGGCGGCCTATGAGGACGAGAAAGCCCTCGCGGCCTTTGCAGACGCCGTCGATGTCATCACCTTCGAGTTCGAGAATCTGCCCGTTGATTCGCTGCGCCAGCTGGCGACCGCGAAGCCCGTACTGCCCGATCCCGAGGTGCTCGCCATCACCCAAGACCGGCTGAGCGAAAAGCTCTTGGTGGAATCGGCCGGTTTCCTGCCCGCGCCCTGGCGCCGGATCGACTCGCCAGGCGACATCGAGGAGGCCGTCGCGGAATTCGGTGCAATCATCGTCAAAACGCGCCGCTTCGGATACGATGGCAAGGGGCAATGGCGGGTCCGCCGGCCGAGCGACATTCCTGCGGTCTGGACAGCCCTCGCCGGCCGACCGGCCATCGCGGAACGGCATATCCCCTTCGAGGCGGAGCTGTCCGTCGTGCTGACCCGCGCCCAGGACGGCGCAATCCGCAGCTACCCTCCTTCCCGCAATCTCCACCGGGGGGGAATCCTGCGCCGCACCCACGTGCCCTGCGGTTTTCCCGACGAAATCGTCACCCGCGCCCGGACCATTGCTTCTGCCCTGGCCGAACGTCTGCATTTCGTCGGCACCATGGCGGTGGAGCTGTTCGTCCTCCCGGCGACGGACAGGATCGATGGTGAGCGCCTGCTCGTCAATGAGATCGCGCCCCGTGTCCACAATTCCGGTCATTGGACGATCGAAGGCGCCGTCACATCGCAGTTCGAACAACATATTCGCGCGATCGCAGGCTGGCCGCTTGGCAGCACGGACGCCTTGGGCACGGTCGTCATGGAAAATCTCATTGGTGAGGAAATCGACCGTTTCGAAGAGCTGCTCGGCGAGCCGGACGCCCATCTTCATCACTATGGCAAACGGCAAGTGCGTTCGGGCCGCAAGATGGGACATGTGACCTGGCTGCGCCCGGAATGAGACGGCCGGCTGCTACACGCGCTCAGGCGGATAGCGTAGGCGACCCAGGAATCGGGTGAGAGACGGCAGATAGCGGCGCTGCTCCCGCCAGGCGGCCTTGCATTTCTCAAAGCGCATGACGTCCGCGATCCGGCGGTCGAGAAAGGCCCGGGTTTCGGCAAGATCAGGACTGTCGTCATCGAGTGCGACCAGCAGGGTCGTGCTCATCACCCCGGTAAGGATCGTCCGCTTGGTGTAGTAATTGATGTCGGTGGCCTTATCGCCGGCCAGCCGCCAGATGGAATCGGCGCTCCGCCACAGACGTCGGACAAGCAGCGCGCCTTCTCCTGGGAGCGCTGCACGAGCGAGCAGACGCCGCAGCGCTTCGCGATGGCGTATGAGCTGCTTGATCCGCCAGAAGACGAGCGCCGTGATTCGCTCACGCACGCGCATCCCGGCCAATGTTTCGGGCGGGAAGGCCTCGGCCATCCGCCGATCGAGCACCGTCGCCCACACCGACACCAGCGCGGGCGCGCCCGAGGGATACAGCACGTCGAGACTCTGGGGAGGCAGGCCCAGCCGCCGCTCCGCCCGGCGCAGAGCCTGGCCCGTCCAGCCTTCGAACGGCACCTCTTCGAGCACTGCTTCGAGGAGTGTCTCCTCCTTCGGCCAATCGGGAGACAAACGTGGCTCAGCCTGCATCGTCATCCATCCATCGCGCAACCGCAGCCGGGGTCACGAGACTACGTCCACCCCTGCCAAGAGGCAAGCGGGATCCTGCCGCGATCCCCTGGACCTTCCGGGACGAGCCGGATAAGACGGCGAACAGCCGGGATGACGAAAATGTCCCCCGCAAAGATGATTTGTCTGCAAAACGCCGGTCGGCAGGTGCGGAAGATGGCACAAATGGAGCGATTCACGCTGGAACGGGGACGGCAGGAAGAGCAGTCCGCCGAATGGCAGCGTCGACAGCTGCGGCGGGCTCTCGGACGCTGGCCGACGGGCGTGGCCATCGCCACCTGCGGCCGCGTGGGGGGCGAGATGGCAGGGCTGACGATCAACAGCTTTGCCAGCGTCTCATTGGATCCACCGCTTATCCTCTGGTCGCTGGCCAAGACCGCAAGCGTAGCCGCGGCCTTCACGCAGGCGCCCTTCTTCGCCATCAATGTGCTCAAAGCAGGACAGGAAGCGCTGGCCAGACGCTTTGCCGAACGCGAGGACCGCTTTGCAGGCCTGACACCCGAAAAGGGCATCGAATCCCTGCCGCTGATCCCGGATGCCATCGCGCTCTTCGAATGCCGGCGCGCGGCGGTTCATGCCGGCGGGGACCACTGGATCTTGCTGGGCGAGGTGCTGCGGGTGACGACGCGGCCGGGCCGCGCGCTGGCCTTCCACGAGGGCATGTTCCGCGAGCTGCCGTGAAGACGGGAGCAGGAGGCCGTATCAGCTCCCCTCCACCCGTGCCAAGAAGGTGGCCAGCATGGCGTTCACCTGATCGGGCACGGTCAGCAGATTGAAGTGGCCTGCCCCCAGCGTCTGCGCAGGATAGAAAGGCCCCGGCACGACTGCACGCCAGCGTGTCATGTCGATCTGCGGACGTGCACCAACAATGACGGCCAACGGCCGATCGACGGCCGCAAGCGCCGTCTCACCGTCATAGCGACGCATGGCCTTCCAGCAGGCTTCCGCCGCAAAAGGCGAGACGGCCTTGATGCCGGCCTCCGTTGCGTCTGCAACATCCTCCGCCGGCTCACCGGGTTCGAGGAAGGCGGTGGCAAGCAGACGCTGCATCGTTCGGCGGTAGCCCTCTTCGCGCAGCAAATGGTCGGTCTTCTCGACACCACGCTGCACCGCCGGCGGTGGCAGCAGGGGCGCCGGTTCGATGAGGGCCAAAGCCGGGATACGTTCGGCCTTGAGCAGGCGCGCAAGCTCCAACACCACCAGCGCGCCCATGGAATGGCCCACGGCGATCACCCGGGGCACGGCCACCGCGTCCAGCATCGCCGCCAATGTGTCGGCGAAGAAGGGAATGTCGTAATCGAGCTGCGGCTTGGCGCTGCGGCCGTGTCCGGGCAGATCCGGGGCCAGACACAGACGATTCACCCCGAAGGCGGCCAACTGATGGCGGAAAATGGTCCCCATCCCGCCCCAGCCATGGACGAAAAGCAGCGGTGTCCCGCCCTGCCCGCGCCGGCCGACTGATTCGACATGCAAGCCAAGTCCGCAAACCTGGATGTCGCTGTCGCCTTCCTCCCGCAGCATCATACGCTCCACCCTGCCGATCAGTCCGCCAGCCGTTCGACCTGGGACCAGGCGAGCTCGGCCAAGGGCTCCGTCAATTTGGCCATCTCGGCCGCGCGCGGATTGGCCGCCGTGCCTCGCTCCACCCGGCCCTTGATGCCGTGGAGAATAGCAGCCAGGCGGAACATATTGAAAGCGATGGCAAAGTCGAGATCGGCCCGCGAAACGGGAGGCCGTCCCACTCGTGCGCAATAGCGGGCCAGATAGGTCTCCTCGTCGGGAATGCCAAGCGCTGCAAGGTCCAACCCCTTGAGCCCGGCGAAGAGATTCGCCGGCATCCGATACATCATGAGATGATAGGCGAAATCGGCCAGGGGATGGCCGAGAGTGGACAGCTCCCAATCCAGCACCGCCACGACCTCCGGCCGGTCGGGGGCGAAGATCATGTTGTCGATCCGGAAATCACCATGCACGATGGCCGTCTCCTCACCGGCGGGCACATGCTCCGGCAACCAGGCGACCAGGCGGTCCATCGCCGGGATTCGGCCGGCTTCCTCGTCCGCAAGATACTGACGGGACCAGCGGGAGATCTGGCGCGCGAAATAGTTGCCCGGCTTGCCGTAGTCGGCAAGCCCCACCGCCGCCGGATCGATACCATGAAGGGCTGCGATCGTGCGGTTCATGGCATCGAAGACCGCGGCGCGCTCCTCGCTGGAGACATCGGGAATATGGGCATCCCAGAAAATGCGCCCTTCCACGTGATCCATCACGTAGAAGACGCTGCCGATGACAGATTCGTCCTCGCACAGGACCCAAGGCCGCGCAACCGGCACCCGACCGTCCTGGTGGAGCGCCGAGATGACGCGGTATTCCCGCTCCACCTGATGAGCGGAGGGCAGCAGGGGCCCCGGCGGCTTGCGACGCAGCACCAGCCGCCGTCCGGACGCATCCGTCAAGAGATAGGTGGGGTTGGACTGGCCGCCACGGAACTGGCGAACCGTGAGGGGCGGCTTCAGATCCGGAATCCGCTGGACCAGATAATCCGTCAGGCGCTCCACGGAAAAAGCCCGTTCCGGCGGCACGGGCATGGTGCCGGCGAACAGCTCGCTGCGACGTGCCATTGGGAATTGCCCTCTCTTTACTTCCTTGCCTGCCTTGCCAAACGGCGACGCAGCTGCATCTATAACGTTCAGGCGGGCAATCAGCTGCCTGCGCGAATCCGGAGGATGCGCCCGCAACCATGCCCCGGCGAAAGCTTATCAGGATTCGGGACACGGGCGAAACGCCCGAGACACCCGGACATGACGGCGAGACCACCGCGAGCCTGCCGGAACGCGAGCTCAGGCTGGCGATCGTCTGCTATGGTGGGGTGTCGCTTGCCGTCTACATGTATGGCATCAGCCGCGAGATCCTGGGGGCGGTGCGCGCTTCCGAACGTCTCCACCGCGCTTGGCGCGACGGCACAGCCCATGACGAGATCGCGGCCGCCTTACTGCCCAGCGAACGGGTCTATCTGGATCTGCTAAGCCGGATCGGTCGCCATCTGCGCTTGCGGGTGATCGTGGACGTGCTGGCGGGTGCATCGGCCGGCGGCATCAATGCGATCATGCTGGCGCGCGCCCTGGCCACGGACGGCCGGCTGGACAGACATCGCGATTTCTGGCTGCGCTGCGCCGATGTCGGAGAGTTGTTGGATCCGGCCGCCCGCGCCGGACCGATGTCCAAGATTCTTCTGCGCCCGGTGGTGTGGCTCTATGGCATGGCGAGCCGCATCCGCAATCGCCGCAACCCGCGCTTCGAGCACGACCCGGAGGTCTGGCGCAAGTTGTCGCTGTTTGTGCGCTCGCGCTGGTTCCATCCGCCTTTTTCCGGTAAACACATGTGCGCGCTGATGTTGGAAGCGCTGGCGCGGTTGCGGCCCGATTCATCGCACAAGAATAGCCACGAACTGGTGCCCAAGCGCCTGCCGCTGGATCTTTTCGTGACCACGACGGATTTCTGGGGCTATCCGGTACGCCTCGCGCTGCATGATCCGCCGACGGTCGAAGAACGCGAACACCGCCGAATTTTCCATTTCCGTCATTTCGCCGACGGGCGACATCCCGAGCGTGACGACCTGGCGCCCGCCAATGACCCGGGACTGGCGTTCGCAGCCCGTGTGACCAGCAGCTTTCCCGGGATCTTTCCGGCCGCCAGTCTCGCCGAGCTCGAGGCCGTGCTCGCCGAGCGCGGGCAGGACTGGCCGGCCCGCGCGCGCTTTCTCGCCCGGAATTTCGGCGATCTTCACGAGGCCGGATTTACGCCTGAGGCCAGTTTCTTCATCGACGGCTCGGTGCTCATGAACAAACCGATCTCGATTGCGCTCAAGGCCATCGAGGATCACGCGGCCCATCGGGAGGTGGACCGTCGTCTCGTCTATGTCGAGCCGCTACCGGCCGAGGCCACGGATCGCGAAGAAGCTGCAGCGCCGGGGTTCTTCCGCGTCATCCGCAGTGCGCTCGCCGAAATTCCGCGCAAGCAACCGATTCGCGACGATCTCGAATGGGTGGCCGAGCTCAACGCCCAGCTCGACCGCGTGCGTCGGGTTGCGGCCAGTGTCCGACCGCGGGTGATTGCGATGGTCTCAGAAATGCTGGGACCGCGCCTGTGGCCGCGCCCTTCGGCCGCTCGGTTGAAGTCTTGGCGCACCGATGCGCATGAGCGGGCCGCTCGGGAATCGGCCTTCGCTTATGAGGGCTACGCCCGGCTGAAGCTGCGCGTCGTCTTCGACGAACTCGTCAGGCAGATCGCCTTGTCTTTTCCGGGCGTCTCCCACGAAGAGATCCGCCCCCGTCTGCGCGCATGGACCCAACGGCAAGGCCTGCTCGGAATCGGCGATGCGATCGATGAGACCGCCAAAGGCGACACCGTCGGCTGGATCGCCTTTTTGCGTGACTTCGATCTGGCGTTTCGCATCCGCCGTTTGCGGTTCATGATCCGTCGGATCAACGAGCTCTACACCGAAAGCGAGGACGCCGACAGCCCGGCCGGCCGCGCCTGGCTGGACCGTACGAAGGCGGCGCTCTACGCCGTTCTGGAGACGTATACGGCCCTAGCGACCGCGCGCCCGGAAGAGGCAGGAGAAGATGCCCAGTCCCCCCCGGCCGGCAGCGACCAGGCCGAGAACCGCGACATCGACGCTACGCTTGCCAATCTTCGCAAGCGCTGGCGCCTGCCCAGGCGTGACGAAGAGCTGGACACGGAATTGAGCGCCCAGTTGGCTGCGGCGCCTTCCCGCTCCCTCGCCCGCGAGCTGTTGGCCGCCTATTTGGGGTTTGTCTACTATGATGTCGCCACCTATCCGATGCTGGTCGGGCTCGGGCGCTCCGAGCTCCAGCCGATCAAGGTGGACCGAATCGCGGTCGAAGACGCACCAAGCCTGCATCCCGGTGGCGCGCGCGATGTGCTGAAAGGTATCGAATTCCAGACATTCGCCGGTTTTTTCTCCGAAAGTTACCGGCAGAATGACTATTTATGGGGCCGCCTCACCGGCGCCGAACGGTTGATCGACATCATCATCTCGGCCGCCCCTGAAGCAGCCAACGATATCCCTGTGGACAGCATCAAAAAGCGCCTCTTCCTCGCTATCCTGGAGGAAGAGGAACCGCATCTGCCACTCGTGCGCAGCCTGATCCTTGCGCTCAGGCAGGCCATTCTCGGATGAGAGACGAAACCGACCCACGGACGGATAGCCATCGCATCGCCCAGGACAGCGGACCAAGGCGTGTTGAAGGAGGCGGCGCAGCTGTTCCTTCCTGTCCACCGCCCCCGTCCGCCCGGACACAATCATGCCCAATGATTGGGCAGTCTGCCTCTATCCCATGCACGTCGCCTTCCATTCGGGCAGGTCGTTCCGGCGCCTTAGCGGGAGGCCACAGGCTTGTTCCCATGATCTCCTTCGCCCGCAGCCGCCGGAATCCCCACATATCGGCAGCCATGGGCGCCGGATGGATTCCTGATCAGGCCTGTGCGATCCTGCATGGCATGCATCCTGCAGCGTCCGTGGGGACGGTCGGGGAACCATGAGTGTCGCCCGGCGCCAGACCAGCGGAAGGCATGCGATGAAGAAGATTGAGGCGATCATCAAACCGTTCAAGCTGGAGGAAGTCAAAGAGGCCCTGAGCGAGGTGGGCATCCAGGGACTGACCGTATTGGAGGCCAAGGGATTCGGTCGCCAGAAAGGACACACCGAGCTCTACCGCGGCGCCGAATACGTTGTGGACTTCGTGCCCAAGGTCAAAATCGAGGTCGTGGTGCCGGACGCCAAGCTCGATGCCGCGATCGAGGCGATCGAGGCAGCCGCGCGCACCGGCCGGATCGGCGACGGCAAGATCTTCGTCAGCACCATCGACGAGGCGATCCGCATTCGCACCGGCGAACGAGGCGAAGAGGCGGTCTAAACACCCATGACGGCGGTCTGGACCGCTCATCGGCAAACGACTGCAAACGGCAACCAAGGTGAGGAACAGCAACGATGGCGATGTATGAAAATCTCGATGCGGAAGCCCTGCTCAGGCTGGCCCGGGACGAGGATCTGCCCTGGCTGGATTTGCGCTTCACGGATCCGCGGGGCAAATGGCAGCACCTGACGATGGACGCCGCGGCCCTTGACGCCGAACAGATCGAGGAAGGCATCATGTTCGATGGTTCCTCGATCGCGGGGTGGAAGACGATCAATGAATCCGACATGATCCTGAAACCCGATCTGACCCGGGTGTTCACCGATCCGTTCACGGCGCAAGGCACGTTGTTCGTCTTTTGCGATGTGCTCGAGCCCGCCACCGGCCAGCCCTATGAGCGCGACCCGCGCTCGACCGCCAAGAAAGCCGAGGCCTTCCTCAAATACAGCGGGATCGGGGATACGGCCTATTTCGGGCCGGAGGCCGAGTTCTTCGTCTTCGACGACGTGCGCTTCAAGGTCGATTACAAGGGCGCGATGTATGTGCTCGACGACATCGAGGGGCCGTATAATTCCGACAAGGAATATCCCGACGGGAATCCCGGCCATCGCCCGCGGATCAAGGGCGGCTATTTCCCGGTCCCACCTGTCGACTCGGGCCAGGATCTGCGCTCGGAGATGGTCGCGCTGATGCGCGAGATGGGGCTGAAGACCGACAAGCACCATCACGAGGTCGGCGCCTCGCAGCATGAGCTGGGCATTGCCTTCGACACGCTGCTGCACACCGCCGACAACATGCAGATCTACAAATACGTGGTGCACAACGTGGCCCATTCCTATGGCAAGACGGCGACCTTCATGCCCAAGCCGGTGATCGACGACAACGGTTCGGGCATGCATGTCCACCAGTCGATCTGGAATGACGGCAACCCGGTTTTCGCCGGTTCCGGCTATGCCGATCTGTCGGAATCCAGATCG
>CAZJPA010000086.1:0-11494 GCA_964547755.1 uncultured Sphingomonadales bacterium
GCTTTGAAAACCCTGTGTCTTGTAATCCCGAGGAGGTGTTCTGCACCCTCGGGAACTATCTGAATGAGCAGCTGAAGGCGATTCAAAAGGAACTCGGCGAGGGTGACGACAGCCGGGAGGAAATCGCCGAGCTTGAGAAGAAGATCAAGAAGACCAAGCTGTCCAAGGAGGCGCGCGAGAAGGCACTGGCCGAGCTGAAGAAGCTCAAGTCCATGAGCCCGATGTCGGCCGAAGCCACCGTCGTGCGCAATTATCTGGATTGGCTGCTCTCGCTGCCCTGGGGCAAGCGCACCAAGGTTTCCAACGATATCGTGAAGGCCGCCGAGATCCTGGATGCGGATCACTACGGCCTTGAAAAGGTCAAGGAGCGGATTCTCGAATATCTGGCGGTCCAAGCCCGCTCAGGCAGTGCACGGGGACCGATCCTGTGTCTTGTGGGGCCGCCTGGTGTCGGCAAGACGTCGTTGGGCCGTTCGATCGCCAAGGCGACGGGCCGCAATTTCGTGCGGTTCTCCTTGGGCGGTGTGCGTGACGAGGCCGAGATCCGTGGCCATCGGCGCACCTATGTCGGGGCGTTGCCGGGCAAGATCATCCAGTCGATGAAGAAGGCGGGCTCGATGAACCCGCTCTTCCTGCTGGATGAGATCGACAAGCTCGGTCAGGATTTTCGCGGCGATCCGGCATCGGCATTGCTGGAAGTGCTGGATCCCGAACAGAACGCCCATTTCCAGGACCATTATCTCGAGGTCGATTTCGATCTGTCGGATGTGATGTTCGTGACGACCGCGAACACGCTCAGCATGCCGCAACCGCTACTCGACCGGATGGAGATCATCCAGTTGTCCGGCTACACGGAGGATGAGAAGGTCGAAATCGCCAAGCGCCACCTCATTCCCAAGCTGCGTGAGCGGCATGGACTCAAGCCGGAGGAGTGGTCGATTTCCGAGGGAGCGCTCCGCGATCTCATCCGCTACTATACGCGCGAAGCGGGTGTCCGGAATCTTGAGCGCATGCTGGCGCGTCTGCAGCGCCGTGCGGTGCGCGAGCTCGTTCAAGGCGACGCCAAGGCCGTGCATGTGACACGCCGGAATTTGGCCAGATATGCCGGTGTGCGGCGTTATCGCTATGGCTTGGCGGAAGAACAGGATGCCATCGGTGCCACGACCGGTCTGGCCTGGACTGAGGTCGGCGGCGACATTCTCATGATCGAGGCCGTCGTCACCCCGGGCAAGGGACGCGTGCGTACCACCGGCAAGCTCGGCGAGGTGATGAAGGAGTCGATCGAGGCGGCGCGTTCCTACGTTCATTCGCGCGCGATTGCCTTTGGAATCGACCCCAAGCTCTTCGAGACGCGCGACATCCACATCCACGTGCCCGAGGGCGCGATCCCAAAGGACGGGCCGTCGGCGGGTGTGGCGATGGTGACCTCCATCGTTTCGGCCTTGACCGGAATCCCTGTGCGCGCGGATGTCGCGATGACGGGCGAGGTCACCTTGCGTGGGCGTGTATTGCCCATCGGCGGCCTCAAGGAGAAGCTGCTCGCCGCTCAGCGTGCCGGCATCAAGACCGTTCTCATTCCGGAAGAGAACGTCAAGGATCTGGTTGAGATTCCAGATAAGGTCAAACGCGGGTTGGAAATCGTGCCGGTCAAGACGGCGGAGGAAATCCTGAGACATGCTCTGACCCGGCCGCTCGTTCCCCTCGAGTGGGATGAGGAGAGCGCGTCTCTCAAACCCGTGCCGACAGAAGGGGCGGCGGACAAGGCCGAGCTGCCGGTCGCTCACTGACCGCGATTCGCGCATACAAACAGCAAGCGAGGGCAAGGGATATACGGAAGACAAGCCGTCGCCGGCGGACAAAGCCGGCGGCGGTTTGTTGTTTTGCCGTCTTTTTGCACTCTTTCCCCCCGGAAAGGGGAGGGCGACGTGGGGCGAAAGACCATCGCGTCGCAATCACCGCGACAAAGCTGTGGAAAAGCGTGCAAACGGCGCGTTTTTCCTTTTGACAGCATGGCTGGCTCCTGCCTACACTCCGGCCACAATCCTTGGAGGAAACCCACAGCAACCACGAGGGGGTTTGACCTTGAACAAGAACGATCTCATTTCCAAAGTCGCCGATGCCACGGGCCTGTCGAAGGCGGATGCCGGAAAGGCCGTGGACGCGGTATTTGCCACGATCACCGATGCGCTCAAGGGCGGTGACGACGTGCGTCTGGTCGGTTTCGGGACCTTTTCGGTCACCACCCGGGCCGCCACCACCGGCCGCAACCCGCGCACAGGTGAGACCATTCAGATTCCCGCCTCGAAGCAGCCCAAGTTCAAGGCGGGCAAACAGTTGAAGGACGCGGTCAACGGCTGATTCTTCAGTCGGAGCCGGCGTTTGCACCAAAATCCGTTCTGAACGGACGGACGGTGGGTAGTGGCGGCTGCCTCTTGTCAGGAGAGGCAGCCGTTTCCTATAGGGCCTTCACCACGTATCGCCGGCGGCCGGGCGGTTAGCTCAGCTGGCAGAGCGCCTCGCTTACACCGAGGAGGCCGGGGGTTCGACTCCCTCACCGCCCACCATTGCCCATTCCTGGCCTGCCATGCCGTGTGAACGGATGAGAGCGGCTTTTTGGCTGGAGCAGTGCGGGCAGCGGGCCGGTCCGGGTGCCGAACGTGTCCTGCCTTGTCTCCCATCGGCCCAGACGTCATTGTGCGCAGGCAACGGATGGCGCAAGGGAGCGGGCGGCGTATTATGACGGCCGGCGGTCATGAACGGGCGACGAGTCAGCCTTGGATCGCTCATTTGGCGGCAACCGGAATTCTGGCTGCCACCTCGCCGCCGCAGCGGGTCGAGACCCAGATATCGGTCGTCTTCCTGACGGCTGACCGCGCCTTCAAGCTGAAGAAGGCCGTGCGCCTGCCTTTTCTCGATTATGCTACGCTCTCCCAGCGGGCGCGGATGACGCTCAGGGAATTCTGGATCAATCGCTTCTTCGCGCCACCCCTGTATGTGGGGCTCAGGCCCGTTCTGGCGGTTGGAAGAGGTGAAGGGCAAACCGCTTATCGCATCGGCCCGCGACTGGCGCCACCGGTGCCGACGAATCTCGAAACGGCCCTTGCCCGTCTGGACGACCCGCAGGTGGTGGCACGCATCCTGCGGATGCCGCGGGAGGAGGGGAAAGTCGTCGACTGGCTGGTGGAGATGCGGCGTTTTGCGGAGGCCGCGCGTTGGGACCGCCGCGTTGCGCGAGGTGATCTGACGATGGCGGAAGCGGCCGCTCTCGCCGATGTCATCGCGGCGAATCATGCGGCAGCGCCCCGTCATCGCGAGCGCCCCGCCGCCGCAAGGCTGATGCGCGCGCTGGCAGATGTCATCCGCACGCTCGAACAGGAAGAATATGGTCCCTGGGGTCAGAAAGCGCGGCTCGATGCCCATCGCCGACAACTGCAGACAGCCTTGGCGCAGGCATCGCCGCTTCTCGAAGCACGCCGCCGCCACGGTTTTCAGCGCCGATGTCATGGCGACATGCATCTTGCCAATATTTGCACGCTGGACGATCGTCCCTGGCCCTTTGACGCCATCGAGTTTTCCGACGACATCGGTATCATCGACTGCGCCTATGATCTCGCTTTTCCGGTGATGGACATGCTTGTCCACAAGGCCGGTGACCGGGCGTGGGAATTATGGAACCGCGTGATTGAAGCCAGCGGTGACGTGACGGCGCTGCGCCTGGGTCCACTGCTGATGGCGCTGCGGGCGACGATCCGTGCTATGGCCGAATGGGGGGCGGGCCATGAGCGCATGGCCGCTTCCTATCGCCGTTTCGCCGAGAGTGTGCTGATGGCAAACGACGGCCTGTCACACCGGCCGCTGTGGATCGCGATCGGTGGCTTGTCGGGCAGCGGTAAATCGGCGTTGGCCCGTATCCTGGGGCCGCGGCTCGGGCCACCGCCCGGCATGCTCTGGCTGCGCAGCGACGGTATCCGCAAGCGCCTGTTCGCCCGCCGCCCGGAGGAGCGACTGCCGCCCGATGCCTATACACCAGAAAGTCATGAACGCTGCTACCGGCGGCTGTTGGCGCGGGCCCGGGCAGCGGCACGGGCGCGCTGGCCGGCGATTCTGGACGCCACCTGGCTGTCCGCTGCTACGCGTGCCGAGCTGGCCGCCCAAGCGGCCCGTTGCGGGGTGCGGCTTGTCTCGTTCTGGCTGGACGCGCCGGAGGGCGTCCTGCGGGCACGGGTGGCCGCTCGCAAGGGCGATGCCTCGGACGCCGATACGCCGGTGCTGGCACGCCAACTGGCGGCCTATGCCGGTCCACCTGTTGGATGGACGGTGCTGGATGCCACACGTCCCCTTTCGGATCTGGCTGAGACCGTCATCCGGATTTGTCGCGAAGAGAACAGCAGGAGCTGACAGGCCATTCCTCCACCGCCCTAAGCTGGGCGCAGAAGCGGCATCGTGCCTTTTTTTCGTCGTGGATCGGGTCTAAGAAACCGCGCGGGCCGGCCCGTGTGCGGGCGCTCCGCCGTTTTTGGGGATCCTTGGTAAGCGCGGATGGTGATGCACAGAAGTATCGAAAACATGGTAGAGGGGCTCGTTCGGCGCGTCGTGGCCCGCCCCGTGATCTGGCTGGTTGTGGTCACCGGGATTGCGATGTTGCTGGGAGTGGTCGCCAGTCGGGATCTGGCGATCAATACCGACAGCTCGGATATGATTGACCCGCATGAGCCTTTCCGGATCGTCGGCGAGCGCGTGAAACGCCTTTTCCCGCTCGTGAAGGATCAGGTTCTGATTGTGTTGCGTGGCGACAATCCGGATCGTCTGGATGCGCTGGCGGGCCAGCTGGTCAGCAGCCTCGCCAGCCGCAAGGACATCATCGAGGACGTCTACGCCCCCACGGTCGATCCCTTTTTCATGCGTGAGGCGCTCCTGCTGATGAAGCGGGATCGTCTCGACGAGTTGATCACCCGTCTCGGGCAAGGGGCTCCGTTGCTCCAGGAGCTCGTGAACAAGCCGGATCTTGCCACCTTCTTCGACAATCTTGCGCGTGCCGGCAAGGCGGAGGAGCATGGGGTCAAGCTCGGCATCGTTGCCAGTCTCTATGACGAAGTCGCAGGTGTGATCGCAGACACGGCGGACGGGCGGGCGACGGCTCTGTCCTGGCAACGGTTGTTCGCCTTTGCAGAGGACCAAAAGCAGCCGGCTCAGCGGATCATCGCCATCAAGCCACGGCTCGACTTCACGTCTCTCGCGCCCGCCAAGGCGGCGATCGCAGCCGTGAGAGAAGCGGTCGCAGATCTGCCGACTCAAATGACGACCGGGGTCGCGATCGGGATCACCGGGGATCCGGTTCTGCGTACGGAGGAGCTGCAGTCTGTGGCCAGCGGGATCGAGATTTCGGTCGCCTTGTCCCTCGTTCTCGTTGCGCTGCTGCTGGGGCTGGGAATTCGATCGGCTTCCGGCGTAGTGGCCAGTCTTGTGGCGCTGCTGCTCGCGCTGATGGCGACAGCCGGATTCGCGGCCCTCGCCGTCGGCACGCTGAATCTGATCTCCATTGCCTTTACGGTGCTCATGATCGGGCTCGGCATCGATTTTGCCATCCACCTGCTTTTGCATCTCGAGGAGCGACTGGACACACCTGAACATCTGCGACGGGTGTGGCCGATGGCGGCCCGCCATGTCGCACGCGGCCTCCTATTGGCCGCCATCACGACGTCGGCTGCGTTCTTTGCCTTCTCGCCGACCCGCTTCGTCGGTATGGCGCAATTGGGTGTGATTTCGGGCGCCGGCGTGCTGATCGCTCTTCTGGTGACGCTCATCGTCGTGCCGGCCTTGACCACGATCTGGCAACCGCGATTCCGTCCACGTCGGCGTATCCGACACAGGGTCACCTTGATTCTGGCACTCGAAAAGGCCAGCCCTTTTACGGTTGCGATCACTCTGTTTGCGGTGGTCGTTGCCGCTTTCCAGCTGCCGAAGGTGCGGTTCGACGCCGATCCCATGAACCTGCGCGATCCAGACTCGCCGGCGGTCGAGGCCTTTCGCTGGCTTGTCTCCGAGAATAGGCATTCCCCCTATCGACTGGACTATGTGGGGGACGATATCGCGGCTGTACGGGCGTTCGCCGCACGCGTGACGTCCCTTGCCGAAGTCAAGGAGGTGATCAGCATCGACAGTTTCCTTCCCGCCGATCAGGACGCCCGCCTTGATGATATCGACTTTCTCGCCGGCGATCTCTGGTTTCTCGACAGCGTTGATCCCCGTCTCTGGCGGGCGAATGGTCACGCCACGCCGGCGGCGGATGTGACAAGGGCGCTGGAGGCGCTCCGCCGCGACCTGGAGGGTAGGGAAGGCGAGGATCCAGACATTCGCACCGCATCCCGACGACTCGCGCGCGCGATCGCACGCTTTGAAGCGGCGGCGCAAGGATCGGCGCACGATGCGTTGGTCGCGCGGCTCGATCAAGCCGTTTTCGCCTATTATCCAGACATGCTGCGGCGGCTGAAGGCGATGCTTGCGCCGGAACCATTGACGCTTGCCCATCTGCCCGAGCGGATCAAGCGTCGTTATCTGGCCCCGACCGGAGAGGCGCTGGCACAGGTTCTGCCGGCGGTCGATGCCAGCAAGCCCGATGCGCGTGCGCGTTTCGTGCGGGCGGTGCTGGCCGTCGAGCCGCATGTTAGTGGCAGCGCCTATGCCATGCTGCGCGGTGGCGAGGTGGTGACCGAGGCGATGACACAGGCCACCGTCGTGGCCTTCCTGCTTGCGATGCTCATGGTTGCGATCGTGTTGCGCCGCTTGTGGGCGGTGGCGATGGTGATGCTGCCGCTTGCCTTTGCCAGCGTCCTGCTGCTGGCGGTCGGCGTGTGGTTGGACCTGCCGTTCAATTTCGCCAATGTCATCGTGCTTCCCCTCATGATCGGCATGGGTGTGGATGCAGCGATCCATCTGGTCGCTCGGGCGCGTGATCTGGATCACGCCGAATCCGTCTTCAACACCAATACGCCACGCGCCATTTTGTTCAGTGCATTGACCACCATGGCGTCCTTCGGCACCCTCATTCTCTCGCATCACCGGGGCACCGCCAGCATGGGTGAACTGTTGCTCATAGCGCTGACGCTGACATTGCTGGCCACACTCGTCGTGCTGCCGGCGATGCTCGAGCTTAGGAAGCGCTGGATCTTGCGACGGAACGACGGGGACAGGCAGGAAAAGTGAGCGATGGCGATGGACATCGGTGACGAGTCGATCTGTGCGGTTGTCACACCGGAGGCCATCGAGGCCGCCGCGGCCCGGATCGCAGATGCCCTCAATCCCACACCGCTCATTCCTGTCCCCCTGCTTGCCGAACGACTGGGGCGACCGGTCTATGTGAAGCCGGAGTGTCTCCAGCGGACGGGCTCTTTCAAGATCAGAGGGGCCATGAATCGGCTCGCCCAGCTTTCGGCGGACGAGCGCAAGGCCGGTGTGGTTGCCTTTTCCTCCGGCAATCATGCGCAAGGGGTGGCGGAGGCGGCGCGGCTGCTGGGTATCGCCGCCACGATCGTGATGCCGGCCGATGCCCCCGAGATCAAGATCGCGCGCACCCGAAGAGCGGGTGCCGAGGTCGTGCTTTATGACCGCGACGCCGAATCCCGAGAGGAAAAGGCGGCGGCGATCGCAGCCGAGCGCGGTGCCGTGCTGGTGCCGTCCTATGACGATCCCATGATCGTCACTGGTCAAGGCACCGTGGGACTTGAGATCGCCGAAGAAGCGCGCGCACGCGACATCCTGCCCGGCACGGTGCTGTTTCCGATCGGTGGCGGCGGGTTGGCCGGTGGCAGTGCGGTCGTCCTCAAGCGGCACTTTCCCGAGGTGGCGCTGTATGGGGTGGAGCCGGCAGGTCATGACGATGCCGCGCGCTCGCTGCGCCTCGGCCGACGGGAGCGGGGCAGCGACCCGGCGCGGTCCACTCTTTGCGACGGCCTGCTCGCTCCCCGTCCGGGACGGCTGACCTTTCCGCTGCTTCATCGTTATCTCGATGAGGGGCTGGTGGTCAGCGACGATGAGGTCCGCCAGGCCGTGCGGTTTGCCCTGACGGAACTCAAGCTTGTGCTCGAACCGAGTGGTGCCGTCACGCTCGCTGCGCTGCTTGCCGGTCGTCCCCGAACGCTGCGTGGGACGGTGATCCTCGTGCTCTCGGGAGGCAATGTGGATGCGCAGCTGTTGGGCCACCTGATTGGGGCTGCGTGAGAAGGCTGGCCTCGCCTGTCTGATCCAATACCCTCCCGGACCGCTGGAACAGAGCGCACCGGCTTTCGCTTCCCCTGCGCCAGCTGGAGGAGCAGAGCGAAATCAGGCGATGATATCGGGCAGCAATTGATCCTCAATCAAGCGGATCTGATCGCGCAAATACAGGCGCCGCTTCTTCAGGCGCTGGAGGCGGAGTTGGTCATAACCGCTGCTGCTCATGAGCGCTTCGATCGCGGCATCGAGGTCACGGTGTTCCTGTCTGAGCGCTGCGAGACGGGCGCGTAGGGCCTCTTCGCTGATGACCGCGCCATCATGCATGATCCTCTCCCCACTCGCTTGCCGCCATCCTCCATCTCACCCGTTCGTGGAGCGGATCGGAATGTCTTTTGCCGAACATTTCCTCGCGCGCCGAACATCTCTTCGCCTTTGCGGGGCGAGTGCGATTCTGCCCGTGCGCGAAGTTTATACCACGACCGGCGGCCTCCGGCCAAGCCGCCTTACCCCTTCTCACACGGCCAGCTTCGTAAGTGCGGGGCCGGCATGCCTGCTATCTGCAGAAGACGGGCAGCCGTTTGTGCGAGCAGATCGTCGATATCCCGAGGGTTCTGGTAGAAGGCCGGCACAGGGGGCGCGACGACAGCCCCCATTTCGGTCACCAGCGTCATGTTGCGCAGGTGACCGAGATGAAGGGGCGTTTCGCGTACAGCCAGCACGAGGGGGCGGCGCTCCTTCAATGTCACATCAGCAGCCCGCGCGATCAGGGATCCGGTGATCCCATGGGCGATTTCGGCAAGCGTTTTCATGGAGCAGGGGGCGACGATCATGCCGAGGGTCGTAAAGCTTCCGCTGGCGATTGCCGCACCGATATCGCGATTGGAATGTGTCTCGCTCGCGAGTCTGCGGAAATCAGCAGGATGGTGGCGGCTTTCCTCCCGGATTGTGCGCATCCCCGCCGCCGAGATCACCAGATGCGTGGCAAGCTGCACCTCACGGGCCTGGCGCAGGATCTCATAACCGATGTCGACACCTGAGGCCCCCGTGATCGCCACCACCAGCCGTCTTGCCTGCCCGTTCATGGTCACAACCGGCCTCTCGCTGCGTTCGTTCGTCGCGCCTCGTCTTGCTAGGGCTGCCGCTGCTGCGTTGCACGAAAACCTGTGGCGATGCAGCACAGCCTTTGGCTGACAGGGGCGGCGTTTTGTGCTTTAATACTCTTCTCACGTCAACCCTTCACGAAGAGAAGGAGACCGGCATGACAATAAAGGCGCATGTGACGATTCTCGCCGAAAAGCACGCCCAACTCGAACAGATCATCGCTCAGGAACTTGCGCGCCCGTTGCCGGATCACATTCGCTTGGCGGAACTGAAGAAACAGAAACTGCGCCTGAAGGAGGAAATGGAAGCCCTGCGCCACAGTACCAGCCATTGAGCAGGGGGGTCGGTCCGTCGTTCCCATAGCGGTCGGTTCATCCCGGCTTGTGGGAAAGGAGAGGGGGGCGGCTTTTTGTCCGTGACACGGGGAAAGAAGAGGCGTTCGTTCATCCCTGTGAGGAATGTGTCGTCTGCTGCGACCGTCAAGGCCAAAGGGGGCGCATGGTGCCGGGCGGACGTGCTCTTCTGGTGCAGCATGGTGTTGCGGGGGAATGCTGCGTGATGTAATGCCGGTAAGTTACTTGAGACGGGGTCATCTTGCACCATCTCCCGTTGTAAGGTAGAAGCGTGAAGATGCTGTGAGCCGAGCGCGTGTGGCTGAAGATGTGGAGGGGGCAGGGGGCCGACCAGACGATGACCGATACCCTCTTTCGCAGTGAGGCGCTTGCCCATCAGCGTCAGCGTCTATTCGGAGACGTCCATCTCGCGATTCCCTTACCAGTGCGCCTGCTCGTCATATGGTTGGCGGTGATTGCAGCGGCCGCTGTGGCGTTCCTGGCTTTGTCCGAATATGCCCGCAAGGAGACGGTGAGTGGTTTTCTGCGCCCGGATCATGGGTTGATCAAGATTCGCGGTCCGCGTTCGGGAAGAGTCGGCGCCATTCATGTCCGCGAAGGCGAGTGGGTTGCCGCCGGCCAGCCGCTGCTGTCGATCGTCACCGAAACGATCGCGGCCGAGGGGGCCGTGGAGACGCGTCTTGCCGCCAATCTGCGCCGTGAGATCGCGAGCCAACGCAGGCTCTTGTCCGGTCTTGCCGACAAATATGCCGCACGCCGGGAGGCGTTGGCGGCGGAGCGCGCAGGGCTTGCGGCCGAAAAGCAAGCCCTTGTGCGCCAGCTCGCCTTGCAGAAGGAGCTCGTGCGTGTCGCCCGGGAGAATTGGGAAGCCGTGCGGGGGTTGGCTCGCAAGGGCGTGGTCGCCCAGCCTGAGCTCAAGGCGCGCGAGGAGCGCTGGTTGGCGCAGCGCCAGCAGCTGGCGGTTCTCGAACAGCGGATCAGCCAGATCGCAACACGGCTGGCGCAGATCACGAGCGAGGACAGGCGGCTGCCTCTGGACGAGGCGGAGGAGCGCGCCGGTCTGGAAAGCCGGGTCGCCGCGCTGGAACGGCAGCTGTGGGAGCTCGAAGGCCGACATGAGACGACGGTGACCGCCCCCATCGCCGGACGGGTAACGGCGATTCAGGCCAGTCTCGGTCAGGAAGTCGGTGGTGGTCTCCCCCTTCTCGCCCTGCTGCCGTCCGACAGCCGTCTCGAGGCCGAACTGTTTATTCCGACGCGTGCGGCCGGCTTCATCGAAGAGGGGCAGGAAGTGCGATTGGCCTTCGAGGCATTCGACTATCGCCGCTTCGGTCTGGGCCGTGGCGAAATCGTGGCTGTCAGTCGCACCATCCTGCGACCGGACGAGCTGCGCGCGCCGTTTGCGTTGTCCGAACCCGTCTACCGGGCGCGGGTCCGCCTTGCGCAGGAATGGATGGAAGCCTATGGCCGGCGCTGGCCGTTGCAGCCCGGCATGACGCTCAAGGCCGACATCATTGTCGAACGACGGTCGCTGCTGGATCTGCTGCTCGATCCGCTGCGCGCCCTCAAAGGTCGGGTGTGAGGCGGAATCAGTGATCAGTGGTCAGTGATCAGTCATCGGTCATCAGTCATCGGTCATCAGTGATCAGTTATCAGTGATCAGACAATCCCTGCGGTGCATCACGCCTCCCCCATCCTCGTTACCCACGGTTCCCTTTCTTCGTCATCCACCAGCAGATGCGGCATATCCATTTCTGCGGCGTATCCATTTCATCCTCTCGTCATCCGCCCCCCTCTCTTCGTCACCCGCCCCCCTCTCTTCGTCATCC